>JAAURB010000030.1 GCA_012033335.1 Oscillatoriales cyanobacterium RM2_1_1
GTTGAAGGGGGCAGTGCCCCCTTCCTGGGGCACTGCCCCAGACCCCCCTTCTATTTGATAATTAATTACAACCATCTACTTATTAGAGAAGAGTCATTACTGACTATCTGAAACTCCACGTTTCTACCATAGCTTAAGTGCCAATATTTCTCAATAGCTAATTTTTCCAAAATCTGCCAAATCTGCCTAGAGACAGAGCTTACCCATCAAACGGCAGATTAACTTTTGTGTACTATTGGGTCAGGATTAGTGTCTAGTCCCGTGATTTTGCCATCAGGACTACGGAGGAACGGGCATTCACCCGATAGCGCTTGCCATACACTGCCGTTGCAATCTTGACATCTGAGAAATCATTGGGAGGAGCCAGATCGGTGTCCACAATTCGATGCCAGGATTTCCCAGAATCTAGCGGCGGCAGATCAAATGTTAAAGGTTCCCAATAGGCATTCACCATGGCGTAAAGAGTTTCATCAGCCTCAGGATGGCGCAGGTAAAAGGCCAGACAGCGGGAGTCAAATTCCCAACCGGGAACCCCCAGTTGAGTGCCATACCAGCTAATATTCGGCTGAGCGCTGTTCGGATCGGTTTCGAGTACCGCATCAATCCGAAAGATGTGATGTTCCTGGGTAAACCGGATCAGCCCCTTAATAAAGCGAAATACCTCAGCATTCTGGCTGATGGCACTCCAGTCAAACCAGCTCAAATCATTGTCCTGACAGTAGCCATTGTTGTTGCCCCGTTGGGTGCGCCGTACCTCATCCCCCATTAAGATCATCGGCGTGCCCTGGGAAAGAAACAAAACAGTCCAAAAGTTCTTAATTTGCTTCAGCCGCAATGCTTCAACGGCAGGTTCAATGGTTTCTCCCTCCTGGCCGCAGTTCCAACTAATATTGTGGTCAGAGCCATCCCGATTGTCTTCGCCATTGGCCTGATTATGCTTTTGGTTGTAAGCGACTAGGTCATTTAATGTAAAACCATCATGGCAGGTAATAAAATTAACGCTACAGTGAATCTCTCGATCCGGATGGGGATAGATATCCGGACTGCCCATAATCCGATTGGCCATCGGGATGGTTTTACCCGGATCCCCTCTAAAAAAGCCCCGAACATCATCGCGGTATTGACCATTCCATTCCGCAAAGCGATCGCCAGCAATTGACCCCACTTGATAGAGTCCTCCGGCATCCCAGGCTTCGGCAATCAGCTTGGTTCCCGCCAGCACCGGATCAGATTTAATAATCCATAAAATGGGTGGATCATCGATGGGATGGCCATACTTGTCCCGGGAAAAGATCGAAGCTAGGTCAAACCGAAACCCATCCACGTGCATCTCCGAAACCCAGTACTTCAGAGCATCTACGATCATCTGACCAGCTATCTCATGGTTGGCTTTGACGGTATTGCCACAGCCGGTATAATTGCTGTAGTATTCTGGCTGATCTTCGAGAATGTAATACATGAAGTTATCCAAACCTCGAAAGGAGAGAGTAGGGCCATTCTCATTGCCCTCCGCCGTGTGGTTGAACACCACATCTAAAATCACCTCAATTCCGGCTTTGTGAAAAGCCTTGACCATATCACGAAATTCATCGACAGGCCCCAAAGAATCGCGCCGAGAACTGTAGGCTCGATGGGGGGCAAAAAAAGCAATCGTGCTATAGCCCCAGTAATTTCTTAAAGGGGGAACGGCATCCTGTTCGTCAAACTGATGAATCGGCAACAGTTCAACGGCAGTAATACCTAGATCTCTGAGGTAGGGAATTTTTTCGACCAATCCGGCGTAGGTGCCTCGCTTCGTAGGAGACAGACCCGAACTCTGGTGACGGGTAAAGCCGCCCACGTGCAATTCATAAATAATCGTGCGGGCGTAAGGAATTTGTAGCGGTAAATCCCCCTCCCAGTCATAGGTTGTTGGGTCAACCACTACACTTTTCAGGGCTTGGGCGCAGTTGTCTCCAGGGCAAGAGGCCGCCTCTCGCGAGTAGTTTTCATCGTTGACTACAGCCTTGGCGTAGGGGTCAAGTAGCACCTTCTCCCGATCAAATCGATAGCCCGCTTCCGGCAGGTAAATCCCATCAGCCCGGTAACCATAGATCTGTCCCGCCTTTAACCCCGGCATAAAAATATGCCAGTAATAAAAGGTTCGATTAATCGCTGGATCGAAGGGAATCACATGAACAGGGTAGGGGGCCTCAGAAACATCGAACAACAACAATTCGAGGGCACTACAAGTCTTGGAGAATACACAGAAATTCACCCCATCTGGATAGACTACTGCCCCTAAGGGGAAGCTTTTTCCGGCCAAAGTCTGAAGAGTCATTGGTAAATTTCAGAAACCATAGATCGCTCACTAGATAGACTATCACCAAATCTTTGTAAAACAGCGTTCATGGTTATGGGCCACATGGCCTGAGCCCCATCAACTGTCCATAGCGATTTTCACTCCCATGGACAAAATAAGCCATTTGTAAGCCATTTGGAGAGATATTTCTGAGCTACAACTTTGGGCCACCCAACTAAAAACTACTAAAAACTACTATTGAGATGGCTGTTCTACCGCTGAGGTCTCTCTATCGAATACCTGGGGCCTATCTGCTGAACAACAGTCAAGATGGCGACTCTACTTTGAGTAAGAAAACTTATTTGAGAAATAGTATAACGAGAAACAGATTAAAAATTAGAAATTAAAGATTAAAGATTAAACTTTACGGAATCAGGCAAGCTTCAGGGTAGATTTTAAGTACCCAAACCCCCACCCCCCGATTTTATACATGGAAAGTTTACCAATTACAGAGAATCCCCTACCCACTCCCATCGCCCTTTCCAGGTTGTCCGTCCAACTTGAAGAAGTGGCCCAAATTCCCAATAGTGGCAGTGGCAATAATCTGGCTGCACGGTTAAACCAGCTTGTTGATGCTCCAGACGGCAGCGATCGCCTGTTCGTGAATGATATGCGGGGCACGCTCTACCTGATTGACAACGGTGTAGTCAGTCCCTATCTAGATCTAAAAAGCCAGGTGGGCACTGGGTTTCGCGATAATACCAGCCAGCAGGGTTTTTCCTATTTTGCTTTTCATCCGGACTTTGCCAATAATGGGATTTTTTATACCATCAATTCAGAAAATAAAAATACCGGCACACCTGACTTTCCGGTTACCAAGCCAATTATCAATCGCAATGGCAATATCATTGCCAGTTCACACCATGAAGTAGTTCGGGAATGGACCGCTACGGATCCTACCGCTGATATATTTTCTGGCACGGTACGGGAAGTCCTCCGAGTCGAACAGCCCTATCCCGACCATAATATGGGGGAAATAGCTTTCAATCCCAACGTTGAACCCGGAGACCCAGACTATGGATTGTTATACATGGGGGTAGCGGATGGGGGGAGTGACGGCTTTCCAGTCAGCAATACGGATCCCCTCGACAATGGCCAAGACTTGAATGTGCCCTTGGGTAAAATTCTGCGGATTGATCCCTTGGGGAATAACGGTACCAATGGACAATATGGTATTCCCGCAGATAATCCCTTTGTCGAGGATGGCAACCCCAATACATTAGGAGAAATTTGGGCCTACGGAGTTCGCAATCCCCAGCGCATCAGTTGGGACACTAGAGGGGAGGGCAAAATGTTGTTTGTGGATATTGGTCAGGCGTTTATTGAAGAGATTAATCTAGGAATTCCAGGAGCCAATTACGGTTGGGGTAACCGGGAAGGCACCTTTGTGATTGAGGATACGGATGAAAATGTTCTCTTTGAATTGCCAGCCAATGATGCTGACTTTGGCTATACCTATCCCGTGGCTCAATACGACCATGATCGCCCCGCTGATGCGGTAGGATTTTACGGATTTGCGATCGCCGGGGGCTTTGTCTATCGCGGTGCAGCCATTCCTGCATTGCGGGGTCAGTATGTATTTGGGGACTTCGGCAATGATGGTCGATTTTTTCATGGGCCCGTAAATCAACTGGTGAACGGTTCCCAGGGGACTTTGCAAGAACTAAGACTTTATGATGGCAATGTTCAGGAATCATTCTTAGATATTCTGGGTTTGCCCCGTTCGGATGTGCGCTTTGGGGTAGATGCCACGGGGGAGATTTACGTCACCTCTAAATCAGACGGCAAAGTGAGAAAGTTAGTGGCTTCTCCAGAAACCAATAGAGATGATGTATTGCAGGGAAATGCCAGCAATAATTTAATTCGAGGTTTGGCAGGCAACGATGTGATTCGAGGCAATGATGGGGAAGATACACTCTACGGACAGGCGGGGGACGACAATCTGAACGGTGGCCCCCAAAACGATAAACTCCAAGGGGATGCCGGGAATGATCAACTGTTTGGAGCCGCAGGAGATGATCAGCTGAATGGAGGAAGCGGTGACGATAGCCTTTCAGGGGGAGGGAACGCCGACACCTTGAGCGGTAACGATGGTGACGATCAATTGATCGGGGATGGGGGCAGCGATCGCTGCGGGGAGGCAATGGGGCAGATACCCTGATTGGTACGAACGGCAACATCGCTGGAGTCAATGAACAGGATACACTTCAGGGTCAAGGGGGGGCTGATTTATTTGTTTTGGGGGACTCAACCCGGGCTTATTATCTGGGTCAGGGCACCCTTGATTTTGCTCGGATTCTAGACCTGGTTGTTGGCACCGACAAAATCCAACTCCACGGGGGTGAAACCTATCAACTTCAGGTGGTTGGGAGAAGTACTCAAATTCAAGTTGATGCTGACTTAATCGGCGTTATCTCTGGAGTAACGGGTTTGAGTTTGAATGATTTGAATGTCTTTTATTATGTTTAGATGTTTAATGTTTAGATGTTTAACTTTTGGGGGGTTCGGGAGCTATAAGTCTCGCGCTGAACGGGTGCATCATTGCAGCGAATGTGGATATAGGACTGACCGAGATGTTGCTGCCGCGCCAGGGGTGATGCAACGGGGTCTGATACCTGTAGCCGATGGGCAGTCGGCGATACTGCCTGTGGAGGAAGGTTTCCTGGGAACCCCGATGAAGCAGGAAACCCCAACCGTGAGGAAGGGAAGCCCGCGCTCTACCTGTTAGGGTGAGCGTCGGGAGGATGTCACAGCCGGAGAATTCAATTGAATCCATGACAAATGAACCCATGACAAGCTTTGCAGAATATCAACACCGTCGTCAGCAATTCATGGAGAAGATCGGTACAGGAACAGCCATCTTCAAAAGTGCGGCAATGGCCGTGATGCACAACGATGTCGAGTATGCCTTTCGTCAGGACAGTGATTTCTTTTATTTAACAGGATTTAACGAAGCGGATGCTGTGGCGGTGTTTGCCCCCCACCATGAAGAACACCGATTTATTTTATTCGTGCAACCCAAAGACCCGGAAAAAGAAACCTGGTCAGGCTATCGGGTTGGGGTTGATCAAGCCAAGGCAGTTTATGGAGCCGATGAGGCTTATCCCATTGCTGAACTCGATGAAAAATTGCCCCAATACTTGCAAAAAGCAGACCGAATCTACTACCGGTTTGGTCGGGATATCGGGTTTAATCATCAGGTTATCCGTCACTGGCAACAACTACTGCGGGTTTATCCTAAAAATGGCACTGGCCCAATTGCAATTCAGGATGTAGGAACAATTTTACATCCGTTTCGCCTGGTTAAAAGTCAGTCAGAACTAGCCCTGATGCGACGAGCGGCAGAAATTTCAGTCAAAGCCCATAACCATGCCAGGGAGTTTACCCGACCTGGACTTTGTGAATATGAAATTCAGGCCGAAATCGAATATATTTTTCAGTCCCAGGGCGGTACAGCAGCCTACCCGTCAATTGTGGCTTCGGGGGCAAATGCCTGTATTTTGCACTACATTGAAAATCAACGGCAGATGCAATCTGGAGAGTTACTCCTGATTGATGCAGGCTGTTCCTATCAGTATTACAACGCTGATATCACTCGAACTTTTCCAGTAGACGGTCGGTTTACTCCAGAACAAAAAATTATCTACGAGTTGGTGCTTCAAGCTCAGGTTGCAGCTATTGAGCAGATCAAACCTGAGAACCCCTATCAACAAGTTCATGAAACAGCGGTGCGGGTTCTAGTTGAAGGATTGCTGGATTTGGGATTATTAACCGGAGATATTGAAGAAGTTATTAAAGAAGAAAAGTACAAACCCTTTTACATGCATCGTACGGGTCACTGGTTAGGGCTGGATGTCCACGATGTTGGGGTGTATCAATGGGGCGAAGACCCTCAACCGTTGTGGCCCGGACAGGTGCTCACGGTCGAACCTGGAATTTACATTGGCCCTGGGATTCAGCCGATAGAGGGTCAACCGGCAGTTGATCCCCGCTGGCATGGTATTGGTGTCCGAATTGAAGACGATGTGCTGGTGACCGAGACCGGATATGAAGTTTTGACCGCCGGGGTGCCCAAAGCAGTGGCCGCCATGGAACGTTAGGAATGCCGGTTCAATTTGCCCCTTAATATTTGATACAGCGTTTCCAGCGCTGCTGGAGTCAGAGAGGTGGCGGCGCGGTGCGCCGCCACCTCTCAAATTTGTACCTCACGTGATGAGGAATCGCTATATTTAACATTTAATATTTAACATCCTGGCTTCAGCGATATCCCAGAATTCCGAAATTTCAGATCAGTATGATGTAGGAATTCAGAGAGGTTTGATTCCCATCAGGGAATATTGAATCACGATCACATCTCAATCATCACTTTGGAGTTTTTATTGTGTCAGAGGATTCTCGTCGCAATTCTGCTGTGAATGTAGCCGCTTTTCTTAAGGTTTATCATGCTCACTTACAGGATTTACCCTTGAGCACGGCTCGCAGAATGTACAAGGGTGGAGTTCGATCCGGGGAGCCGATGCGAACTCGCATCCAGGCCCAAGAGATGTTGAGCAAAGTTCCCCCGTCTCAACGGGCCGGAGTGAATCCTCAATCGGCAACGACCCATACTCAAGACTACTTAGGGGGCAAAGACGCGAGCCATGTCAAAGCCCATAGCAATGGGGGTTCTAATGATCCCTACAATATCAAATGGGAAGACCAGGGAGCGAACCGCGCCCGGGGGAGCCGGGATATGACCTTGCAGGAACAGGCTCAACTCGGCATGAAATGGCACGTCGATAACCTGACCGGAGCAGTGAAGGCTGGCACAAAAGCTACACCAATGGGAATCGCCATTGGCGCAGCAACAGCGGCCCCATTTTCCCTACTCACCAACGCCCTACGGGTAGTCCGGGACGAAATCTCCCCTGGGCAGGCAGCCATGGCAACCGCAAAGGATACGGCAATGGGTGGAGCTGTTGGAGGAGTATCGGCTTTTACCATTACAACCGTGGCGACGGCTTGCCCTCCGGTCGCATTGGCATTGACCGCCGCCTCGCCCCTATTATTGACGGTGGGTGTCGTGGGGATGGTTTATGAGTTTTTTACTATTTTGAAGGATCATCAAGCAGAAGTAGAGGCTTATTACGAGTCCTTAACCCGGCAAGAACTAGCCAATCTTCAAACCATTGAAGCCGAGCTGGTGGATCAACATCAGAAAAATTTAGACTTTTTGTGCAATGCTGAAGCCATCGATCAACACCTCAACAGTCGATCCCCTGAACCAGGGGTAGCAGGAGCACTAAAACGATATCAAGAGTCTCGGGCGATCGCGGCATCCCTCGGGACTCTACCTGAAAAAAATAGCCAGCAGTTACCCAGGAATTCTCAGAAATTTCTCCGTCTAGGCCATTAATAAATCGTCAATTAATCATCAATCAAAGGAAATGAACTTATGGTTTTACCGTTTGCTATTGGTGCGATCGGATTAGCAGTTGGTGCTGTTGCTGGGGCGTTTAGCACCCATGCCTTTGGGGAGAAAGATCGACAAGCTGCAAAACATCATCGCACTGTTGCCAATGAGCTTAGTGAGAAATATTCAGCCCTGAAGCAGCGATATGACGAATTGGCCGACAAAAGTCAGCGGCAAATTGATCAATATCTCCGCCAAAAAGCCTTAGATGAAGTTGAGAAAGATGGTTTACGTTTGGTCGTGAGATTGCAACAAAGTTTAATTTCATTGATGGGGGAGATTGACAAGGAACCTGCTAAAGCATCCCTAACTGACTTTAGAAATGCAGTATCCATGACCAACTGTATCCTGCAGGAACTAAAAGAAGAATTAATCTTTGTTCCCAGCGAATACTATATCCGTAATATATTACGGGCTAGAGAGCTTGAAGAGATTAAATAGATGAAAGAAATTAAATAAATTACAATTACTTAATCGGGTAGGATGTTATGGCTATTGAAGTGGAAGTAGAATGTATCTATCAGAGGGGGATTGATCAGTTGGCTGAAGAGAATTACTCAGGAGCCATTGAAGATTTATCCCAGGTGATCAAAATATATCTTCATCAAAACAATACTAACTTACAATTCGAAGACCAATTTTTACATAAACAAGCCTATTTTTATCGCGGGAATGCCTACTCAAATCTGGCCGAGCAACTCGAAGCACTGGCCGATTATTCCCAAGCCATTCAGCTCGATCAAAACTACAGTGAAGCCTATATCAAAAGAGGTCATATTCGCTCCAAATTCGATGATCCAGCCGGAGCAATTGAAGATTATAATCGTGCCATTCAGCTTGACCCCTTGAACCCTGATGCTTATATTTTTAGAGGCTTGGTTCGAGCTGACAATACAGACCATGAGAAAGCGATCGAGGATTATAATCAGGCGATTAAGCTTGCACCAGATCATGCTGTTGGTTATTTGTTTAGCGGGATCAGCTACAGCAGGCTAGGAGACGAACTAGGGGCGATCGCAAGCTACGGTCAAGGAATGCAAATTGAGCCTGAAAATCCTTACTTTTATAGGCGTAGAGGGATGAGCTACCTTGAGCTTAAGAATAACCCGGCAGCCCTGATAGACTTCCAAAAAGCGGCTGAGCTTTATCAATTACAAAATGATCTTGATAAAGCCCAAGAAATCTTAGAAATAGTCGGAGAAATACTTAAAGATCTATCAAATTGGCAATGGGAGCTAACCTTAAAACACCATTCCGAATATATTCTTTCCTTAGCAATTTCTCCAGAGGGACAAAGGCTCGTGAGCGGCAGTTCTGACCAAACTGTGAAAGTGAGTGATCTAAAAACAGGCGAACTCCTGGGTACATTTCAAGGCCATTCAGGTAGAGTAACGGCTGTTGCAATCAACCCTAAAAATCAAACTATTATTAGTGCTGGGGAAGATCGGCTGATTAAAATCTGGCGACCGATGCCTCAAAATTTGAACGGACATACTAATACTATTTGCTCCCTTGCAGTGAGTCCGAATGGTCAAGTATTAGTCAGTGGTGGGGAGGATTATCAGATTAAAACCTGGGATTTACAATCAGGAGAATTAATCCATACTTTTAAAGGACACACTGGAACAGTTTGGTCTGTGGCGATTAGCCCAAATGGTGAAAATCTGCTCAGTGGTGCCAGCGACAATACGGTTAAAATCTGGAATTTATCAACAGGAAAATTAATTACAACCCTGACAGAACACTCTGATCGGGTTTATAGCGTTGCAATTAGTCCCAATAGCCAGAATTTTGTCACCTGTGGCGCAGATGAAACGGTTAAAATCTGGAGTTTCTTAACTGGAAAATTAATCCACGATTTACCAGGACATTCTGGTTCAGCTCAGTTTGTAGCCATTAGCCCAGATAGCCAAATTCTAGCGAGTAGTAACTGGGGCTCTTACCGCCATAACTTCAAAGATGCCGAAGTCAAACTGTGGCATTTACCCAGTGGAAAGTTATTAAAAACCCTCAAAGGACACTCGGGTTCAATTCGTCCCCTAGTTTTTAGCCCGGATGGTAAAACTTTGGTCAGCGGCAGCCGGGACAAAACCATTCGGGTCTGGCGATTATCTGACATCAGCCCTCAGAAAAGTTGAGAATTTACGGCCTTGACCCTGACCGATGACTCTGGGGAGATGGATTTCTGCTGATACCAATTCTCTTTAATATTACTATAGATAGGAACCTGGAATGCAACGCGCTGCAGTGCGCCCTGGGTTTTGTATCATACCAATTTTAAGAGTTGGTATGAGACCTGCAAAAGTTGGCTGATCTGAACTGTCTAAACCCTTCGCTATTCCCCGAAAAGCCACTCACCCCGGATGGATGTCAGTTTAAAATTAAAAGCATAGAATAGAGATAGAACTAAAAATTAGATTCTGAAAGTAGATTCTGAAAGTAGATGTTATAGACAGGTTCTTATATAGCCTGACATCAGTCAAAAGACGATAAAAATGTTCAAATTAAGGTGATCTGATTGGGGATCAACAAAGTTTGTCAGGATTACTCAGCTTAAAACCTGTCCGATTCATGCTTCACTCTCTGCATAATTTCTAAGATAATTTCTGAGTCTTTAATCTCAAACTGATTAGCTTAATCTCTGCTTTTTAGGGGCAGTTTACATTCTCATTTGGAGTTTCATTTGGAGTCAAGGGGCAATGGTTAATACACTGGTTCAACGACAGTCTCAGCGATCGCAGGAAGAGACATTGGTACGCTGGCTGGAAGAGGTTGGGATGGCTGATATTGCTCAGGTTGGGGGTAAGAATGCCTCCCTCGGGGAGATGACTCGCCATCTCAAGCCTAAAGGAATCAATCTACCCCGGGGATTTGCGACCACGGCTGTGGCCTATCGTCGTTTTATAGAGTCCGTGGGTTTGGATAGACTCCGGCGACTCTTCCACAATTTAGACCCAGCCGATGTCAATGCCCTGCATCAGGTGGGTCAGAAAACCCGCCATTTGATCCTCAATACTCCCTTTCCACCCGATCTGAGGCGGGCGATCTCCCAAGCCTATCAGGAGCTTTGCCATTCCTCCGGCCCCCGGATGGAGGTGGCTATCCGTTCCTCCGCCACCGCTGAAGACCTGCCCGATGCCAGTTTTGCAGGACAGCAAGAGAGCTATCTAAATATCCGAGGACAGCAGGGGGTGATTGACCATGTTCATCGGTGTTTTGCCTCCTTGTTTACGGATCGGGCGATTTCCTATCGGATTTTGAAGGGGTTTGATCATTTTGAGGTGGCCTTGTCCGTTGGGATTCAGCAGATGGTGCGCTCTGACCTGGCTACGGCGGGGGTGATGTTTTCGATTGATCCAGAGACCGGCTTCAAAAATGCCGCCCTAATCACCGCTGGCTATGGTTTGGGGGAAAACGTCGTCCAGGGATCGATCAATCCCGATGAGTATCTGGTATTCAAACCCACCTTGAAGGCGGGGTTTCCAGCGATTTTAGCTAAACGTCTGGGGACGAAGGCCCTGAAGATGGTCTACAATTCCCAGGATTCCCAGCATTCCTCAAACTCGACCCAGAACTTGGCGGTTCCTCTAGCGCAACAACAACAATTTGCCCTGAGTGATGCTGAAATTCTGCAACTGGGGAAATGGGCTATCCTGATTGAGGATTACTACTCCCAACTCAATGGCTATCCGACTCCAATGGATATTGAATGGGCAAAAGATGGCTTGACCGGGGAGCTGTTTATTGTTCAGGCTCGCCCGGAAACGGTACAATCCCAGAAAACCCCAGGAGTCTTGCACCGCTACAAACTCCAGGGAACCGGGGCAGTGCTAGTCGCCGGTCGAGCCGTGGGCGATCGCATCGGTCAAGGAACCGTCAGGCTAGTCTGCAATCCTCAGCAGATGGCGGAGTTTCAACCTGGAGACGTTTTAGTCACCTCCAAAACCGATCCAGACTGGGAGCCGATTATGAAAAAAGCCAGTGCCATTATTACTGACTCTGGGGGGCGTACCTGTCATGCGGCGATCATTGCGCGGGAATTGGGAATTCCGGCAATTGTTGGTAGCGCGGTGGCAACCACCCTATTGCAACCGGGTCAAACCGTTACGGTGTCCTGTGCTGAAGGCGAAACGGGGAAAGTTTATCAGGGATTGATTCCGTTCCAGGTGGAGGAGACAGTGCTGGATCAACTCCCCCAAACCCGAACTCAAATTCTGATGAATGTGGGCAATTCCCAGGAAGCATTTGGGCTGTCGGCGATTCCCTGCCAGGGGGTGGGGCTGGCGCGGCTAGAATTTATCATTGCCAACCAGATCAAGGTGCATCCCCTGGCTCTGTTGCGGTTTAGTGAACTGACTGATGAATCGGCAAAGCAAGCGATTACTGACTTGACCGCCCAATATCAGCGCAAATCCGATTACTTTGTGGATCAGCTCACTCAAGGGGTGGCCACGATTGCGGCGGCGTTTTATCCCCATCCGGTGATTGTCCGGATGAGCGACTTCAAGAGCAACGAATATGCCAATTTACTAGGGGGCAGGATGTTTGAACCCCAGGAAGAAAATCCGATGTTGGGATGGCGGGGGGCAGGGCGCTACACAGACCCGAACTATCAGGCGGCTTTTGGTCTGGAATGTCAGGCCCTGCGGCGGGTCAGAGATGAGATTGGACTAGCCAATGTGATTCCAATGATTCCGTTTTGTCGGACTCCCGATCAGGGTCGCAAAGTACTAGTAGAAATGGCCAAATATGGCCTGAATCGGGGAGAAAATGGCCTGCAGGTTTATGTGATGTGTGAATTGCCCAGTAATGTTTTATTGGCAGATGAATTTTGTCAGGTATTCGATGGGTTTTCGATTGGATCCAATGACCTGACCCAGTTAATCCTGGGGCTAGATCGAGATTCAGGATTAGTCGCCGATTTGTTTGATGAACGCAGCCCCGCCGTCAAACAAATGATTCAGATGGCAATTCATACAGCGAAAAAACATGGGCGCAAAATTGGCATTTGTGGTCAAGCTCCCAGTGACTATCCAGAATTTGCTCAGTTTCTGGTGGAACTGGGAATTGATTCCATTAGCCTCAACCCTGACTCAGTTCTCAAGACAACCCTGGCGATCGCCCAAATTGAAAATATCAGTTAAAGCAGGTTTAAAGTCCAGACCTGGAATTTTAAAACTCTAGATTGAGCCCCACAATTCCCTAAGCTGGAAAAGATCAGTTTAGCAAAACTGTAATTAATGATACAGTTCTTATGGTGTAAGTCAAAGCCTGGGGTGAGGAATCAATTTTCAGTTCCAGGCGATGACCAGACTGCTGAAGTAAAAGTGCTTTAGCAGTCTTTTTTGCTTGAAGATCGATCAACGGTTGACCAAGCGCTATCACAATCTGATCTAATCTGACTGATTTATGATCTAATTCTAAATCTCATTCCCGGAGAAACTCCCGATTCCAGAGCCGATCTGTTAACTTATAGTTTGTTAATCTTGATCTTCTAGTCTCCCCCTTCAAGCCCTGAATTTCAACTCTCCAATTCTCCCGATCCAACCTTAACCCCCCAGGCCCAAATGCTACTGTCCCTTCGGATTGAAAACTTTGCCCTGATTGACTATCTGGAGCTGGAATTAGGTCTGGGTCTAAATGTTTTTACTGGAGAGACAGGGGCAGGGAAATCGATTATTCTAGATGCCGTTGATGCCATTTTAGGGGGCAAGACTGATCGGCGCGCCATTCGCACCGGAGCAACTCGGGCTCTGCTGGAGGCGACCTTTGAGGTCAATGCTTTTACTGCCAAGTGGATCACCCAACAGGACATTGATTTAATTGACGAGACCTTGGTGATTTGCAGTCGGGAAATCTCCCAGACCCAGGATAAAACCCGCAACCGGTTTCGGATCAATGGCATTCTGGTCAGCCGCAAACTGATTGATCAACTGCGCGATCGCCTCCTGGAAATCACTGCCCAGGGTCAAACCGTGCAATTATTGGCCGCAGATGCCCAAAAAGAATGGCTCGATCTATATGGAGGCACAGCCATTACCCATGCCTGTAAGCGGACGGCCACCCTGCATGAACAAAAGCAACAGGCCAAAGCCATTCTAGAAAATCGCCGTCAACTCGAACAACATCGGTTGCAGCGACTGGATATCCTGCAATATCAAGTGCAGGAATTGAATAGCGCCCAGTTAACTGAAGCCGATGAACTCGATGTGCTCCAGCAAGAGCAGCAACGTCTGAGCCACGTCGTCGAGCTACAACAGCAAAGTTACCAGGTTTACCAAGCCCTCTACCAGCGGGAAGATGGCTTGGCCGCTGCCGATTTACTCAGCCAGGCTGAAGCCACCCTGACCAATCTGGTGGAATATGACTTCCAACTCCAACCTATCCTGGGAATGATTGAGGAAGCCCTATCCCAGGTGACAGAGGCAGGGCGGCAGATTGGCAGCTACGGCGAACAACTCGAATCCGATCCCCAACGGTTGCAGGATGTAGAGACTCGCATCCAGGAACTCAAGCAGCTTTGCCGCAAATATGGTCAAACCCTGGCGGAGGTGATTACCCATGCCAGGCAGATTCGGGCTGAACTGGAGGACTTGCAGGATAGTGAACAGTCCCTTGATGCCCTAGATCAGGCTTACCACCAGGCCCAATCTCAGCTTCAGCAAGCCTGTGAGGAATTGACCGATCTTCGCCGGGAAGCTGCCAATCAACTGGAAACTAATCTAGTTCAGGAACTCAAGCCCCTAGCCATGGATAAGGTCAAATTTCAGGTGAATCTGATTCCCACTGCCCCAACCCCATCGGGGGGGGATCAGGTGCAGTTTTGCTTCAGTCCCAATCCAGGTGAACCCCTGCAACCCTTGAGCGAAACTGCCTCAGGTGGGGAGATGAGCCGTTTTCTGCTGGCTTTAAAAGCGTGCTTTTCCCAGGTGGAAGGGTCTGAAACCATGATATTCGATGAAATTGATGTGGGGGTTTCTGGCAAGGTAGCCGGCGCGATCGCGCAAAAACTCCATCAGCTCAGCCAACAGCATCAGGTGCTTTGTGTCACCCATCAGCCAATTGTAGCGGCCATGGGCGATCGCCACTTTCATGTGCGAAAAGACGTGATTGTTGATGGGACTACGGCAGATGACCCTCAAGATCAGGAGCGCACCGTTGTCCGGGTCAATTGTTTGAGTGAAATGCAGCGCCGGGAAGAACTGGCTCAACTCGCTAGCGGTCAGTCGGCGGTTCAGGAAGTGATTGCATTTGCAGATACGCTTTTGAGTCAGGCCAATGCCCTACGACAGCAGCCGATCCAGGGCAACGCCTCTGGTTCACAAGGGGCTGGCTCAAGGTCAAAAGCGTCTGAAGAATCCTCTACAAAATCCCCCCGTTCAAAATCCTCTGCAAGAGCGTCTGGAAAATCCTCAAAATCCCCCCGCTCAAAATCTAAACCTTAAAGTTTTAAGCTCAGAACCCAAAACTTGAACCTTCAAACTCAATCAGCCGTTCTAGCCTGAACCCATTCTTAGGATGATGAATTAAATAGGATAGAAAGAGGTCTCGGCTGTTTTTCAGCAGGCAAGAGGCTTGCGCCACAAGGTTTGATAGGATATGAAATCTGGTTGAAGTTTCATAATAAGAGCTTTTAAAACTTCTAGCTTGACTGAACTTTGATTATGGGTAACTAAAAGGATTTGATATCATTGGTGATGTCCTATACAACCGATAAGCTGTCCTAAAAACCTGATGCAGGACTTTTAGGAAGATTCAGATCACGGCAATCAAATGGATTTGAGATAACTCAATATCCGCCGACGGAAGAGGAGGAGGGGAACAACAAAGAGACCTGCTCCATAGGAGGACTCCGGAATCTTTGCTACATTTGTCACAGTGACATTGGGATCTTGGGCATCACCGGAAACATTCACATACTCTAAAGCTGCCGGGTCATCCAAAATATAAGCTTGAAGAAAGGCCGCACTCCAGCGAGCAATTGTCTCTGTGGCAATATCCTGCTCTAAAGTTGGATCATTCACTGCTCGAATCGGATTGTTTTCGTTCGTAATTCCGTAGTGATTTGCGCCCTCTAGTTCAACAAATAGCTTGGGTTGATTGAGAATATTGTTGTAGGTTGTCACTGGAGAATCTGGCCGAATGACGCCATCTCTTGTCCCTAGAATCAGTCCAATAGGAGCTTGATTATCAATAGGGGGAACCCCCGGAAAACCCACATCACTGAGGTCAAAACCGGCCCCGTAGAAAATTCCTGCTTTCAACTCCTCTGGAAAACTGTAACTATCTGTACATAAACCTGGGAAACAGTTGTCCTGAACTGAAGCAATTCCTACAGCTCCTCCAAAAGAATGACCCAATAAACCCAGAGAATTAGTATCCAATAAACCGGTCACAGGGGAAGTGGGGTCAGTATTCTCTAGAGCCATAAACTCTAGAACTGCTGGAACCTGTCTCTGCTCTGGGAGAAGACCTGTGAATGGCACACCACCAGGCCCTGGTATTGTCCTGAGATTATTGGGAGCAACCACTGTAAATCCATAGCTAGCCACTATACTGGCGTAGATGCTATAGTCGGCCTTGTCTACTAGAGCGCCCTGGAGTAAGAGGACAATTGGAGTTGATACGGTTGGATCGGAAACAACTGGATAGTAAATGTCCGTTGGATCCAACTCAATTTCCGTCGAGTATTGGCGAACTTCTGAAAATAGCGGTTCTCCAATAAAAGTTGCTGCCTGAACAGCATGACTGACTGAAGACAGCAGTAAAGTAGTTCCTAAAACAGCAATGGGGTTGAAAAGTGTTGCACCTTGCCTATTCATAGAGTTCAACCAAGATTAAATCAAGTTACGATTGATCAAGTTACTGAAGTCTGAACCTGACACCCCCAAGATTCCTTCCTCCTTTACCCTGTCGAACCACTCGCTGGACTCGACCCTCAAAACGATCCACTGTCAAAGACTTTGAGGTTAAAGCACTTGAAATTAATTCAATGGTAGTACATCTGATGAAGTGTTGTGTTTGATAAACATTCTTGAGTTTAGAATAAATCCAAATAGAATGAATCTCAAAAGAATAAATCTCAAAACTGTTCTAAAATGAATCCTGCTAATCGGGGAGATTCTTACCCGTGGCACAGGATGTCCTGGTAAGATTTATCTCATGTCGAGAGGAGTCAACAATGGGTTGGATGCGATACATTGCGGTTGCTCTGGTGAATGCCTTCGGTGCAGTGGTGGGAATTATTCTGATGCCTTTTCCTCAAACCACTTTAGCCCAGTCTGTTTTTGAGACCGAGGATCCTGAACTCAGGCTAGAAGCCCCGGATCTTAATTTGCATAAAAATTCGGATCAAAAATCCCATCCGCCATCAGGTTCAATTCCTGACACCATCAATTTTTCATCTCCGACTTTTTTGACCCTTGAGACCTCCTATCCCCCAGCCCAATCCCTGACAGAACTCTATCAACTGCGCGATCGCCTCAAAGTTGACCGGGAAAAATTAGCCCAAACCCCAATCCCTGACTCCCCGACAGCAACCTGGCAGGCAGACCTGCAACAACAGCAATCCAGCACCCTGAAGGAAACCCTACGACAAACAGAAGCCCGGATTTCGATTGAAGAAAAAGCCAATCGTACCTGGCAAACCGCTGCCCAAATGGCTAATCAAGCCGTGCTGGCTGGAGATCAAAACGTAGCGGAATGGGACAAAGCAAAACGGCTATGGTTGGAGGCGATCGCCACTCTGCGGCAGATTCCGGCTGATAGCTTTCAGGCTCAGAATGCCATTGAGAAAATCATTGAGTATCAGGGCAACCTGGGGATTGTGGCCTATCAACAGGCTGTGGCCCAGCAAGCCGCTGCTCAACAATCCCAGCCTGAATTGCCAGCGCCCGTGGAGCCCCAAACCATTGCGCCTCAGGTTCCTGGATTTGAGCTCTATGGCGACAGCAACCGGGATGGTGTGGTCAATGAAACCGATAACCGTCAACCCCAGCGTTGGTCCCTGGCAACAGGCCCCTTGATGTTATTTAACAGCGATGACGATGACCGCGACCAGTTACCCGATTGGCGAGATCAGATCATCAATGGTCAGGCCGATGCTGAAGATCTGGCTCCGATTCACTTCAAGCTCGCAGAATCCTATGTCGGAACCGAGGTGTTTATCTCCGTCGATGAAAAATCTCAAGATAAAGTTAATCTGTTTCAAAAGACCAGCAATGGCTGGAAACCGGTTGATCTGACGGGGCAGGTTCCTCTAGTATTCAGCCGGGATATTATTCTGGGCATCGAAGCCAGACAATTTGCCGATGGGCAGTGGGATGGTCTGGCCACCCTGACCGCCAGGGCTCGTCGCCAGGGTCAGGACGTGGCGACTACGGCCCTGCAATTGGGAGTTGCTCCGTGGATCATGTCTCCCTCAACGGCTCCGGTATCTGAACTCCACATCAGCGATCGCGGGGCTAATCAGGCTTTAGTGAGCCAGGTTCAATCCGCCGTTGTGGCCCCGGAGTCTAGAATTAAGGTTACCTCCGGTGGCACAGCCTGGATGCAAGAAGCGGCTGAAATTGGTTACGTACAGTTTCCAGCGGCCAATTCCGCCTCCAATTCAGGCCCTAAGCAACCCAAGCATTTTCCGATGATTCTAGAAGGTCAACCGGCAGAAGCCAAAACCAGCGAGAGCTATGCCGAGTCTTTGCTCGGGAAAGAGCAGGGCTGGTTTGAGGTGGGCCAGGATCATCAATCCAATCCCCTGAACCCCACTCTGGATTCCCATAGCAATCTGGGTGTAACGCCGCCCCTACCTGACTTTCCCCTGGGCCGAATTTACTATGGCAAAGCCGACGGTGAAACTCTCAATCCTGAGATAGTAGAGTTTTTGAAAGCCCAGAACGTTC
Organism: Oscillatoriales cyanobacterium RM2_1_1; assembly: GCA_012033335.1. Lineage (GTDB taxonomy): Bacteria > Cyanobacteriota > Cyanobacteriia > Cyanobacteriales > Microcoleaceae > JBHJGO01. The sequence goes on from JAAURB010000030.1 coordinate 18,692, forward strand.
AAGGCCCCCCGGTAGAAATTGACACGTCCTGGCTGCTGATGCGCCATGTGGATGAGTTGATCAGCTTTGTGCCCAGCCAAACGGGGGAACCTCTGATGTTAGTGGCAAGCCCGGCAGATGGTGTCCAACTTCTAGAGGAGCTGGCCAGTCGGGGTTATGGTGGATTGGAACTGAATCGGGAACTCAGCACCCAAACCACTATTCAAGCGGCTTTAAATAATCAGCTATTGCTCCAGCACAATCTCAAGCTACAACGCCAAAATATTGATCCTTTAGTAAAGCAGTTGAAGCGGGAGTTTCGCTTAAAAGATGAGCAAATTATTCGAGTGCCCCTGTTGTTTGGTTACAGTGGCTATGCCTGGTGGCCTAATCTGGTAAATGCGATTTATGTCAACCGCAAGCTTTTAGCTTCTAATCCTAGGGGTCCATTAATTGACGGGCGAGATTATCTTCAAGAGGACTTCCGGCGACGGTTGGCGATCGCCGGTCTGGATATTACGTTCCTTGATGATCAATACTATCAAGAACTCAAGGGCGATCTTCACATGGGAACCAATACAATTCGTCAGCCCATAGAGCAGCCTTTTTGGGAAATTCTCCCGGCTAGTGCCAGGTCGTTTTGAGGGGGCATTGTAATGGAGGGCCAGGTATAAGCCCTTTCTGGCTAACCCCTTCAAGGTTTTATCCCCGACGAAGGGAAAGCTTGTATTCTAGAATTGTAGAATTCCAAACATCAAAGCGCGCCACCCAACAATGACATCCTCCCTCCAAATCGAAAATGCTCGATTGATCAGCTTAATGCATGATGGCTCCAGTCTGGGTCTTCAGCCGTCCGATTGGCGAAAACCCCTGGAGAGAGCAACCCCTGATCCGGCAGTCGGTATCCGCCATGAGCAAATTTCAGGAAACGCAAACTATAGACTGCATGTTGCGGCAATTCCCCAGCAAGTTGGTTGTCACTATCATGCTAACGGAGATGAAGATTATGCAGTTGTCGAGGGGACTGGAGTTTTGTTTTTTGGCCCCGTGGTCAATGGTACCGTTGTGCCAGATACATGGAAAAGTATTGCGGTGCGGGTAGGGGACAGTTTTGTAATTCCAGAAGGGTATGCTCATCAGCTACGCAAGATAGGAGCAGCGGATTTGACCATCGTGTTTGGCTGTCCTGACTCCCATCTCAGTGATGATTCAGACCGATACCTTTTACCTGACGCTCCCAGGATGGTTGGAGGATTGTCAGCCGATCAAAACCAGATAGACCTGAATTTTCTGAATGAGCATTCTAGCTAAAGTGGAGGCAGTCCTCTACCTCAAAGGTCAATCCCTTTCCATTCGTGAAATGGTAGAACTGACGGGGGGCGATCGCGCCGATGTAGAAGATGCCTTGATTCAACTGATGTCCGACTATGCCCACCGGGAAACAGCTCTGGAAATTGTGGAACAGGGCAAAAAGTATAGTTTGCAATTAAAATCAGCTTACAGTAGTCTGATTGGGACTCTGATTCCTGCTGATCTGGGACTGGGAGTCCTGCGAACCTTAGCGGCGATCGCTTTAAGCAAAGGCATTACGCAAACTCAATTGGTGGATTTGCGCGGTTCAGGAGCCTATCAGCAGGTTCAGGAACTCGTCGAGCAGGGATTCGTCACTAAACGCAAGCACCCTGAAACCCGCTCCTATTGGTTGCAAGTCACAGAAAAATTTCACCAATATTTCCAGGTGGATCAACTGCCCCAGGGTCTTTCCCTCGAAGCGATTGTCCAAGCCACCCCAGATCAGCCCGATGAATGAATCTAGTGAATGAATCCAATGGCAATCAGGCTTTAGCTTAGAATCTTGAGGGGGGGTTGATCAAATTGAGACGATTTATTAGCTTGAGGCATTCAAGTTGATCGGTTCTCCTGACCCTGGATTGGAAACCTGGTTAGAGCATTGAAATGACCAACCTGCCCAATGGAAGCCCGGAACCCAATAGTTCTCCCCCCAGGCGACGGCCCTGGAAAACGGTGCTGCTCTGGGGAGGGGTTACCCTAGGAATTGGAGCCGTGGCCGCCGGAGTCACGGCAGTTTGGTTTGTAAAAAATCGGCTAGTCCCGGTGATTTCTTCCGGGTTGAGCAACTTTGTCCAGCGCCCGGTTGAAGTCGGGCCCATCGAACGCATTACCCCCACCCGTATTCGCTTTGGTCAATCTGCGTTGCCGCCCACGGAATCTGATGCCAGTAACGCTACGGTGGAAGCCGTTGAAGTTGGATTTTCTCTACTTTCGCTGCTCTTCAAACCCAAGATCAGACTGGATTTTACCCTGGTTAATCCAGAGGTTTATTTAGCCGAAAACAGTCAGGGTCAATGGCTTGATTTACGATTAAAACAGGGGGGCGAACTTCCTGTAGATCTGGAGTTCGGCACAATTCAGACCCGAAATGTAGCCATTGGTTTGCAACCCTACAGCATTGCGGAACCGGCAGAGTTAATTTCCCTAAATGTTGATCAAGCCAGGGTCAGGCTCAGTGATGAAAATCAACGGCTTCAAGCCGAGGCCCGGGGAGCATTCAACCAGGGAGGTCGCTTTTCCACCAATGCCCGGGGAGATTTGGAGCTGGGAAATTGGAAAATTGGTTTGAAAGCGCAAGACATTCAATCTGCCCAATTTGATGGCTTGATTGAAAGTCAGGAATTCACCCTGGGCCAGGGAGAAGTTGATGCCAACTTATCGGTTGAACTGGTGGATGAAAAGTTGGCTGGGGTTCAAGGCACGGCCAGAGTCGATGACGTTCAAATTGATCTGGCCTCCATCCAACAACCCATTCGCCCGATTGATGGAGAATTCAAGTTTTCGGGTACTGAAGGTGAAATTAAACGACTGACCAGCGGTTTAGGCGATGCCAGGGTCAATCTGGCTGGCACCGTTAAAACGAACTCTCAGTTCGACTTTGATCAAACTCGAGTTGATGTCGTTGCTAACCTGGAACCGATTCAACTGACAACCGGATTGAACACGATCAATACCGAGCTAAAGCAACCCTTATCCCTGCCCTTTCCCGTGACTGGAGAAGCCAAAGCTGAGCTAAATGTAACGGGAACCTTGGCTAATCCAAAAGTTGCAGGAACCTTCAACAATACCGAAACGATTCGGATTGACCAATTGACCTTTAGCAACATTCAAACTAGCTTTCAAGCCACGGCAGACCTGGACAAAGAATTCAACCTAAAATCCGATCCGAAAATTATCATTGACCAGCTCAATATTGAACCTAGCTTTGGCGGTGCGATTACTGGCTCAGGGGCGGTCGTGCTCAATGGATTCAAGGCAGCAATTCAGCCTCAAGATTCAGTTCAATCCCCCGCTTCAACCGCTTCTCCAACTCGATCAACCCCCACGCCAAACCCTCAGGTTCAAACGGGATCGCCCCTCGATTCTAAGGTTAATCCGGCGGTTAAATTTGACCTGAATGTGAGTAATCTGCCTGTCGAGCAAATCCTGCAAGCCTATGGGGTATCGACCAGCTTTCAACTGGGGGAACTCTCAGCCACCGCCCAAATTTCCGGAACCCTTGACCAACCGCAAGCCACCGCTGAGTTTACCCTGCCTGCCGCCAGTTATCCGATGGCGGGAACCGCCCGATTGACCGATGATCAGGTCAGCGCCACTGTGCAAATTGCTGATGGAGTCGCGACTCTGAGGGCCAGTCAAACCCAGGGGATCTGGAAGGGGATGGTGCAGGCAGAAGACATTGCCCTGGCTCCTCTAGTTACTCTAGGATTGCCCTTAACGAACTTATCCCCTACTCAAAAACCAAAATTGCCCAATTGGATCTGGCCGGGGATCAGTTAAATTTACAGGCTGATTTCTCGAGCTCACTGCAAAATTTCAATCCCAATACGGTCACGGGCCAAGGTGATATTCAAGTCAGTTTGGATAACCGGCTGATTAATATTCAAGCTCAGGTTGATCAAGGGCAATTGAGCGCCCGGTTTAATACTGATCCGTTGCCCCTGAATCGTCTGGTTGATGCCGGATTACCGTTTGCCAATTTGTCCCCTGATGCGGTCAATCAAGTTCAGGACTTGGACATTCGCAATGGTAGCTTACAGGCCCAGGGAACTGTAGCTGGAGCTTTACAGACTCTCAGTCCGAGTCAAGTTACCGCCGCAGTGACGAGTCAGATCAACCTGGGCAATGCCGGAGGACAAATTCAGGCGGATGGCACCCTGAATCAGGGCCAGTTTCAAGCCAATATTGATGCGGCTGGGGTGGCCCTGAATCCATTGATCGATCTGGGACTGCCCTATGCCAACCTTGCCCCTGAGGTGGCAACTCAGATTCAAGACCTGGATTTTAGCAATGGCCGATTGCAGGGGGAGGGATTTGTAGCGGGAAATCTGGCCAATCTCAATAGGGTTGATGGGACAGTGCAGGGAACGATCAACCTGGGAAACTTTGGCGGGAGTATTCAAGGACAGGGCTCCCTCAATCAGGGACAGTTTCAGGCCCAGGTAAATACTTCGGCCATTCCCCTAGAACCCTTGGTGGAGTTGGGTTTGCCCCTGGCGAATTTGTCTCCGGATCTGGCCGCTGAAATTCAGGATTTAGACCTGGACAATGGTACCTTACAGGGGGATATTACGGCCTCTGGCTCCCTGAACAATGGAGCCCCGGCTGCGATTACGGCCAATCTCAACAGCGTCATCAACCTGGGGAATCAAGGCGGGGTCATCAAAGCCACCGGCGAAACCCAGGGCGATCGCTGGAAAACCCTAATCAGCGGCGATGCGATCGCCCTAGAGCGGTTTTCTGAATTGGTAGAGTCCCAAACCCAGGATTTGCTCGATCCCCTGCGGCAGCGCGGGTTGCTAGCCCAGGCTGAAAATATGCCCCTATTGCGGGGATTCCTGAATACTCGCTTGGGGGCTTCTGGTATCGGGTTGAAGTTGAATCCCCAAACGATTCAAGCCGTGGGTCGCCTCAACTTAACTGAATTGCCAATTCTGAAGCAGCCGTTAGAATCGGTGTTCAACTGGAATGGTCAACGGATAGAAATCGAGAAAGCAGAAACCCCTCAGATTGGGGCGAATGGCTTTGTGACAGTGGAGTTTCAGGGGACTGGAGTGCCTCAAATCTCGAACCTAGATCTAAATGTGCGGGTGTCGGACTTCAACCTGCAATCTCCCCTGGTACAGGATGTCCTGGCTACCTTGCCCCCGGCAGTCACGGCTGGGGAGGCACCGTTAACGGGAAGCGTCAGCTTTAACGGCAAACTAACTGGCGCACCGGATCGCTTAGCCCTGGCTGGAAATTTGGAGCTGGACAATTTTGCCGTCCGGGATCTGGAATTTGATCCGGTGATGGCGGGAACCATTACCGCCGGGGTGAATCAAGGGCTGGATCTGGCCCTAGTCGGAGAACAAGACCGGATTGAATTGGCCCTAAACAACCGTTATTTGCCCATAAGTTTCTTAGTCAAAGCGGATGAAGCCGTGGCTCAAGGGGTGCCCCAGGGGGAAAATCTCTTGGTGAGCTTCAGTCAATTTCCCCTAGGGGTATTGAACCTGGCTCCCCTGCAACAAAATAATATTGGCGAGATCAGTGGAACGGCTTCTGGCAATGCCCTGGTTTCAGGGCTGGCGACTCTAGCTCCTGGTCAACTCGATCCCCGGCAAATTGAAGTCCGCCAGGGGGAGTTAACCGTTGAGCAACCGACCCTGGGATACATTGTGGCTGAACAGTTAGAAGCAGATTTTGCCTATGTGAATGGCATTGCCACCCTGGATGGATTTCTGCGGTTGCCCGATAGTGAATGTATTCGGGATCCTCGAGCTGTGGGGAGTGCTCTCTGTTCTACGGTTCCTGAAGAAAGAAGTATATTTCGGATTGAAGGGCGGGCTGATGTTCCCCAACTTCTGGCGGAACTGCAAGCCGGGGGTTACAATCTCCAGGAACCTTCAACTGCCGCTTCCACTCCTCAAACCCCCCCACCCCTAGACGTTGCCATTGCCATTGAAAATGGCGAACTTCAGGATGTGTTGACGGCTTTGCAGTGGTTCGAAATTGGTGATATTGGTCGGGGCGTTCAAACCCCAACCTACGGAACCGCCGCCGATGTCCAGCCCCTGGCGGTCGGTTTGCCGCCGGAGGCTACTTTACTCCAGCAATTACGCCGACTCGCAGAAATTCAGGCTCTCCTGGCTCAGCAGACCGCAACAGACGAGGAAAGCCCCTTGCCGCCATTGCAAGCCCTACGGGGTGAATTTTCTGGAACCATTACGGCTAGCGGTTCTATCCGAACTGGAATTGATGGCAAGGCTGACATTACCAACACCAATACCTGGACATGGGGAACCTTCACGGCGGAGGAGTTTGACCTCGAAGCCTTCCTGGAGGGCAATGTGATTCGAGTGTTGCCGCTGCAAATGCAGGCTGGAGGGGCGATTTATGATTTCCGGGGACAGTTGGATTTGGCTAGCCAGCGGCCTTCCGGCCAGTTTCGGGTCAAGAATCTCCAATTAGACCAGTTGCAGGATAACTTAGAGGAATATGTCGATCTCCCGGATGTGAATTTAACCGGAGAATTAAATGTAGATGCCAAGATTGCTGGAACCTTAGAAAATCCCCAGGCGACCGGAGTACTCACCATTGTGGATGGAACCGTCAACGGAGAGGAGATTCCCCAAGCGGATGGCAGTTTCACTTACAACAATGCTCGCCTCAGTTTTGGGGGGGATATTCTGTTAGCCGAGGCAGACCCGATTCAAATCCGGGGAAGCGTCCCCTATCGTTTGCCCTTTGCTAAAGTCGCCCCAGCCAGCGATCGCATTCAGATTCAGCTTGATATTCGAGATGAAGGATTGAAAGTCGTCAATCTGTTTAGTCCCCTAGATCTGGTGGCAGGCAAGGGTCTGGTGCAGCTCAGGATCGGGGGAAACCTGCAGCAGACGGCGGAGGGAGATATTGCCGCATTAAACCTGCAACCCCAGGGGGTATTCAAGATTCAAGAGGGCAAATTGGTCACGGATTGTGCTGTTCCTCTGGAGGATCCTCCAGCTCCCAAAGCCGATTGCGTCGAACAATCCATTGTGGGCCTAAGTGGGACAGCAGAGTTTCTCGGCGATCGCATTCGGGTAGAAGGAATTCAAGGGAGCCTTGAGGGAGACAGCGGCACCGGGAAAATTCTCCTCCAGGGAATTCTACCCCTAAATCAGCCTTTTCTTGAAAACGATCCAGACAGTTTGACCCCACTCCAGCTCAGCCTGGACAATCTCAATGTAGATCTAAAAGGGCTCTATAGTGGCAACGTGGTGGGGATTATTCGAGTCAATGGCACAGCCCTTGAACCTCAAATTGGGGGGCTCGTTGCCGTGTCCAATGGAACGGTGTTACTGCCCACAGGAGGTGGAGGGGTAGGAGGAGGGTCGCTGCCGGGGACAGGCCCGATTGAGCCCAGTCTCAACGGTTTGCAACTGACCCTCGGAGAAAATACCCGGATCCGCTCTGCCTCTCCAGTATCGGGTTTTCTGGATGCGCCATTACTCGACTTCATTGCCCAAGGTTCAATTACAGTAAATGGGGCACTCGATAGTGTTGAAAGTATTCGGCCCCAAGGCGTTGTCGAGTTAGTCAGCGGCGGAGTCAATCTCTACACTACTCGACTCCGGCTCGACACCGGCTATCCTCAACGGGCTATTTTTACCCCCTACCAGGGTTTGGATCCGGTTCTGGATGTTCGATTGGTGACCCGAGTTCCAGAAACCACCCGGTTTGAAGCTCCTGCAACCGCCTTTGCCTCCGAACAGGTCGAAGCTAGCCCCGCTCGATTTGGTACGGTGCGGACGATTCGCGTGACGGCGATTGTTCAAGGCCCAGCCTCTCAGATCAATGACATTATTGAGCTCAAAAGCTCACCCCCCCGGTCTGAAACTCAATTGGTTGCCTTGCTCGGGGGCAGTGCAATTGAAGGGGTCACAGGAGACAGCACCTTATTCCTAGCCAATTTAGCTAGTGTAGGATTATTTAGCGATTTGCAGCAGACGATCATCAAGGCTACGGGTTTGACGGAGTTTCGCCTATATCCGGCTAGAGTTTCTGAAAATAGTTCTAGTAATGCCTCAGCCCTAGGAGTAGGACTGGAGATTGGGTTTGATATCACCGATGATGCTTCTGTTTCCCTCAGCCGGGTTCTGGCAGCAGATCAGCCTACTCAACTGGGAATCAACTACCGGATCAACGATGAGTTATTGATTCGAGGCGCGACTAATTTTTCTGATGAAAGCGAAATTCGATTTGAATACGAAATTCAGTTCTAAACAGTCCCCCTTAAGGAAAAGTTAATCAAGCCAAAAAAAACCTTAACGAAGCTTAACTTTTCGTTACGCTGTTTTAGATTGGAATCATTAGATAAGTAAAAGTACCTAAAATTCCTAGTTTATGGCTTCGTTCACTGGAGCCATTCTCACAAAACCAGTAGGAAAAACCAGTTGACTATCGTTAAGTATTCGTTGAGTATGCAGAAAATCAATGTGGCGGAGTTACTGGCTCGCTATGGTGCCGGAGAGCGAACCTTTAAGGATGCTGACCTGGAAGGGGTGGACTTATTCGAAGCCAATTTAGCAGGGGTTAACTTGCAAAATAGCCGCTTAAACCGGAGTTATTTGCCCTATGCTAACCTGAGCAATGCTGACTTGGGCAATACGCAGCTTTGCGAGGCGGAGTTTGGCAATACGCAGCTCTATCAAGCCAATCTTTCCCAGGCCAATTTACAATCGACCAACCTCGCCCGGGCCAATCTCCGGTACGCCAACCTCCAGCAAGCCAATCTAACCCACGCCAACCTTCAGGGAGCCGATTTATACCAGGCAGACCTGAGCCAGGCTAACCTAAGCCATGCTGATCTGAGGGGGGCAAATCTGGAACAGGCTAGGTTGAAGGAAGCGAATCTGATCGGTTGCAACCTTTACCGGGCTAAAAAAGCAGATCTATCCGAGGCAAAATTCGACGATAGCACCATTGGCCCCAACGGCTATTAGAGTTGAGTTGGGATAATTGACAAGGACAATCGGGTGCTCTGTATCCGATGTTAAGGGGGCTGGAATTAACTCATTTCTAGAGTTCTCAAGTCTTGGCGAATCAAGCCAATGGTCAAAGCGGGTAACTCTAACTGGGGGGTTAATCCAACATCGGCCAGGGGATGAAACATCTTAACCGCATGGGAATTCAAATTGGCTAATCGTTGACCCACCTCAGGGCTGGTAAAGGCAGATTCTTGCCCCCAGAGGATGGCGGTGGGGGTGGTTAGTTGAGGCATGTACAGGGCCAGATCAAAGCATAGATCCCCTCGAACAAATGAGAGGGCGGCATATTCGGCGTTGGGTTGGGACGCAGATTCCAGGTAAGCTTCAACAATTTCAGGGTAAATCCGGTTGGGTTGGGCAAACTGACGTTCCTCTAGAAATCGCTGAATCCCAAAACTTGTGGCAATGCCGGTGCTGTAGAGTAATCGATCTAGCACAGGGGTTTTGACCAGTTGAGCAAAGAAGCTCTGGCTATAGTCCTGACCAAAATCTGATAGGCCCGAAGGGGTGGTCAAAATCAGAGACTTGAATTGTTCAGGACGTTCTATGGCGGCCCGAATCACAAAGGCGGCGGTTAGGGAAGAGGCGATCGCAGTAACGGCTCCGTCACAGGTTTGCTCCAGAAATTCTAACAGGGTACTGATGTAGTCCTCGGGAACATATTCCCGAGCTGGATGCTCTGATCTACCCCAACCAATTAGATCAGGGGCTAGGATTCGGTATTCTGGAGCAAAGGCTGGATAAACTTTTGACCATTCATAGGCCGATGATCCGCCGCCAAATCCATGTAAAAACACTAAAGTTGCCAGTTGGGCTTGATCAGTTGGGCTATTCCAGAGGGAACCCTCAGTTATGTAGTACACCATTCTCCCGAGGGAGGTCACGACTGAACGCTGGCCAAAACCAGGGGGCTGAAACATAGATCAATCCTTTGTTTGGGTTACTGCTGAACAGCGTAACAAGGATTGGCTCTGATCAACTGAGTGATTCAGGTTTAGCCTGATTTTGACCACTGATTAAGATTACTGGTTATAATTAGGGGTTTAACCCCTCGTGTATATTAGCCCAAGGTTGAAACGATTGATGAAGATGAGGCAAATGGAGAGCGACAATTCTCAGTTTTGTGCGGAATTCCCTGGCGATGAATTGAATCCTACTCCTAGAGGAGTTACCCTCCTGGGATTAACTTCTGATCAAGTTGAGATTTGTTAAAATTATGAGTATCATGGTCAAGGATTACAACCTCAGAAAAGAGTGCCCAGGGGTTCATCCACTTCACTGGGTGAATCATCAGTATACTTTGGTTTCTCCCCTCAGAGACGGATTGCCCTCTGAACGGGATTTGTCAACACCACTCTCGAAGCTACCTCAGCCATCTACAGAGATTTGTTTGGCCCTAGGGGAACTGCATTGTTTTGAAACTGTAGACACTCAGTTCCAGCATTGGGGAATTCAATTTGTCAATGCGATCGCCCTGCAACCTTCAAACCCGGCTTTCGGGGCTGACTCAGCCGTCGCTCTGATGGGTGCCCCCAAAAGTGGCTGGTTGGAGATTCACTTTCAGATTCCAATTCGTCAGATAGAAGCCCAAGTCATGAGCCCCCGCACCACAATTTTATCCATGTACGGCTCCCCTGCGGCGGAACAGGCTATCCTTCAGACCGAGATGACATTAGTGGGCACCCGATCCCCTGAACATCCCGTCAAACAATTTAGATCTGAGCTGAGTCGGCCCCAAGCGGATATCAATAAAGTTACCTTCTATACCTTTGATGGACAGCTTGTGATTAATCAGTTATTTTTTAAATTCTAGGTTGGCCCCAGCCTGATTTGAAACCCATCAAGCAATTAGGGGGAATTTTAATCCATTAAAATTCCAATCCATCAATACTGCTGAATTTGCTGTTGCCATTGCTCCACCAGATTGCGAACCGTATGATCCCAGCTAAATTGGGCTCCATATTCTCGACTTCTAGCGCCCATTTCCTGGCGCAAGTCTGAATCGTTGACCAGTTTTTCCAGGGCTTGGCTGAATTGTTCAGTGTTTTGAGGGTCAAATAGAAAACCATTCCAACCGATTTGAATATCCTGAACTACACCTCCTGCTTTGGGAGCGATCGCCGGCAACCCTGCCCCTAGAGCTTCAATCAACGTCACAGAGCGATTTTCTTTTTCTGAAGTAGTCACATAAATATCACTATTGAGCAAGACGGCGGGAATATTCTCCGGTGAAACCCGACCCAAAAAATGCACATGGGGAGTCACCTGTCCTAAGGTTTGAGCAATTTCTGCCCGCATTTGACCGTCCCCAACGATGATTAAAGCAACGGTTTCAATCCCTAAGTTAACTAGAATTTGGGGCAAGGCTGACAATGTAAAATTCCAGCCTTTGTCCGGGGTAAGTCGCCCCACAAAAACCAATTTAATCTGTTGGTCAGCCTGGGGAAGATTGTAGTTTTTCTGGAAAAATTCCAGATCCCGTAAGCTTAAATCAAATCGATCAAAATCAAATCCATTTAAATCGGCATATCGGGTATTGTTGATGCCAATTTTGATTAATTTTTGCTGGGTGATCGCACTAGGAACCAAGGTTAAATCATAGCGATTATAGATGATCCCTAAAAGCTTTTTCAACAAAGCTTGTAATCCTGAAATCACCAGGGGATGAAAGCCAAAAAAGTCCTCTAGATATTCCGAAAAATTAGTTCTAAAACAGGCAACACAGGGGATTTTAGCCTGACGGCTATAGTCCAACCCTGGAAACAACTTAAAGGAACCAATAAACAGTCGTTCTGGTTCTTCCACGTGTAAAATGTCGGGCTGAAACTGCCGCAATTCCTGGAGGATTTGGGGATAGGATTTTTGACTAATATTCCGCTCAAAGTCAACGCCAATAAATGGAATACTCGCAACTCCAACGACCCTGATGCCAGGTAAAATATTCCCAACATAATCTTCCCAGTTGGGATACAAATGCTCCAGATCGCTGTAGTCTGGACAGAGAAACAGCACTTCATAACCGAATTCACTCAGCTTTTGTAAGCGATAAAACCAGCCAACGGTGACTCCATCGAGCACCGGCAAAAATCCACCGGTTAGAATTGCGATTTTCATTCAGTAACCTGTTTCAAAATCTTGGGTCAACAGTTGTGTTAGAAGAGATTTTACAGCGTTTTCAACGCTGCTGGAGTAGGAGAGGTGGCGGCGCACAGCGCCGCCACCTCTCAAATCTGTACCTCACGTGATTAGGAATCGCTACATATGGCAATGAACCCCTATGACTGGATTGAGCAATCCCTGGACACAATCCATCGGGCTAGCTGGTACCGGTCGGTTAAGTCAATTCAGGGTCGTCCGGGGGCAATTCTCTGTCTAGAAGGGCAAGAACTGGTCAACTTTGCTAGCAATGATTATCTGGGTTTAGCAGGGGACGAACGGTTGGTTCAGGCGGCGATCACCGCCACGGCAGAACTGGGTACGGGGGCAACGGGTTCCCGGTTACTCACGGGCCATCGATCATTACACCAGGCCCTGGAGGGGGCGATCGCCCAGTTGAAGCAAACTGAAGCCGCCCTGGTTTTTAGTTCTGGTTATCTGGCAAATTTAGGGACAATTGCGGCCATTGTGGGTCAGCAAGATTTAATTCTATCCGATCAATTCAACCACTCCAGTCTAAAAAATGGCGCTAAACTCAGCGGGGCATTCGTGATTGAGTATCCCCATAATCGGGTTGATCATCTGGGGCAGATTCTCAGGCAGCATCGCCAAAACTATCGCCGGACATTGATCATGACCGATGGCGTTTTTAGTATGGATGGGGATCTTTGCCCCTTAAGACCATTACTGAATTTAGCCATAGAATTTGACTGCATGACGTTAGTGGATGAAGCCCATGGTACGGGGGTTTTAGGTCAGACTGGTGCAGGTTGTGTTGAGCATTTTGGCTGTAGCGATCAGCCCTTAATTCAGGTGGGAACCCTGAGCAAAGCCCTGGGAAGCTTAGGGGGTTACGTGGCGGGTTCCGCCAGCTTAATTGACTTCCTGAGAAACCGGGCATCTAGTTGGATTTATACCACAGGATTAACCCCAGCAGACACCGCTGCAGCCCTGGCCGCCATCAAAATTATTCAGGAAAATCCCCAACCCCGAGTACAACTTTGGCAAAATATTGAACAGCTTCAAGAATTACTCAAACATCATCAAATTCCAACGTTTCCCAGCAGTTCCCCCATTATTTGTATCCCGTTTAAAGATGCTAAAACTGCTCTAAAAGCCAGCCAGCAACTCCAGGAACAGGGGATCTTTGCCCCAGCCATTCGTCCCCCAACCGTCAGCACCAGCCGAATCCGAATCTCTCTAATGGCGACCCATCAAAGGATTCATCTGGAGAAATTAATTCAGGGATTATTAACTCAAGGATTAAGTGGCTAGGCACAATTAATTAGAAGATTGATCTGGGGGTGAAGGGGGCAGTGCCCCCTGCCATTTAACAAATAATTACAACCACCTACTGACAGAATCAGTAGATTTTCAGAACTGGAATTCCAATCCTGGGAGCTTGGGCCAGAATTGGCCCCTAAAATCGGTAATCCAGATCAATGATCCAGCCTAGCTAACTTGCAAAACTTGAACCGCTTCTCCCTGGGCAATTAAGCTCTGGCCAATTGGAACAACCGCCAGTCCTGTCGTTCCCGCTAGATTTACTAAATTAGCAGAATTATGGCTGCCTGTCGCCAGTTCAAATTCATAGCCCCCTTTGACAATCCGCAACTGCCCCCAGAGATAGGTTTCTCGCTTCCCTCCCCCATGCAAATCCTGGCGCGATCGCGCCTGAATAAACACCGGCTTCCAGTACCCCTCAGACAACCCAGAAAGCTTACGCAGAGCAGGTTGGACAAATCGCCAGCAGGTGACTAGGGCCGAAACTGGATTTCCTGGCAACCCAAAGTATACACATTCCGCAAAGGTCGCAACCGTCAAGGGTTTTCCCGGTTTGATCGCCACAGAACGAATATGCAGCTCAGCCCCTAGGGAGGTTAAAACCCTCTCCACATAGTCATAGTCACCCACGGAAACCCCCCCAGTAGAGAGAATCACATCAGCATTCAATAAGGTTCTGGCAATGGTATCCTGCAGGACTTCAGGGTGATCGGCGACAATTCCCAGGGGAAGTACCTCCATGCCCATACCCTGCACCAAGGCCGTCAAGGCATATAGATTGGAGTCCACCAGTTGACCGAGTTGTAAAGCCTGATCGGGAGTCACCAGTTCATCTCCGGTCGAAAAAATTGCCACCCGTAAACGGCGAAACACTGGAACCTGAGGACATTGAGCCGCTGCTAGAACGGCAATCTCCGCCGCCCCCAGGGGAATTCCCGCCTCCAGTAACGCCGCTCCAGCCTGATAAAATACCCCTTGATGGCGGACAAACGCCTTGGGCTCAGGGGCCGCAAAAATTTTCACCTGATTGCCCTGCCGCTGGGTTTCCTCTTGAATGACAATGGTATCTGCCCCAGTTGGCAGGCAAGCTCCCGTAAAAATCCGGGCAGTCTGGCCAGGTGCTAAGGTTTTTTTGGGTGGGTAGCCCGCTGGAATCTCTTCGATAATCTCCAGAACTTTGGGGCTGTCTGGACTGCAATCCGCCACATCGGCGTAGCGAACGGCATAGCCATCCATGGCTGAGTTATCCCAATGGGGAAAGTCGTGATCGCTGGTCACAGGAGCCGCCAGAACTCGCCCCAGGGCGTTGGACAGATTGACCATCTCGACATTGGCTTGAGGGTTCAAAGATGGCACAACATTGAGAATCGTAGACTCTGCCTCTTCAACTGATAACATGATGATTTTTGGTTGTCCTCTCACCGCAACACTCTAACTATACTGTGCCAATCTTTTGATTAAGCGATCGCCAGGTTTTGGGCCAGATGGAGCCAGACCGCAATTTCCAGAACCGTTTGAGTGGCTGCATCTGCCGACCAGTCCAGGCTGTGCTGTTTCTGTTCAAGCTGCTGCATCAACCGGGCTAGGGGTTGGACAAACCGATAAAACCCAATCTGCTGACCCCATTGCTCAATCTCTTGCCAGCCCTGTAACATGATCGGATTGCCCCGCTGTAATCCGATCATCATCAGCTCGGCCAACTGTTCTAGACTGGCCGTTAATAAGCTAGCCAGGGGAGAATTAGAGGGAACCGGAGGTGCATCGGCTGCTAGGGGCTGAATATCTGAGTTTTCGGGAGTCGTAGTTGGATCAGCGGTTTGATTCGGGATTTGCAGACCGGTTTGATCAACCCAGGGCTGCAATAACGTTCGACTATGGCCCCGTTGAATCACCAGGGAGACGGGATAAATTACTAATCCCTGGGCCTTTAAAAACACCTGACCGGCCACGAATTTGATCTGGTCAGGGGCTAGGGTCTGGAGTTGGGTGAGTAAAACTTCTGCACCGGCTTGACCGCGAAACGTGTAGGGATGGCTTAAGCGCAAACCTTGCCCCTGATGATCCCGCAGCATGGCTACCACCGCATGGTCAACCGGGTTAAATTCTACGGAATCCACCGCAGCCACTCGACAAACCTGAAAACTGTCTGTGATCCGGCGCGATCGCAAACAGGCTGGAGGTAAGGTCTGCAAGTGAGCCTGTAACTCTGCAAAATCCTCAATCCCCAGGGGCGATCGCAGGTTTTCCCAGTGATAGGCTTGGGGATTTAAAGTGGCTTTAGCGCGGCCCAGGATCAATTCATGGCTGGGGGTGAGTTTACCTCCCTGGGTGAGTAGCTGCCCTGCCCCCAGATCCCCCCAGGCAATCCCCCGTTTCACTGGAGTTCGAGCCAGTACCGCAAAGGGTTGGGGGCTATCCGCCTCGGAGTGGCCCTGGGAAAAGTCCCGACCCAGATTCACCAGAGTCCCAGAGTCGGCATCCTGCAGATAGGCACTCAGCTTGAAATGGCGATACTGGATTTGAATGCCACAGCCCAAACCGATCAGCCGGGCTGAACCAATCTCGGTGACTCGATCTGCCTTTGATCCGCGAATCAACAGTTGGGGAATTGCCCCGGTATTGGCCCGAATCCCATCTAAACGAATGCAGAGTTCTCCGATTAACTCGGCAACGCGAATCGGAGAAAACCGAGCATCATGGGCTAAGTAGCGATCTCGCTCCCCGAGGAGCTCCCCGAGAATTTCTGCGGGCCAAACCAATCCCTCTGCTCGACATTGACTGATCAGGCGGTTGAATCGTCCTATTAGAGTTGTAGAGCAGTTGGCTAACCCTGTCTGCACTAGGTCTGACACTGCTCGCTCCAGTTCATCCAGGAGGTTAACCGGGATCGCCAAGGCTGCGGTTGCGGTTTCCACCAGTCCACTGGTCTGCCCGGGGGGCAGCAAGCGAAATCCCCAAATTGCCAGGGGAACATGGCTACAGGGGGCGGGTTCAGCGCAGTTGCAATGGGTGTAGCGAATATCATGGGGAACCAGGAATCGCAGGGTATAGGGTAGGCTGTGAAACTGGGCTAGGGGTTTCTGGTGTTGAATCAGTTCCATCACCTGACCCGAATTAAAGGATTTTTGCAATCGATTCAGGTCTGGTTTGCGGTAATACTTAGCTAATTCGGTATCAGAAATTTCACCGGGATTCCAGGTTGTCCAGGTTGAGAATTCTGGCGGTGATAGAGGGTCTGGGTTAGGTGAGGGTGGTTCGGATAATCCTGCAACTGTTTGCGGGGAAGATTGGGCATGAACCGTTTGCTGATAGGCAAGAACAGATTTGAGTATATGACGACAGAGCGTAGTTGCCGCACAACTACAGTAACTTTGATTTAGGGTGACATTGGTGGGGAGAATACATTCAATGGCATCTGACCAGTGAACGATGATCGTTCCAACTTCATCAACCTTCAAGTCGTAGGAATGACCTGATTCCAGCTCTTTTATGGCCCGCTTCACCAAGCCGCGATTACTCAGAATCATCAAATCATCTGAGGTTAAAACCAATAGATCTTGCCGTTGAAACATGAACTTCAATTGAAATATAGAGCCCCAAATCAATTACTAATTACCCTAACGAATACGGACAAACCCGGTTTCTTCGATCAGTGCTTGCCCCTGTTCTGTCAGTAATAAATTGGCATAGGTTTCTCCTGCCTGCTGGTCTACCTGTCCATTTTGTTTGATGATCACAAATAGTCGCCGGGTAATCGGGTATTCTCCTGTGCGAAAAGCACTGGCATTCAGTTGATTGCGTTGAGCGGGGCAGGCTTCTGGTGGAACGAAGGGCTCTTGATAGGGCGGCACTAACTGGTCAGGTTTGGAACCGACAGGTAAAGGCTTGATTGTACATTGATCAACCACTTCAGGGGCCGAAGCATAATAGATACCGCCAAGGTTCTGACTCACCTGTCGCAGGGCTTGAGTGGTGGTCGGGATGAACTCTACATTGGCCCCAAATGCTTCACCATCTAGAATATTGTCCACAAAAAACTCAATGGTTCCGCCATCTTCAATCCGCCGGGAATAGGGTTGAATCAGTAAATCTGGCCCCCCTAATTCGCTCCAGTTGGTGATTTTGCCGGTGTAGATATCCTGAAGTTGGGCGATTGTCATTCCTGAAATGTCCAATGTGGGATTGACGGCAACCGCGATACCATCAATCGCGACTGGGGTTTCTTTTAAAGTGAATCCTCGCTGTTCTGCGACTTGATATTCCTCAGTTTTGAGAGAGCGGGAGGATTGGGAAAACGCCAGTTGGTTATCCAGGAGCATCCCGATTCCAGTTCCAGAACCCGGGGGTTTTGTGGGGTGTTCGATGTAGCGCAGGGAAAATTGAGGAATTTCTTGCTGGATAACGGAATCTACATCCCGACGAATGGGAGCCCAAGTGGTACTGCCCCCATAGTTGAAAACTCCCGCCGGAATATTCGCAACCTGATCGAAGGCTGGGCTATTCTCTGAGGATTGGGGAATAGGTGCTGGAGGCAGAGATGGTGAGGTTCTTGGGTTTGGATTGGGACTGGCTGGATTATTGGGATTGGCTGGAGTGGGTGAGGAACCTGGATTGAGAATCTGTTGAACCTGAGAACTCTTCAGCAACCACCATCCGGCAACCCCTAAAAGCCCCAAGGTAATTAACAAGGCCAGAATTAAAGGTACAGTTTCGTTTTTCTGAGACATGATTATCCCCCTGTTTGAAATCGTGGATTGACCTGAGTTGTATTGCTATACGTTTGGGTTTGCCACGGAATTGGCAGATCGTGGTTCATCAGGGTAAAAACCCACACTAACAAAGTTAGCATTCCAAAGTTGCAGTGAGCTCTTCATGGGTAAAGCTCCCTGGAACTTCTGGGGGTTATCAGGAGGGAGTTAATATCGGATCTGAGCAATAAATCAAATTAAATTAAATTAAATCAAAACCCTCTAATATGTGAGATTAGAGGGCTGAACAATAATTAATGCAGCGCTTTTATAATACCGGAGCAGAGGAATGGGTAGCGTGCTGCACCATCCACTCCCAAATCCTCACCTCCCGAAATGGCAAATCGCTATATCTCCCAATCTACCCCTGGCTTGAAAACCAATCATGGAGCAGACGTAGACTAATAGGCCAAACTTCTAGGGGTTAGAGGAACCCGTTGGCGGGGTAGATTCTGTGAAGGTTGGATTAGTGGGGTCTACTCCGGTAGATTCCGTAGGTTGGGTAGATTCATTGGCTGGAATGGGGAGAGGTTGATCCGGAGTTTGGGGAATCGTCTGGCTAGGGGGGGGAGATTGGCGACCTGGAACAGAAATTTCTATCTCAGGTACATTGGCAGGCTCCTGGGGCTGCGCTCTAGGAACAACAGGGCTTTGATCAGGGGCTTCTTCTAGAATCTCAGTTTGGGTGGGCTGTTGGATCTCAACCCCTGACGTTCCCGGTTGAACTGTGCCGGGGAGACCCGTTCCTGGAGTGACCTCAGATTGGGCATTTCCCTGCTCCTGGGCATACCAGAGGGCGAGAAAGCCTCCCAAAAGAGATGCAAGAGCCACGCTCAGAATAACGCCTCCAGTGGATTGATTATTCTCCAGTTGCTTTCTATAGGCATGTTGCTGCTCTATTGCCCGCCCTGCTTCATAGCCGTCCCGGTAAGCGACAACCTGCTCATCAGATAAGGTCTGTTGCTCCGAGGGGATATTATCTAGAGAGACTTCACGATTGATGTCCCTTGTACCGGCATTGAGTTGATTCATTTGATGATTCATTTGAGGCCGATCATTTCTTAATGGAGTCATATTGTTCTCCTGATTTAATCTAAAAATCAAAAAATTAGTAAATCGTAGCTTAAGTAAACCGTTGGTATCGACTTCTTAATGATATTTCTACAACTCCGGAATCTAACTCCATCCTGGGACAGGACTTGTAGGCATCAAAAGAAAGAATGACCCCTATAAAACCCGAGTAAAATCTGGCCATTGTGCTAAAACTAAACCTACAGGTAGACTTGATATTTAATTCATATATTTCACACCGGAGCAATGTTGAATATTTCCCGAGTCTTGGCAGATGAATTGTCCCTAAAACCCTTTCAGGTTGAAAATGCTCTGGCTCTGTTTGCCGAGGGGGCAACCGTTCCATTTATCGCCCGATACCGCAAGGAACGCACCGGGGAAATGGATGAAACCCAGCTCCGACAGCTTCAAGAACGCTACAGCTATCTGACGGAGTTGGCTGATCGCAAGAGTACAATTTTGACGGAAATTGCTGAACAGGGCAAACTTACAGAGAGTCTTAAGCAGCAGATTGAATCCTGTTTGCAGAAAACTGAACTGGAGGATCTATACCTGCCCTATCGCCCCAAACGCCGTACCCGCGCCACCGTTGCCCGTGAAAAGGGTCTGGCATCCCTGGCGGATTTGATTCAATCTTTCAACCAACCGGGGACGGAGCCGCAGTCTTTGGAGCAGGTTGCCGCGCAGTTTGTCAGGGTGGATCAAGGGGTTGAGACGGTGGCGGATGCCCTCAAGGGAGCAGCCGATATTCTGGCGGAATCAGTGGCCGAAACCGCTGCCTATCGGGCCCATTTACGGGACTATTTGATTCAGTTTGGTAACTTTACGGCCCAGGTCAAATCAGACTACCCCGAGGGAACGACCAAGTTTGAGATGTACCGCAACTACCAGGCAAAGGTCAAGACGATTCCCTCCCATAATTTGCTGGCCCTGTTTCGCGGAGAGGCGGAAGGGATTCTCAAGCTGGATATTACCTTTGAACTGGCGGAGATTCAGCAATACTTAGAGTCCCAGGAAATTCACAGCAAAGTCCCTGAAATCCGCCAGTTCTATCAATCTATGTTGCAGGATGCGTTTAACCGCCTGATGAAAAATTCGTTGCTGAGCGAATTGCGGGCGGCCAGTAAATCCGATGCGGATCTGGAGTCAATTCAAACCTTTGAGGTGAACCTGCGGGAATTGTTGCTCTCGGCCCCCGCCGGGATGAAACCGACCCTGGCCCTTGATCCTGGCTTTCGCACGGGCTGTAAGGTGGCAGCCCTGAGCAATACTGGAAAATTCCTGGAATATCAAACCATTTTTCCCCACAAGTCCAGCTATGAACGCACCCAAGCCGCCGCAACCCTAAAGGGTCTGATTGAGCGCCATCAGATTGAGTTGATTGCCATTGGCAATGGGACAGCGGGTCGGGAAACCGATGAATTTGTCACCGAAGTTTTGCAAACTCTAGAACACCAGCCGATCAAGGTGATGGTCAATGAAGCGGGGGCTTCGGTTTACTCCGCAAGCGAAGTGCGATCGCAGAATTTCCTGACCAGGATGTGACGGTGCGGGGGGCCATCAGTATCGGGCGACGGTTGCAAGATCCCCTGGCGGAATTAGTCAAAATTGACCCAAAATCCATTGGTGTCGGTCAATATCAGCATGATGTTGATCAGAAATTACTCAAGCAAAAGCTCGAGGAAACCGTAGAAAGCTGTGTGAACTATGTGGGGGTTGACCTGAATCTGGCCTCCAAGGAATTGCTCACCTCAGTCTCCGGGATCACCCCGACAATTGCCAACCATATTGTGGCCTATCGCAACGAAAATGGAGCCTTTCAAAATCGGCGGGAACTGCTGAAAGTCACAAAGTTGGGGCCTAAAGCCTTCGAACAGGCGGCGGGATTTCTGCGGATTCGAGGCGGAAAAAATCCCCTGGATAACACCGCAGTTCACCCGGAAAGCTATCCGGTTGTCCAGCAAATTGCAGCGGATTTGCAGGTTCCCCTGGAACAGGTTACCACTTTGGGAGGGCGGATCAGAACCATTGACCTGAAAAAATATGTCACCGAAACCATTGGAGAACCCACACTACGGGATATTCTGGCGGAGTTGGAAAAGCCCGGTCGAGATCCCAGGGCTGAGTTTAAATACGCCACGTTTCGAGAAGGGGTAAAGGAAATCAGTGATCTGCAACCGGGCATGGAATTGGAAGGGATTATTACAAATGTTGCTAACTTCGGGGCATTTGTAGACATTGGGGTGCATCAGGATGGTCTGGTGCATATTTCTCAACTGGTGGATCGGTTTGTCAGCGATCCCAAGGAGATTGTCAAAGTCGGTCAGGTGGTGAAGGTCAAGGTACTGGAGGTGAATGAATCCCTGAAGCGGATTGGTTTGTCGATGAAGGATACAGCCAGTTCAGGAGCCAAGGTCAATTCCAATGGAAATCCAGAAACCAGCTCTGCCCTCTCTACCGCTAAGGCCCCCAAACCAAGCCAGAAGCGCTCCCGCCAGAAATCCACTGGTACTGCTCCCGCGCCAACCCTGGAAGACTTACAGAAAAAATTTGGTAAAAGCAACAAATAGGTCTCAATATAATTCCCTGAATAATTCTTGAATAATCTCTGACGAACGGTTTCCAAAGGTAAGGGTTTATCTGAGAGAGTACTGAGATTTTGAAATGAGGATTTAGCCTTGGGCAAGATGGCGCTGACGCTGTTCACTTTCCAGCCTGATTTTGACTAAGGGACTTTTGACTAAGGGACTTTAGCCATACCGACCTGGGTGTTGAGGAAATTTATCGCAGTTTGATACTGGATATCGGCTTCCGTGGCGATCTGAGTTAGGTCAAGGGCAGTTGGAGCAATTATTTGATCAGGTACGATTCCAAGTTTGTTGATGTCGTGGTGATTAGGGGTTTCATACTTGGCAACCGTCACAGCCAGACCCGAACCATCCGAGAGATCAAACAACGACTGGATCAGCCCCTTACCAAAGGTCTTCTCTCCCACCAGAATGGCACGATGATTGTCCTGGAGCGCCCCTGCCAGAATTTCACTGGCACTGGCGGTGCCGCGATTGACCAGAACAGCTAGCGGAGCTTGAGTCAGAGCTGAACCGTTGGCTTCCAGATTGCCTAAAACGTTCTGACGGTTGACGGTATAGACGATTGTACCCTGATCAAGCCACAGCCTGGCAATCTCAACTCCCGCTTGCAATAAGCCCCCGGGATTGTTTCGCAAATCGAGAACAAATGCTTTTGCTCCTGCCTGTTCTAGGGTCGTGACGGCATTGGCTACTTCCTCGGTTGCATTAGCACTGAACTGACTAAGACGAATGTAGCCCACCGGGATCTGATCCGGCTGGGTTTGCAATTCAGCAAAAACCGGATTGAGCCTGATCTGGTCGCGGACGAGTTCGATGACTTCTGTTGTTTGAGTTTCCAATCGCTGAATGGTCAGGGTCGTATGAGTTCCGATGGGCCCTCGCATTCGCATCGCCGCCTCATCAAGACTTAACCCTGCTGTAGGAAAACCATCAATTTCTAGAATTTTATCCTGGGGCTGAATTCCCGCCTCAGCAGCGGGAGAACCGTCTAGGGGAGCGATCACGACCAGTTCTCCGGTTTCTGGATTTAAGGCAATTTGCAATCCTACACCGGTCAATTCACCCGATGTACTGACCTGAAGAGTCCGGTACTGATTCGGTCTGAGTAGCCGTGTAAATGGATCATCCAAACTTGCCAACATCTGGTCAATAACTTGATACGCTTCTTCCTGGCTATTTAAGGGCTGGTGTAAGACTTTTGTGCGAATAAACCACCAATTTTGATGATTGAAGGTCTCATCGATATAAGCCCGATTGATCACACTCCAGGTCTCTCCAACTAACTGCTGGGCTTCCGTTAGAGCGAGTCCTGATGGCATTGAGATGAACCACAGGCATAGGGTTTGGGTGAGAAAGATAGCGATGGTTTGTAGCACCCTGGGGGAAGTCAGAGAAAAGTTTGAGATTTTCATAGGTAAGGATCAGAAGCAGAAGATTAGAGTTTGGCCGACTTTGATGAAAATTGAGTTAAAGCTATGTTACATTTTTTATCGAAGAGAGGAGTAGAATGGTGAGTCAGGCATTACTGTTTGCTGTTTTCTCAGATTTCTCCTTAATTTTTGTAAAATAAGAGTTATGCCTGGAGATTTTCTAGGCTGGCTTCTATGCTACGCCATGAACTCTATCTTCGGGGAGGGCCAGGGACTGAGGGACTGAGGGACTGAAAATCACTTCAAGCTCCGCTCTTTCAGATGTCTGGCTCTGGCTGGAGGTTAAAGATAGCAGCAATCCATTTTAGGAATCCTAAGTTTCATGTTTTCAAAGGAAATATCAGAATCAAAGGCATTCAAGTGGTTTGACGAACGCTTGGAAGTGCAGGCGATCGCTGATGACATTACGACTAAGTATGTTCCACCCCACGTCAATATCTTTTATTGCCTGGGGGGAGTCACCCTCGTCTGCTTCTTGATCCAGTTTGCCACTGGATTTGCCATGACGTTTTATTACAAGCCCACAGTTACTGAAGCCTTCAGTTCTGTGGAGTACATCATGACTGATGTCAACTTTGGTTGGTTGATTCGCTCAATCCACCGCTGGTCTGCCAGTATGATGGTATTGATGATGATCCTGCACACCTTCCGGGTTTACTTAACCGGGGGCTTCAAGAAGCCGAGAGAGCTGACCTGGATTACTGGTGTAGTTCTGGCCGTGATTACTGTTTCCTTCGGGGTAACTGGGTACTCCCTCCCCTGGGATCAAATCGGCTACTGGGCTGTGAAGATCGTCTCGGGTGTACCGGATGCGATTCCTGTTATTGGTTCTACCATTGTAGAGCTGATGAGAGGAGGGCAGGCGGTTGGACAGCCAACCCTGAGCCGTTTCTACACGCTGCATACATTTGTTTTGCCCTGGTTAATTGCGGTCTTCATGTTGTTACACTTCTTGATGATCCGGAAGCAGGGAATTTCTGGCCCATTGTAAGTCATTAGAGAGCACCGTAAATTATGTCAACTTTAAAAAAGCCGGATCTGAGCGATCCCGTATTACGCGCCAAGTTAGCCAAGGGTATGGGGCACAACTATTATGGTGAACCAGCCTGGCCCAACGATCTGCTTTACACCTTTCCTATCGTAATTGTGGGAACGTTTGCTTTGGTAGTGGGCCTAGCGGTTCTGGATCCCGCCATGATAGGGAACCCTCTAACCCCTTTGCCACTCCTCTGGAGATTCTACCGGAGTGGTATCTATGGCCAACTTTTCAGATTTTGCGGGTTGTTCCTAACAAGCTGTTGGGAATTGCCTTGATGTCTTCGATTCCGTTGGGCCTGATGCTAGTGCCATTCATTGAGAATGTCAACAAGTTTCAGAATCCCTTCCGTCGCCCTGTCGCCACTGCTGTATTTCTGTTTGGAACCTTAGTGACTCTGTGGCTGGGAATTGGCGCAGCTTTTCCAATCAACGAGTCTTTGACTTTGGGTTTATTCTAAATTGACCCCGGTTTCAGACTAGAATATGCTGGCAAAATAGTTGTCAAGATATTCCCTGAGATATCTGTGGGTTTTCTAAAAGGCTAAAGGTCATTTAGAAAACTTTCACAGATATTCTTTTTATGTGATCTTTTAGTTGACTTCAGGGGAACACTAACATCAGAGGATACCAACGCTCTGTTGCTCTCGAAGTCTGAGCCATAAACAACTTTTAGAGCTATCAGTCCGTAAACGGGAGTCCATTCTTAAAATACTGCTGTCCGGTTCTATTTTGATTAAACTTGCTTGATAAAAATTTGAATACGCCAACCCCTGCTGAAAATCCTTTAGTCTGGTGCTTCCTCCAGGTTTTCTCCTGCGAGGGAGGAATTCAGTCCTATGTCAAGGACATTCTGAATGCCTATTGCAAAGCGGTGATCGAGGGTTCCACAACGTTTGCTTCAAACCCGGCTAGTACCGTCCTACTCCTGCGAGATGGGATAGAATGCCCGAATTCCTATAAACCCGGTCTAATTCAGTTTGATTATTTTAAATCTAAGATACCCCTGGTTGGGCGGTTCAAATTGGCCATTGCCCTACTGCGAACCTTACTTATAACTCGACCTCCCCTAGTCATTTGTGGCCATGTCAATCTGGCCCATTTAGTGGAAACCCTATGCCGACCCCTGGGTATTCCTTATATTGTCCTGACCTATGGCAAAGAAGTCTGGGATCCCCTACCCGAAAAGTACCGCAAAGCCCTGCAAAATGCCCGGCAGATCTGGACAATCAGCCATTACAGTCGAGATTGCGCCTGTCAGGCTAATCAACTCGATCCCAAGAAATTTCGGATGCTGCCCTGTATGGTGGATGGCGATCGCTTTATTCCCGGCCCCAAGCCCAAACCCTTAATCGAACGCTACAATCTCCAGGACGCTAAAGTATTGATGACGGTGGCCCGCCTGTGGTCAGGGGATATCTACAAAGGCGTAGATGTTACCATTCGCGCCCTACCCCAAATGTTGCAGGTTTTTCCACAGGTCAAATATCTGGTGATTGGCCGGGGAGACGATCAACCGCGATTGGCTCAGTTGGCTGAGGATTTGGGAGTGCGTCAGCAGGTCGTGTTTGCAGGATTTATCCCAACAGAGGAATTAGTCGAACATTACCGGGTGGCAGATGCCTATATCATGCCTTCCCAAGAGGGATTTGGGATTGTCTACTTAGAGGCCATGGCTTGCGGAATTCCGGTTCTGGCGGGGGATGCGGATGGTTCCGCCGATCCTCTGCAACAGGGTCGATTGGGATGGCAGGTGCCCCATCGAGATCCCAATGCGGTAGCCCAGGCTTGTCTGGAGATTCTCAGGGGTAAAGATCCCCGCTGTCAGGGGGAATGGCTCCGGCAGCAAAGCTTACAACGGTTTGGCAAAGCCGCGTTTCAGGCTAACCTGACTGAACTCATTCAAGCAGCAATAGTATGATAGAAGCAGGAGTACTTACCCATAGATCATTGATGAGGACATAATTGTGAATCAGGGACGATTCAGACCATTCCTATTGAACCTGTCGAATATAAGTAACTGGCTGACCCTACTAATTGTCGTCTGGTTATTGGCTTCAGTAGGGTTGGGATGGTTAGTAAACTGGCTATTGATTCTAGTTGGGATCTTATTACTGGCTCCGGTAATTCTGGTGATTGGGGTGCGCTGGTGGCTAAATCGCAATATGGTGATCGATCAATGTCCCGTGTGCCGCTATGAATTTACTGCCCTGAATCAGACCCAGTGTCAGTGCCCTAACTGCGGTGAGCTCCTTCAAGTTGAACAGGGGCATTTCGGTCGATTGACTCCCCCTGGGACAATCGATGTTCAGGCGATTGATGTTTCTGCTCAGGTAACAGATGACTAATCGGAGATGATTGACTTCCAGAATCATCTGCTCACCCGTAGTTTAACTTGAAATATTCTTAACTTGAAATATTAAGGAGTGAAGTTTTAACGTGTCTCAACTCAAGCCCACTGTTCTGGTTACGGGAGGCGCGGGATATATCGGTTCCCATGCTGTGCTAGCGCTCCAACAATCTGGTTATGACGTTCTGGTGCTTGATAACCTGGTTTATGGTCACCAAGATATCATTGATCAGGTTTTAAAGGTTGAACTGATTAGGGGAGACACGAATGATCGCCCGTTGTTGGACGATCTGTTTGCCAGTCGTAGGATTGATGCCGTGATGCATTTTGCCGCCTACACCTATGTAGGGGAGTCGGTGACCACCCCTGAAAAATACTATCGCAACAATGTGATTGGGACATTAACGCTGCTAGAAGCCATGAAGGCAGCCTCCGTCAACAAGTTTGTGTTTTCTTCCACCTGCGCCACCTATGGCCCCCCCCAGGAGAGTCCAATTCCTGAAACCCATCCCCAAAACCCCATCAGTCCCTACGGGGTCAGCAAACTGATGGTGGAGCAAATATTGGCGGATTTTGATCGGGCCTATGATTTTCGCTCGGTTTGGTTTCGCTATTTTAATGCAGCGGGGGCTGACCCCAACGGTTTACTGGGGGAAGACCACAATCCTGAAACCCATCTGATTCCCCTAGTACTGTTTACGGCCTTAGGAAAACGGGAGACGATTTCAATTTTTGGTACGGATTATCCAACCCCCGATGGTACTTGTCTGCGGGATTATATTCATGTGAGTGACCTGGCTATGGCCCATGTCCTGGGATTAGAATACCTGCTCAATGGCGGTAAAACGGATGTGTTTAATTTGGGCAATGGCAATGGGTTTTCTGTAAAGCAGGTGATTGAAACGGCAAGGGCAATCACCGGGCAAGAGATTAAAGCGGTGGAGTGCGATCGCCGCCCTGGAGATCCTGCTAGCCTGGTGGGAACCAGTGAAAAAGCCCGGCGAGTTTTAGGTTGGAGTCCGAAATATGCTGACTTGAACGATATCCTCGCCCATGCCTGGCAATGGCATCAAAAACGCCATCGTTAAGTTTAGTTTAAATTGAAGTTGTCTTGACTTGAAGTTGTTAAAGCTTGTTGTAGTTTATAGCAAGCTTTTTCAGGTTCTATCAAAATCATCAAAACTATGACATGGTATCCTTGAACAAGGGGTTTATGGCTCTTGATCAAGATATTTTATTGAGATATTTTATTAAAATAAAGAGCTTATTTTCTAATCTTAAAAAACCTAAATTAATTCATATCAAATGACTGAATGTTTGGCTTTTCAGGAGATCAAGTGTGTTTTTCCGAATACTTTCCAATAGTCTATAGCTGTTTTTATATATATTTTGTGCTTGACAATTGACTTGGGCTCAACAAATATAGAATTACTGATCAGTGCTATAGCAGTCCTAAATCAATCATGAAAAAATTGAGAGTGGGATTGAGGGATTCATTCCCAAGAAAGGGGCATTGCCCCCTTCACCCATTCCACAAATCAATTTCACAATCATTTGTGATTGCTATAGATGAATCTTTTTTCAGGATAGTAAACTGGTATTTTAGGAGACTAGACGATTATGGCTAATATTTTAGTAGCAGCCGGATTTCCTGGAGGTTTTGCCCCCACTCGCAACGCTGCCCTGGGAACCCCTGAAGATGACAATATTACCCTGCCGACGGAGTTGCGTAGCAGTACGGGAGCAATTGTTAATCCCAGTGTTACGGGGGGAACCCTGGAGATTTTGCTACTGGCGGGAGACGATATCCTTAATACAGCTCTGAGTTTCCCGGACAACCAATCTCTGGTTATCAATGGCAACACGGGGGACGACTTAATTGTTGGAGGCCCCACATCTGATACTCTTTTTGGGGGTCAAGACTCCGATGAACTGATCGGCGGCGATGAAAATGATCAGTTATTTGGCAACTTAGGGAATGACTTCAATCTGGATGGCGGTCTGGGAGATGACTCAGTATTTGGGGGACAGGGAGGGGACTTTGCCCGGGGTGGAGATGGTCGCGACCAGGTATTTGGCGATAGAGGCAATGATACTGTCGGTGGTGATGCCGGTGTAGATACCCTGACAGGGGGGCCAGATGCCGATCAATTCTTGCTTAACCCCGCCATCGAAGCCCCAACTACCGATCCTGCTTTTGTGGATCGGATTACTGACTTTTCTACGTCCAGCACAGATGGTGACAATATTGCTATTTTTGGGGCGCCGGTTCCGACTGTGGGCCCGGTGGGGAGTGGAAATCAGGTCGCCATTGGCAATCTCACCACCGTTGGTGGGACTCAAGGATTTGTAATTTTTGAAGGGACACTGGATATCAATGGCAATGGGCTTTTTGGAGATGCCCTGGCATTTGTAGTAAATAACTCCAATATTACCCGTCCTCTCAGTGCCGTTGATTTTGTCTAGGAAACGCTTTGATTGAAGTTTAGTGGCACAGGGTCTAGGTTAGAGGGAACCCACCACTGGCCCCCAACTCAAATCTGGGTCGCTTGGTCTTCTGGCGGATCGAAGAGTTTCTCAAGCAAGTTTCCATCTGGGGGGTTGACATAGAAGCGAATATCCGGGTCAGAGGTAACCAGAGGATTGTCAGCAAACCGCTCATCGTCTAGGGCATCGGGAACCACTAGGGGTTGATCGGGTTGGTTGATGGCGTGGGCACAGAAAGCTATATCTCTTGGGGTTTCGGTAGCATCCAGACCTGTCCTGGATTTGAACCACTGGCGATGCTGATCGACTAAGCTGACTAGGGCAATTGGGGTATCACAAATATAGCTGGCCAACCGGGTCAGATCGTCGTAGGCTGCCTCCGCCGACGTATCTAAAATTTGATAGTTGCGCAGTGCTTGAAGCCGTTCTGATTCATGGTTGGGAATAGGTGGGATTTTCATGCTGAAGATTTTGAAAACATCGCCTGATGGTAAATTGCTGTACTTTTTAGTGTACTCGCTGGAGTTTCTAGGTGAATCAGTGATGTTACCAGACTTTTGGATGAATTGAGCGCCCCTGAGATCCTCTGAAAAACCTGACAGAACCGACTTTTAATATGTTAATCTGCATTTAATGTAGTAGAGCGAACCCTGGCCTTGAATACCACTTCAATGACTTATAAAAGCTTTTTATCACTTTATTTTCTGGCTTTATCACCGTTAATAGGATTGACTTGGTCAAGTGCTTGTCAGGCTCAAATTACTCCTGATAATACCCTTGGCTCTGAAAGCTCGATGGTGAATCCAGTGAACTTGACGCGGGATCAAATTGAGGGGGGGGCTGTACGAGGAGCAAACTTATTTCATAGTTTCACAGAGTTTAATGTTGGGGAAAATCGCAGTGTTTACTTTACTAACCCCAGTGGAATTCGTAATATTCTCAGTCGCGTCACCGGCGGAAATCCCAGTAATATTTTCGGGCAGCTCGGGGTTTCAGGCAATGCCAATTTATTTTTAATTAATCCCAATGGAATTATTTTTGGGCCTAACTCTAGTTTGGATGTTCGTGGTTCATTCCTGGCGACCACTGCCGACGAAATCCGCTTAAGAGAAAATGGCTTTTTCAGTGCGACTCAGCCCAATGACAATCCCCTGTTAGCGGTTAATCCATCTGCCCTATTCTTCAATCAATTACAGGCCCTGGATCGGGGCAATATTGTTAATCAGTCCGTTGCCAATGGAGTCGGCTTGCAGGTTGCACCGGGCCAAACCTTAGGGTTGGTCGGCAGAACCGTTGTTCTTGATGGCGGCATTTTGACGGCTCCTCAGGGACGTGTTGAGCTGGGGAGCGTGGATGCACAGAGCGCTGTTGGCTTGACGGTTGCTCAAGATGTCTACACACTAGACTTTTCCCGGGTTGCGAATCCTTTAGATATTCGACTGCAGAATCGGGCTCTGGTCAATGTTGACGGCTCCGGTTCTGGGAGTTTGCAAGCTGTGGGCCGACAGATTTCTCTGACGGAAGGTTCAGTTATTTCAGGGAATACCTTGGGGAATGGCACCGGGGGAGATTTGACCCTGACAGCCCAGCGTTTGATCCTGGCCGATGGCTCAGCCATTGCCACCCGTCTTTTAGGGTCAGGTCGGGGGGCTAGCCTGACCGTTAATGCCGATCAAGTAGAATTGACCGGGGCTTTGACTAGCCCGCTATTCGCTGGGGGACTCTCCACCAGCGTAGAACCGGGGGCCATAGGTCAGGGGGGAGACTTAAGGATCAATGCCCAACGTTTATCCCTGAGTAACGGCGCTCAAATTGAATCGGTAAATTCTGGCCCAGGAATTGGGGGATCGCTGACGGTTCAGGCAGATGAGATCGCAGCAGTTGGCGGGTTACAGGATAACGCTAGCGGCATCCGCACTGATATATTCCCCGGGGCTATCGGACAAGCGGGGAACCTATTCGTGAATACTCGAACCCTAACTCTGAGAGATGGTGCCCAAATTGGCTCAGGTGCTTTTGGTAATGTTCCCGGTGGGAGGATTACCGTTAATGCCTCTGAATCCATTGATATCAGCGGAACCGCCTTTGGAGAGAGTTTATTTCCCCAAGTCAGCCAGACCTTGGCCCTATTCAACGGTCAGTTTCCCGCTGGTTTGCTTACCACAGTTTTTTCCGGGGGCACGGGTCAGGGCGGAGATTTAATGGTCAATACTTCCCAATTGACCTTACAAAATGGGGGGGTAGTGGCGACTGGAACTTTTGACGCTCCAGGCAATAGCGGTCAATTGAATATTCGAGCCGATGAAATCAACGTGATTGGCACGTCCCCTGACGGATTTTTCCCCACCAGTGTTCTGACTTCAGTGTTGGGGGGGGCAACAGGTCAGGGGGGCGACTTAACCCTTGACACCCAAACCCTGAATTTAAGCAACGGCGGGCAGGTACGGGCAGGAACTTCTGGAATAGGCAACAGCGGCAATGTGACGCTGCGGGCTGATGGGATTACTCTGGATGGGGTTTCCCGTGACGGTCAGTTTACCAGTAGCATTCTGGCCGAAGTGGAAGACCTGAGCAATTCAATTCCCAATTCCAGGGGTAGGGGCAACGGTGGCAATATCTTGATCGACACCAATCAACTGACTTTACAAAACGGTGGTCAGGTTCGAGCCGGAACCTTTGGTCAGGGAAATGGGGGCAACATTGAGGTGAATGCCCTTGAGGTTACAGTGATGGGTCTGGCAGCCGATGGCTCCCAAATCAGTGGTGTGTTTAATGATGTCGGGTCTGGGAGTTCTGGGAATGGGGCAACTTAACCCTCAATGCCGAGGGGCTGACTCTGGAAGATGGGGGACAATTGGGAGCAAATGTCTTC
Source organism: Oscillatoriales cyanobacterium RM2_1_1 (assembly GCA_012033335.1). Taxonomy (GTDB): domain Bacteria; phylum Cyanobacteriota; class Cyanobacteriia; order Cyanobacteriales; family Microcoleaceae; genus JBHJGO01. The sequence goes on from JAAURB010000030.1 coordinate 50,778, forward strand.
AGTTCTGGCCGGGGGGGAAATTTAACCATTAACGTAGATGAAATTCAGGCCATTGGATCTGGAGCCGGACAAACCTCTGATCCGCAGCAATCCCTGGTACTCCAATTCCTGGGGGGACGGTTCCCCAGTGGAGTTTTAGCTCTGGTAGAGCCCGGGGCAACGGGTTCAGCCGGGGCATTAACAGTGAACACTCAACGGTTGACCCTGACAGATGGGGCAGTGATTGGTACAGGAACGATTGGGGCGGGTAACAGTGGTAATTTAACGGTCAATGCTGGGGAGTTTATTGAGGCTCAAGGGACTTCTGTGGCTGGTGGATTTCCTCCGAGCAGTTTGTTTACATCCGTTCTGGTGGGAGCTACAGGTCAGGGGGGAGATTTAACAGTTACTACTCCCCGGTTGACATTAATGGATGGCGGACAAGTTCGAGCTGGAACCTCTGGCATTGGCAACAGCGGCGACATTACAGTTACCGCCTGGGAAATTAATGCAACGGGTTCCTCTGGTTTGTTTTCCAGCGGTATCACTGCAGATGTAGAAGATCTGAGTAACGTGGTAGAAGGGGCTGTGGGCCAGGGTCAGGGAGGCAACATTTTCCTGGATAGTGATACGATTACCCTGCAAAATAGCGCGGTCATCAGTGCGGCCAGCCAGGGTAGCGGTGATGGGGGAAATATCAATATCAAGAGCGAAAATGTCATTCTCCAAACCGCAGCTGCGATCTCAACTCAAACAAACCGCACCAATTTGTTTCAAGATGGTCGGGGGGGCAATATTGCAATTGCCACTGACCGACTTATTCTAGAAGACCAGGCCAGGATTACTGCAGGAACCTTTGGTCGGGGACAATCGGGAAATATTCTGGTCAATGCCCCGGATATTCAGTTAGTTGATAGTCTGTTTTCCAGCGGAGCAGGTCTAGGATCTACGGGGAATGGCGGGAATGTTGAGATCAATACCCAAAATCTCACCCTGGAGAATGGTGGATTCGTGATCATCTCAACGTTTGGCCCAGGGCAGGGTGGCAATATCGAGATCAATGCTAGCGATCGCATCCTAGCAACGGGTACATCTCCGACCAATGAAATCATCGCCAGTGGCATCGAGGTTCAGGTTTTGGGCAGCGGCAATGGAGGTGATATTCTGATCAACAGCCCCCAACTGATTCTGCAAGACGGGGGCAGCGTGCGCTCCAATGTTCTCGGTTCTGGCAATGGAGGAAGGATTACAATTAATGCCAATGCCATTGCAGTCAGTGGCACCATTCCCCTGATCAGTCCAGACCCGGCATTTGCTGATTTACTGCAAAATCTCTCCCAAATTGAGACCCCCAGTGGGGTTCTGACCACGGTTCTCCCCGGAGGAACAGGTCAGGGAGGAGATTTAGTTGTCACGGCCCAAAGCATTAATCTAGAAGAGGGGGGAGCGATTGGCACAGGTACTTTTGGTGCAGGCAATAGCGGAGATTTAACGATCACTACGACTCTGCTGCAAGCCTCGGGTATTCAAAACTCCGGCTTTCCCCTCGGGGGTGTATTTACGTCCGTATTCCTGGGGGGCGCAACCGGAAATGGTGGAGATTTAGATCTCACGACTCAACGCCTAGTTCTGCGAGATGGGGCTCAGGTCAGGGCGGCAACCTCTGGCCCAGGAAATAGCGGCAACCTGACTGTCCGAGCTGATGTGATTGATACGGCAGGGGTATCCCTGAAGCCGAATGTTCTGGTTCGAAGTGGCATTGTTGCTGCCGTTGAAGATCTCTCCTTTGTGGTTCCTGGGGCCGTTGGCACTGGAGATGCGGGCGACATCGAGATTCAGACCAGAAACATGACCCTACAAACCGGATCTATAACCACCGCCAGCACCGCTGGTACAGGTCAGGCGGGAGATTTGACTATTATTGCCGATAATCTAGTGATCAATGACAGGGCCATATTAAATGCTGGGACAGAAGCCAGCGGTTCGGCTGGAGATTTGACCTTGGGAGTCAAAAACTTAATTGTGGATGGCGGCTCTCTGGCCACCGTGAATACCACCGCAGAGGGACAGGCGGGAAACCTGTTGATTGATGCACTGACTATTCAGCTACTGAATGGGGGCTTGATTGCGGCTTCAACTGAGAGTTCGGGTCGAGGGGGGGAAATCACAATTCGGGCCGATTCAATCCTGGCCCGGGGAATTGGGGCCTCTCAGTCCGTGGGGGAATTCCCCAGTGGAATTGTCACCCAATCCTTTAGCACGGGGGCTGGGGGCAGTATTGAGATTACGGCGAGGCAATTTCTGAGTCTGGAGGATGGCGCTTCAATTCAGGCCAATGTATTCGGGCCAGGTCAGGGAGGCACTATTCGCATCAATGCCAATACAATCGCCGCCCTAGGCAGCCAAACCCTACAGAATCCAGATCCGGTGGTTCAACCCCTGATTCAAGCCTTGGATAATCAGGCAACCAGCGGGATTTTGACTACGGTTGCCCCCGGCGGAACTGGTCAGGGCGGCAACCTCAGCATCGATGCCCAACGAATTGCCCTAGCCGATGGGGCCCAAATTGGTGCTGGAACCTTCGGGGCGGGGAATAGTGGTACGTTAACGATTCAGAGCCCTGAGATTGAGATTCAGGGGGCATTTAGCCAGAATTTACCCACCAGTTTTTTTACGTCTGTTTTCTCCAGCAGTGGCAGGGGCGGGGTGATGAATATCGCAGGGCAGAACTTGGTGGTTGGCGATGGGGGGCAGGTGCGGGCCGGAACTTCCGGCAGTGGGGACAGCGGCAACTTGAATCTGCGGATAGACACCATTGATCTGACGGGTCGTAGTCCCGGGGGTCTTCCTAGTGGAATTGTGGGCGGCGGTGGAGGGAAGCGGGACTGGTCGGGGGGGCAATATCGCCATTCAAAGCGATGCCGTCACGGTTCGAGATGGAGCAGAAATTACGGCTAGCAGTTCAGGAGCGGGGGCGGCAGCCGGTTCCCTGGCAATCCAGTCCAATTTGCTGAGAGTCAACGGTGATGGAGCCCTGCGGGCTGAGACGGCCAGTGGCGATCGCGGGAAT
>JAAURB010000031.1 GCA_012033335.1 Oscillatoriales cyanobacterium RM2_1_1
TTGTGTCTTAAGCTTTCTTTCAACACTTCTGGGCACTGCCCCCTTCAACCCCCCACTATTTGATAATTAATTACAACCATCTCCTTACGGGCATTTAGCCTGCTGGGAAACGCAACATTTATTATTGAGCGCGCGGATCGCCAGAAGCCTGCCCGGAAAACGCCGAGACAGATGTTCTACCCTATTTAATTCCACATCCTAAGCAGATTTAAAGAGCCTGCACAGCTCAATCAGCTTAGTTTGGAGGGCTAACTGAGCCTCGGCTCCCCGTTTGAGCTGAGTTTCTAAATCCAGCAGTAAGGGCAGGGCTTGCTGAAGCTTCTCCAGGGACAGAAATTTCACCTCCTGCCGCAGAAAATAAATCCGGTTGGGATTGCCGACCTCAGCCGCTTTGGCCATTTCCCGTTCATCCCGCACTCCCTGCTCGATCAACAACTTAATCCACAGCCACAGCCGCAACTGATTGACCAGGGTTGCCACAATTCTCAGGGCCGGTTCATTTTGATTTAACAAATCCCGGAGAATTTCCAGGGCTTGAGCACTATTCCCAGACTTGATCGCCCCCGCCAGTTTCAGACTGGTTTGGGTTGTGGTTTGTACCAGGGGGGCGATCGCCCGTTCATCCAGGGGTTGACTCTGGCTCAGACTGTAAAGTTTGAGTTTTTCGAGCTCATTGTAGAGCTGACGGGTATCATTTCCCACCGCCTCTACCAAAAATTCCATGGCTTTGGGGGTGAGGGGCACGTCTATTATCCGGGCGACCTGCCGCACCTGCTGCAATAACTGATCGGTTTTCCAGGGGGAGGCCCGACTGAATTCTCGAAGGGTACCGTGGGCTTGAATTAATTTTGTAGACTTGAGTCGATTGTCAGGTTTGCTAACGGACGTTAACAATAAGATGGTAGTCGGGGGTAGGTGGGTTAGGGTGCGCTTGAGTTCTGCCAGGGTTTCCTCAGAACAGCGTTGCACCAAGGGAGTATTCACCAGCCAGATCAGGCGATTGCCTGCACCAAATGGGGGAGTCATGGCTTGATTTAAACCAAATGTTATCCCATCGGATTGATCGGGTAGGATTTTGTCAAAATTAAAGCTAACCCAACTGGGATCAAGGCTGGACTGATGTAATTCCGTAACTGCTCTGGCAATTAAGAAGTCATCATCTCCCCAATAGAGGTAAATTGGCATTAGTAAGTTTTAGCAACATTGAGGGGACTAATTTGGACGATATCTACCAAGTTTATGTTAGCCGAGTGGCACATATGACCTTACCCGAGGCTTATCTCTCTCAACTGGAACATATCCAAGAGTCTCCAAAATATCGGCTAGAAGCAAACGGTACCAGAATTGCTGTCCCCTTCCCCGGGTATAGCGTAATCACTTGCCCGGCAGGGGAATCCACCCAAAACCAGGGGTTCTACCAGAACTTGAAAACCTGTCAGCACCAGCTTGAAAAAATCCTGGGAACGGACTTGCTGATTTCAGTGCCCCCAGAGAGCCTGCACCTGACCCTGGCGGACTTGATCTGGGATAGTTCCTATGAGGTCGCTGTCCAGCAAACTCCTGAATTTGAACCCCGGCTGCGACGGGCGATCGCCCAGTCTTTCACAGCCTTTACTGAGACCCAAACCCAAGCCCCAGCCCCAATTGCCTGGCAGGTTTTTGGTCTGCTAGTCATGGCAAGAGCCATTGGGGTTTGCCTGGTACCCAGGGATGAGAGCGCTTATGACACCACAGTCCAGATCCGGCGAATGCTCTATCAAAATTCCGATCTGATGGCCCTGGGAATTGAGCAGCAGTATCATTTCACAGCCCATATTACCCTGGGATACTTTGGGAAAATTTCACCGGAGTTAAACCGGGAAAAGATCAGTCAAGCACTGGCCGATCTGAATTCTCAATGGATTGATTCTCCTCAAGAGCTCTCCGTACATCGGGTTGAGTTGCGGAAGTTTGATGACATGACCCAATATTATCGGGAACCAGACTGGCCCACCTTAAGATTTGATCCTGATTAATCGGGTTGACTTTGAGATGGAACTGATTGCCTTCCTGATTGCCAATTTAATTGTTTTTGTCTTGGGAGCCTCCATTGGCAGCTTTCTCAATGTCGTGATTTATCGAGTGCCAGCCGGATTGTCCATTCTCCATCCCCCCTCCCGCTGTCCCCAATGCCTGACTCGTTTGGGTCTGGCTGAAAACGTTCCGATTTTGGGTTGGCTCTGGTTGCAGGGGCGCTGTAAGCACTGCCGTACCAGAATTTCACCCCGTTATCCGATTGTTGAGGCAGTCGTTGGCATTTTATTTTTAGTTGTATTCTGGTTAACGGGAACCCGGATTGAAACCGTTGGATACTGGATGTTTTTTAGCTGGTTATTTGCCCTAGCCCTGATTGATCTGGATACTCTGACGTTACCGAATGCCTTAACCCAATCAGGTCTCTTAGCAGGCTTGGGGTTTCAAGTGGCGTTGGGGATTGAGCAGTCACCGGATTGGATCTGGATTAATTCTCCTGCGATCCCTGAGGGCTTAATCACCGGGATTCTGGGGGCTGTGGTGGGAATCTGGCTGCTCGACAGCATTTCCCTAATTGGCTCGATGATGCTGGGGAAAACCGCTATGGGAGCCGGAGACAGCAAACTGGCTGCCATGATGGGGGCCTGGCTGGGGTGGAAATTGCTATTGGTGGCGGGATTTGTGGCCTGTGGCCTAGGGGCTTTTGTCGGGGGTGGGGCGATCGCCTTGAAATTAATCAACCGTCAGCAGCCCATTCCATTTGGCCCGTTTCTGGCCGTTGGGGCGGGAATTGCTGCCCTGGGAGGAAGCGTCCTGATTACAACTTATTTAGATCTGTTTTTTCCCCTGCGTTGATTTGGAGGACTGTTCAGTCATGTTCCACGGAGATTGGGTGACGATTCGAACGACCGCAACCCGCTGGGAGGCGGAGTTAATGCAGCAGATTCTCCTGGAGCATGAGATTGCGGTGCGGTTGGTGGACTGGGGAGCTAGTGCTTATCTGGGAATGGGCAGCCTGACAGCGTTACAGGTTCAAGTTCATCAAGAATGGGCCGCTCGATTACTCACCAGTCCAGTTGAAGAGGATGAATCTTCTGATGAATCTTTCAAAGCAGAAACTTGATCCCCCAGGAAGAAGTTATGGCCTCCGCCCCATTCCCATCCAGCAGCATTGGAAACGCTTTAAAAAAGAGGTATTAATGCAATACCTCTACCCATTCAGTTCGTAGGTACATCTCAATATTTTAGATGAACGGTTTGGAGGGAAAGTTCCCTGTTGAAAGTTTCATGAGGCATCAATATCATCCAGGCCACTTGATCAAGTGGAACACCCCTGCTAATTTATCCGGAGCTCTCTAACCCCTATCCGAATGAATTGATATCAATTGGGATAGTGTAGGATGTTTAATCGAATTCTTAACTTTTTAGTCGATCAGGCTTGGCCCTTTGCTAAGCCTTTTGTAGAGGTTATATTTCCAGAATATAAGCCAGTAATTAATCTGGTGGACAAGGTAGTCACCCCCTGGCTTGATCAATTGTTAGAAGATTTTGAAGTAACAATTGATGGCTCGTCTTTAATTGATGTTACTAAAATTTTAAATGAGCCCGATGTTCTGAAGGAATATCAGGCCCTGACTCAACGGTCAGCAGATTCATCCAAACTCTATTTACTCACTGAAAATACTGATATTTTAGCGCCGACGGGAATGCCCATCCCCTTCTCAGCAACGGGAGAGATTCAAGCCCAATGGACAGAGGACAATTCCGGAGGAATCTTGGCCCTGGGGGGAGATGATTTTTTGATTGGCTCTAGTCAAATTGATTTTATCAATGGCAATCAGGGGGATGATTTGCTCGCCGGGGCCGGGGGCAATGATTTAATCCGGGGAGGTAAGGGAGATGATGCGATCGCCGGGGACAGCGGAAATGACATTATCAATGGCAACCGCGACCGAGATCTATTGCAGGGGGGGGAAGGAGATGACTTTCTCCGGGGTGGAAAAGACAATGATACGCTTCAAGGCGGGGCAGGCAATGACATCTTAATTGGCGATCTGGGAACCGATGTGCTCTCTGGAGGAACTGGGGCGGATCAATTTATTCTGGCGACTAGCCCGGAGCTTCAGACTGATGTTTTATTGGCGGATGTGATTATGGATTTGAGTTTCACGGAGGGGGATCGGATTAGGGTTGTAGCGGACTTTACTGCCAGTAATTTGAGCTTTGAAAGCTTCAACGGGACTGCCAATCTGACCCTGGCCAATGGCAGTACTCAGGGTACGATTTTACGGGAAGTGTCCAGCGGGAATATTCTGGGGGTTGTGGCGGATGTGACAAATGCCGATTTAATCCGAGATAATGTGACTCTGGTGAGCCCCAACGATGCTGTATTGCTGATTGGCTAAAGTTCTTGTGAAGCTTATCCATTCCACTTCCATTCCAGTTCCATCAGGCAGTATTCTAAATGCTATGGCATTGGTCATCACATTTAGGACATTTTTGTAGAGGCGTTCTGTGCCTCCCTGAAAATATCTCCGTCCCAAGGGCAGTGACTGCGGCTATAAATACGGCAGAATCGGGAAGTGGCTATGGTGGAATTTAAAGATGTTCAAGGTCATTGGGCCCAAGGATGTATTGAGAAGTTAGTTGGGCTAGGACTGACTAAGGGATACGACGATGGCACATTCAGGCCCGATGCCTTCGTGACTCGGGCTGAGTTTGCAGCCTTTGCCAGTCGTGCCTTTCCAAACCAGCCTATAATTCGCCAGCCCTTTGACTTCAAAGACGTTCCCCCCACTCACTGGGCTTATCCTGAGATTGCCAAAGCCTATCGCCAGGGGTTTCTCAGCGGCTACGCCGACCAGAGCTTTCGACCCTCCCAAAATATTCTGCGGGTTCATGCTTTGATTTCCCTGGCCAGCGGGCTGAGACTCCCCCTGACCCAACCGGCTAACTATACCCTGACCCAGACTTTTAATGATGGTAGTGAGGTGCCAGAATATGGCCGAACTGTAGTTGCCGCCGCCACCGAAAGAGGATTGGTGGTGAACTATCCCGATGTCCGCTTCCTCCGACCCAATGCCTCAGCCACCCGAGCTGAAATTGCGGCGTTTCTGGTTCAAGCCCTCCTGAAACCGGGGGAATCCTCACCGGTTTCAGCCCAATATCGGGCTCAAACTTCCCTGGTTCCGGCTCCGGTTGGCGAGATCCGAGGAGTCTGGCTGACGAATATTGATAGCAATGTTTTGTACTATCCAGAAACCCTAACCCAGGCCATTAATCTATTAGCAGAATTAAATATAAATACTCTCTATCCTGTTGTCTGGAACCGGGGTTATACCCTCTACCCCAGTGCCGTAATGGAGCGGTTGATTGGCACAAAAATTTATCCAATTTCACTGTTAGAAGATCGCAACATTTTAAATGAGATCATCCCTCAAGCTCGGGCTAAAAACATGAGTGTAATTCCCTGGTTTGAGTTCGGGTTTATGGTGCCTCAATCTTCTAAAATCATCCAAACCCGCCGTCATTGGATGACCCAACGTCAAGATGGTAGTTTTCTCGTTCCAGAAACTGAAGGCTCTACTAATATGCTGGCCTGGTTGAATCCATTTCATCCCCAGGTACAACAGTTTATGCTGGATTTAGTTCTGGAGGTGGTACGCAATTATGACATTGAAGGCATTCAGATTGATGATCATTTCGGTTTACCCGTTGAGCTCGGTTATGATCCCTTCACCATTCAACTATATCGCCGGGAACATGACGGCAAAACCCCGCCGCCTAATTTTAGAGATCCAGAATGGATTGCCTGGAGAGCCAATAAAATCACAGACTTTATTATGCGGCTATTCTGGATGATCAAAGAATACAAACCCAGGTATATTCTGAGCCTTTCTCCTAATACCCAGGCATTTTCCTACAATAATTACCTGCAAGACTGGCACACCTGGGAACAGAGCGGTTATTTAGAAGAAATTGTTATGCAGGTTTATCGCAACAATTTAGAGTCCTTTTCTCCCGATTTACAACGGCCTGAAGTTTTGGATGGGAAGATTCATGTTCCGTTTGGGATTGGGATTCTGACGGGGTTACGGGATCGACCGGCTCAGCTTAGTATGGTGGAAGCTCAGGTTCAAGAAACCCGCGATCGCCGATTTGCTGGGGTAGCATTCTTCTTCTATGAAAGTTTGCGGGTACTGACCAGTACAGCCACTGGAAAAGCAGAATTTCAAGCCCTATTCCCGAGCTCAACTGCCAGACCTAAAATTGTGAATGCGTCGATTCCGGCAAGGCCAGATACTGAGCTTAATCCCTGAATTTTATTTCTGAATTTTAATCGAGTATGATTACAATTCGTCCCTATTTTGATCAGGATTGGGAGGCAATTTGCCGAGTTCATGATCGAGCCCAACCCAGTGAATTTGTAGGGACATTTGATTTTCCGGTCAAATCATCCCTGGCAGAAAACTATAAGATTCAAATGCTCCTCCCTCAATGCTTGAAGTTCGTTGCCTGTGACGGGGAAACTGTGGTGGGATTTTTGATTATCCAGGGTCATGCAATTAATTTATTGTATGTTGATCCAGATTGTCAAAATCAGGGAATTGGAGGGCGATTGTTGCAATTGGCCCTGGATATTATGGGTAGTCCAGTCTGGACGGTGACCATCGCTGGAAATATGCGAGCCCGGAGATTTTATCAACGGGCTGGGTTTCAGCTCGTTGATCAGTTTGAAGGGAAAGTTAAGGATCATCCCTGTCAATTTGTCCGGTTGAAATGGGGGGAAGATACTTCTTCCTAAATGTCTTCTTAAGTGTCTTCTGGATTGATTCCTTGCGATCGCAGCAATTCAGCCAAGTGTTCAGCTCGCTGCCGCTGCTGTTCCAATTCAAGTTCTGCCTGGTCGGCCCGCTGGCGTTCCTGGTCGGCCCGTTGAGACTCTTGGTCAGCCCGTTGAGACTCCTGCTGTCGCAGTTGATCCAGTTCAACGGGGGTCAAAAACTTCTGGCCATCGGGCCGATAAATTTCTAGGCCGGTATCTGTCAATTCAAACCGAATTTCCAGGCGAGGACTGACCCAACCGTTGATCTGTTCAATGGGTTCTAACCAATTTTCAGTACGCAGTAATCCAGTTAATTCCTGTTGTTGAGGGTCATAGAGATAATATTCTTCAACCCCATAGCGCTGGTAAAATAACAATTTCTCTGCCATCTGTCGGGCTCGATTTCCAGGGGAAATAATCTCAAATATAACCTGGGGTGCAATGTTGTTTTCCTGCCATTGCCGATAGGATTCCCGGTCTCCCTTGGGACAACCCAAAACTACCATGACATCTGGAGCTTGACGGATTTTAGGGTGACCCTCAACGGGATACCAGAGCAAATCCCCCGCAACAAAAACCGGTTCAATCAGGGCAAAAAGAATTTCTAGATTTTCTTTAATAATGACAATCCAGCGGAATTTTTGGGTGTTGTCTGCCATCGGTTGGCCGTCACTTTCGGGGTAGAGAATGGGGGACGAAGCGACAGGGGTGAGTTGCTGTACCATGATAGCTCCTTGATTTTACATCCTGGATTTTTGTATCCTCAATTTCCCAGATAGCAATCCTATCTCATTCGTGAACAAGATTAGAGAGGGGTTTGGGAACGAACCAAGAAGGACAACGCCCCCTTCACCCCCTCTTACAAATCAATAGTTTTTCTTACGGCGATTTTCAATCCCATGAGGTCAGGATTTGGAACTGGGTGGCGCGGTGCGCCCCCAACTCCCGCGCTCCCCTTAGAAACACCGTATAAATACCACAACCCTGATCGCTGGCAGATTGCTGATCGGGATGGCGGTGATCCAGGATTGGGTTCGATCAATGTTGAATGATTCCCATCACAACTATCCTTAAAACTGTAGCATTTCTATCGGGGGAGGCCGCGAACATCATGGTTCAAATTCACTTTTTATAACTACAATTCGGTCAAGAGCTGGAGCAATGAGATGAAAAAAGCACTGGTGGTTGCGACAGGAAATCCCGGCAAATTAAAAGAGATCCAGGATTATCTAACGGATCTCGAGGTCGAGTTACAACTGAAACCTCCGGATCTAGAAGTCGAAGAAACCGGAGAAACCTTTGAAGCCAATGCCTGCCTCAAGGCGGCTACAGTGGCTCGGTTCACTCAGCAATGGGCGATCGCCGACGACTCTGGATTGGCAGTTGATGCCCTCAATGGAGCGCCAGGGATCTATTCTGCCCGCTATGCCCCCACCAGCACCGAGTGCATTGCCCGAGTCCTGGGAGAACTCGGCAACAACCCTAATCGTCAGGCGCAATTTATCTGTGCCATGGCGATCGCCCGTCCCGATGGTTCGATTGCCCTGCAAGCCAGAGGAATTTGTCCAGGGGAGATTCTGATTGCTCCCCGAGGATCATCGGGATTCGGTTACGATCCGATTTTCTATGTCTCTAGTGAGCGCCTGACTTTTGCGGAGATGTCGCCGGAGACCAAGCATCAAGTTTCCCATCGGGGTCAAGCCTTTAAAATTCTGCTGCCCCAACTGCGGGAGCTGCTGGGTTTGGCATGAATTCCAGGGATTGATCCGGGTTAGTCAGGTTCCGGCGCATAACGGCTTCGAGTCGTCATAACTTCAAGGGTCAGAATTGATAAGGAAGTGTTCTTCCAGGCAAACTTGAGTATGACTTCAATCAAACCACCCTCGTCGTATTCCTCGAGGCGAGAAGTCAAAACAGTTTTGATACTCCGGTGGGGACGGAAAACTTGGCAGATCGAGCATCGGTCGCCTCGACTTCAAGCCGCCGCCATCTGCCTGCTGTCGTTTCTGGGTCGGTCGCCCCGGTTCCAAACCGCCGCTATCTGCCTGTTGCCGTTTCTGAGATTGATTTTCTGGGGACTCTGGATTTTTCTGGTGTTCAAACTGTGGTCAATTGTATTTGGAATTGTTGTAATTCGACTGGGGATCGGGCCCGGGTTCGAGGCCGCTTTATTTTTTATTGTGGCGCTATTGGGGTGGCTCAACTTGAACGTTGAAACGATAAATAAGTCTCGGAGGACGAGTCGAAGAATTGGCCTGAACGTAGCAAGAGCTTTGATTCCCATCCTATTGGCCTTTTATCAATTTCACCGGGTTCAGCCCGCAGAGATTTTGATTGTCACCCTGATAGTGGCCCTGATTAGCTACCCGGCGGTAATTGTGATTCCTGGAATCGGGATTTACTCTCCGTTTCCCCGGCTTTGGGGGATTGCGTTCGTGGCGGCCTCAATTGCAATGGTGTTGACTCCTCCAGGGATTGATCGGCCTGATGTGGCTGTTGCCTTTGCTGGAACGGTACTGGGAACTACCATCGGCGCTGATTTACTCCATCTCAAAGATTACTATCGCCAGGGGACTCAGGTGTCTGGAATCATTGGCGGGGCAGGACTGAATGATGGCATTGTTCTAGGGAGTCTATATGCTCTCACCATCACTGAATGGTGGCCTGGCATTTGGGGGTGGATTTGTACCAGTTTTCAATAAAAATTGACCCTGATTTTGCTCGTATTTCAATAATGATTTTGATCAGGACTGGGGCAAAACCTGACCCGCCCAAAATATCCGTTTAGTGGCTTGTTTGGGTATCTATCCAACGGAGTTTTCTTCACAAATCCCCCGGTTAGCTGAGCTGCCGGGGGCCATAAGGTTAAATCGCTTCCTGGTTTCTCTCTCCAGTTCGAATGCGGACAATCTCTTCCACCGGGGAGATGAAGATCTTGCCATCTCCAATTTCTCCGGTGCGGGCAGCAGCGATAATTTTGTCCAGCACCATATCGACTTGGTCGTTCTCGACTACAACCTCGACTTTGAGCTTTTGGAGAAACTCAACGGTGTATTCTGATCCCCGGTAACGTTCCGTTTGTCCCTTTTGTCGTCCAAACCCCCTAACTTCAGATACTGTCATTCCGACAATCCCAGCATTAACCAGGGCAATCTTGACTTCATCAAGTTTAAATGGGCGAATTATTGCTTCGATCTTTTTCAATGTCTTAATCTCCTGACACTAAACTTTGATATTAATTGCTTAGCATGACACCCCTTGATATCACCGCACAGCAAGGTTAATTTGTAATATACGATACATTTACCCGATCAGAGCCTTCTAGAGTCAGGGATGAGACCGGATCGGCTTGACGCAGCAGGTTAGGTATGAAGTTTCCCTTGGCTCCAATCCCAGGAAATAAAAATAGTCTTAAATTGTAAAATCTTATTAAAAAAACAGTGGATGAATTCTGTAGACTTGATTACTATTTAGAATATTATCCTTAACCTATAGTCTACCGACCCTGAGGAATTCCTGTGCAGTTGAGAACAAAAGCAGCAGCAAAACGGGCCACTGGAGCATTCGCTTTGATTGATAGCTTGAAGCGACATGGCGTTCGGCACATCTTTGGCTATCCGGGTGGAGCGATTTTGCCCATTTACGATGAGCTCTATCGGGCTGAGGTAGCGGGGGATCTCCAGCATATTCTCGTCCGTCATGAACAGGGAGCAACCCATGCTGCAGACGGCTACGCTCGGGCTACAGGACAGGTTGGGGTCTGTTTTGGTACCTCTGGCCCCGGGGCTACAAATTTGGTAACCGGAATCGCGACGGCACACATGGACTCAATTCCCATGGTGATTGTTACAGGGCAGGTGGGTCGCAAGTCTATTGGTACCGATGCGTTTCAGGAAACGGATATTTTTGGCATCACCCTGCCGATTGTAAAACATTCCTATCTGGTACGAGATCCAGGTCAGATGGCTCGGATTGTGGCTGAGGCATTTCATATTGCGAGCAGCGGTAGACCCGGCCCGGTCTTAATTGATGTGCCCAAGGATGTCGGTTTAGAAGAATTTGACTATGTTCCAGTAAACCCAGGAGATGTCAGTTTGCCAGGGTATCGCCCTACAGTCAAGGGCAATATCCGCCAGATCAACCAGGCTATTAAGCTGATGCAGGAAGCCAGATCCCCTTTGTTATACGTGGGGGGAGGGGCGATCGCCGCTGGAGCCCATGGTGAGATTAAAGAACTAGCTGAGCATTTTCAAATTCCTGTCACCACGACGTTGATGGGCAAAGGTGCTTTCGATGAAAATCATCCCCTGTCCGTGGGCATGTTGGGAATGCATGGCACAGCCTATGCCAACTTTTCAGTCAGTGAGTGCGATTTGCTGATTGCGGTGGGGGCTCGGTTTGATGATCGGGTGACCGGAAAACTTGATGAGTTTGCGGCCCGGGCCAAAGTGATTCACATTGATATCGATCCAGCAGAAGTGGGCAAAAATCGGGCTCCAGAGGTGCCGATTGTGGGGGATGTTCAGCAGGTTCTGATGGAGTTGCTGCGCCGGTGTCAGGAACTCCAGGAAGAAATTAACCCTGATCAAACCCAGAAGTGGCTGGAGCGGATTCATCGCTGGCGCGAAGACTACCCTTTAGAAATTCCCCAGTACCCCGACTGCCTTTCCCCGCAGGAAGTGATTGCCAAGCTAGCCCAGATGGCACCCCATGCCTACTACACCACGGATGTGGGTCAACATCAAATGTGGGCGGCTCAGTTTCTCAAGAATGGGCCTCGCCAGTGGATCTCCAGTGCCGGTCTAGGAACTATGGGCTACGGGCTACCCGCTGCTATGGGGGCCAAAGTGGCTTTGCCGGATCAGCAAGTCATTTGTATTGCTGGGGATGCCAGTATACAGATGAATATTCAAGAACTTGGAACCCTGGCCCAGTATGGGATCGGAGCCAAGACTGTCATCGTCAACAACGGCTGGCAGGGCATGGTACGGCAGTGGCAGGAAACGTTTTATGGGGAACGGTATTCCTCCTCGAATATGGAGTTGGGAATGCCTGACTTTGTCCGATTGGCGGAAGCTTACGGCGTGAAGGGAATGCAGGTGACTCAGCGTGATGAATTGGAGGCGGCGATCGCACAGATGCTAGCTCATCAAGGGCCAGTTTTGATGAATGTGCAGGTGAATAAGCATGAGAATTGTTATCCGATGGTGGCTCCTGGCAAGAGCAATGCCCAGATGATCGGGTTGCCCGAACGCAAAACCCTGGAGCAAGCGATAGAACTGATATACTGCAGCAGTTGCGGAGCCAAGAACCCCGGCAGTCATACGTTCTGCCCGGAATGCGGAACCAAGCTCTAGATAGGCAGTCCTAAACCATGGGCAAGAGAATTTGAAATTCTGTGCCAACCCCGAGCTGAGACTGAAGTTTGAGCTGGCCCCCATGTTTGGCGGTGATAATGTAGTAACTCAAACTCAAGCTGGTTTCTTTTTCCAGCGGTCTCTGGGTTGAAAAGGACTCTAGAATTCGCTGTTGGTGTTCTGGACGCATACCTGGCCCATTATCAGCAATTTGGATCGAAACCCAGCGCTGATTGCTGTAGAGAGATTTAATTTCCGTTTCATCTCCGCAGACCTGAGTTGTAATCTGAATTTGCAATTGTTCTGGCGCTAGGGCTTTATTGTGATCCTGTGCCCAATCCCGGGATGCTGCCCGATCTAATAATGAATTCACCAGGGTGGTCAGAATATTCATAAACACCTGGCTCAATTGACCCAGATAGCAGGGAACTGGAGGCAGATGTCCGTAGTTTTTGATAATTCTAATGTCACTTGAAAGATAACTTTTTAGCAACAAGAGGATTCCATCTAAACAGCTATGCAAATCCACCGGTTTAGGATGAACTTCATCAATATGGCAAAAGGTTTGTAGACTGGCCGCCAGTTGTTTGAGCCGCTCTGCTCCTCCTTTAATACTGGCAATCATCTGGGAAATATCGGCTTGAATAAACTCAAACTCAATATCTTCTTTGAGCTGTTGAATCTCTTCTGGTTCCTCCCCCAAACAGGATTCATAGGCCGAGAGCAATTGCATAATCTGGGTATGATAACTATCTAGATGGGATAAATTTCCCCAGATAAAACCCACCGGATCAAGAATTTCATGGGCTACCCCATCCACTAATCGCCCCAAACTAGCCATTCTTTGGGTTTGAATCATCTGGGCTTGCAGCCGTTCATAGCGAACTTGCGTCTCGATCCCGCGAATCTGCCAGTATGCCAGATTCAAATCCTGAATATTTAACAGACAATGCATGGTCTCAGGATTCTGGTCTAAATGTTTCCCAGTCCCAGCGGCAGAGGTTCGTCGCCGGGTTTTGCGAATCGGCTTATCAGCTGGGTTTAAGATAGGTTGAGGGGCTGATTCTCCAGAAAGCGTCACCAGGATGGGTTCACCTAAAAATTCCGGCGATCGCCGAAATGCTTGCTGGGCCGCTACTAGAATTGGAGTTTGTCCGGGCAGTGTCAGCAACGGCACCCGGCCATAACCGTAAAGCACCCGAATCGGTGCTGTCAGAATCAGTTCAACCCCCTGGGAATTGATCAGGGATTCTAAAAACCGCTGTCGAGACAGGACTCCCACCAGTTGTCCCCCCTGCCCCGGATCCTGATCAAGCAACACCACCCCTGGAAGCTGTGGATAGCGCTCAAATAGATCAGCTACAACCTGACCCAAACTCTCCCAAGAAACCGGCATATCGTAGAGGCATAGATCTTGCAGAGTTGACTCCAGACCCAGGTCTAAATTGTTACCACCTTGAACAGTTGAAAGGATGCATCCTGCGCTACTTACTTCTGCCACAGAGCCTTTGGTAGTTGGTTGTGCCCCTTTAGCCTAGCACTTTTCAGCCTGGAATTCAGAGTCATCTTGGAGAACTCAAACTCGGTCTCGGTTCTACCGACAAATCTGCCAGTATAACGGGTTCCGCTCCCAATAGGAACTCCACCCTCAGGAGAGAGTCGATCTTATCGGTTGACACTAGCGGGTAGGGCAGGCCGGGACGCAGATTTCACTGAGGGATAATGGCCATTTGCTGAGGGGCATCCGGGCTATCCGTAATCAAGAGTTCTCGAATCAATCGGGCTATAGCCCGCTGAGCCAGCCCTCCGGCAACCTGTTGACTCATCTGTTGTACCTCCGGCTTGACCAAGAGCTGAGGCAACTTCTGAGCCAGAACCAGAGGGTCAAACCCTGCCGTTTCCTGCAGGATCCCCAGGATACGACGTATATGCTCCAAATTGCCCTGCTCTTCAGTCGTGACCATCATTGTAACGCTCCCAGGTTCAGGCTTCATCCCCACCCATTCAGCTAGTCGTTGTTGGGCCTGGGTAAATAGATTACGAGAGGCTCGATCAATATTTTTGACCAACTCCTGGGTAAGGCTCTCCCGGATAAATTCTCCCCGTTCTGAGAATAAAAAATCCAGGGTTTGATCAAGTACCTGATTAATGTCATAGTCATCGCTGCTGCGGGCATTTTTTAGAAGATTTTCCAGACGATTCCAGCGGAAGTCTCCCTCCTTAAACAACAATTCCCGCAAAGAGGTTCGCAGTTGAGGAGAGGGGTCAGTCAGTAGCCGTTTGGCGACGTAGGGATAAGCCTTACTGAGCACTTTGAAGTCAGGGTCAACATTAATTGCAATCCCCTCCAACGTCACCAGGGAACGAATAATCAAAGCATAGTAAGCTGGAACCCGGAAAGGATATTCATACATTAACGCCGAAAGCTGATCAGTAATGCTTTTGAAGTTCAGCTCTGCCACACTGGCTCCCAAAGCATTGCCAAATACCTTTTCCAGGGCGGGAATAATGGGGGTTAAGTCAGTGTCAGGGGTAAGAAATTCTAGCTTAACGTAATCATTCGCCAACCCTTCAAAATCTCGATTCACTAGGTGAACCACGGCTTCAAGCAATCCGTAGCGTTGATAGGGCTTGACCTCACTCATCATGCCGAAGTCCAGGTAGACCAGTTTTCCATCGGGACTGGCTAGCAAGTTTCCCGGGTGAGGATCGGCATGGAAAAACCCATGTTCTAGAAGTTGACGCAGGGAACATTGCACTCCCACCTCAATCAGGTAACGGGCATCAATCCCCTGGGCTGAAATTTTTTCTAGATTGGTCAGCTTGGTGCCAGTGATCCATTCCATGGTCAGGACTCGTTGCCCGGTATATTCCCAATAAATCTTGGGGACATAGATATCCTGAATATGGCCATAAAGCTGATTAAACCGCTCAGCATTCTCACCTTCATGGGTGTAGTCCATCTCCTCGAAGATTCGATGGCCAAACTCGTCCATGATGGCTACCAGATCGCTACGAATCGACTTGATATGATTCTGGGCCCAGATTGCTAGGGTACGAAGGATGTAGATATCCAGGGCAATTTTTTCGGATAGACCAGGTCGCTGTACCTTAATGGCCACCGCCTCCCCCGTTTTCAGCTTTCCTTTGTAAACCTGCCCTAGAGAAGCTGCTGCGATTGGATTAGGAGAAAACTCAGCATAAATCTGTTCCGGGCGATCGCCCAACTCTTCCTCGATAAATCCGTAGGCTACCTCATTGGGAAAAGGAGGTAATTGATCCTGGAGCTTTGTCAGTTCTTCCAGATAGCTCGGGGGTACCAGATCAGGGCGGGTCGAAAGGGCCTGTCCGATCTTAATAAAAGCCGGGCCCAGACAAGTCAGGATTTCCCGAAGCTGAATTGCCCGCCGGAGTTCGCCCCGTTCGCCCTGTCCAGTCTTACTATCAAACCAGATTCCCAGGCCAAGGGAAAGGAATTGCCACAAAACACTAATCAATCGGCCTAGCACCAGAAAAGGACGAGGACGATACCGGGCGGCAATAGTCTCCGGGTCGTAGCGCAGGGGGTCATCTAACGGTCGAACCACTTTGACCTTGGGCTTTACATCTTCCTGAATCACCTCAGGTTCTACGTCAATGGCTGGAGGGAGAAGCTGAGTAGCAGCCCCAGACTGAGAGACGGTGGTGAGGATTGGATACTCTGACTCAGTTGAGGGGGGCAATGAGGGGACTGCTCTAACACTCATAGGATGCCTTCAACAAAAAATAAGGATTACTGTTACTTATTGTAACAGTTTGTTAATTGATTCCTTGTCCTGCGCCATCAGGAATTGCTCAAGTATAACTTTGAGAGCTCTAAGTGCGATCTCTTCAGCTATCTTCCGGAGTTGCGGTCTGAGTGAGACGATGGCAGAGATCATGCAAATGGGTCTGGGAGCTAACCGGCAGGCGAGGTCGAGGGATTTCTTCATTAGGCCAAGTTGGCAAGTCCGTACAGGGACAACAAGTCGGCGGTGAACCCTGAATCCGCATAGGGACAGGCATTTCACAGCGGGCACAGTCCTCAACTATCCACTCAGCCGTGAGCAGCTCTGCAATGGTTTGGTCAGTCCCCTCTAGATAACAAGTTCCGGCTTTTGCAGCAATCACCTCTTGCCAGCAGTCTTCAAAGGCTTTGCTGAAGCGATCGCCCTCGATTACCGGCTGAGGCTGCCGAAACTCTTCCCCATTGCGGATCACAATTCGCTTGCCCAACTGCAGCCAGTGGGACAGATATTGTTTGACTTGTTGGTGAGAAGCCATAGTAGATCAGAACTCCTATTTACTAACTATTCATTAATCTAACTCTTATTAATCCAGCCCTACTATTGACTTAACTCATTCCCTAAGGAACATCTATTAAATTTAAGATGCAAACCTTGTGGTGCAGGCATCTTACCTACTGGGAAACAGCCAAGATGGCTGCCTTACTCTATTCAATCCATAATCCTAACCTGAAGCTTTGGGAAAGCGCTTTAAAGCTACAGATTCTGTTTATATCCTCTACTCAACAACTTAAGCAGCTTAGCTGCTTAAGTTATTAATTGATTTAAATATAAAACTTATGAAGTTGGTCAGCACAGATCCCTTGGAACTCGAAGTTTGAGCTGGCTCATATCCTAAATCAGTAAAAATAAATCAGCGGAAATAGCTTTAGTTACAACTCAGCCTGAGGATTCAAAGGCTGAGCCAGCGAACAATCAGCACGGGCAATCAGTACGGGCAATCCCTATTCGCCGCCCTGGATTTTCAACAACAGGAATCCTCCCCCCAAACCCACCAAAATCAGCGTAAAACTCAAAAATGCTACTGTAAAAATTTCACCAGCCATAGCCTTCAGTGTTCCCTTTGTGACAAATGAATTGAACAACGTCTATTGTATCGTGTATCGCTTATGTCTTCCTTGATCAGTCTCAATCAGTGCGTCCAAGCTTGAGCCCGGAAGCCAATCTAAGTCTCGTCAGCCCCAAGGCCAGAGTTCCAATCCCAAGACTCAAACTTAAGTGTTGCCCCACTGTTCCTGCATCCCCCCAAAAGAAAAGCCATTGCAGGATTAGAGCTGGAATTCCCAACCCTACCCCAATCAATACCAGATAAGCCAGCCTGGATTGGGGAATCTGCACCGCCAGTAATCCCGCCAGAAACCCGAGGGGAATAAAAACCAGCAAGTAATACAGTCCTTGATAAAGTTTCGCGGGCAGAATGGTCAGGTTAACCGGGCGCTCCGCAATACTGGAAAACAGCATGAATAAATTGTTGGCTGGGGTAAATTGCAGGTTGAGAAAATTGTCTAAGGTATCTAGATAAACCCTCATCTGCTGAGGATCATAAGCAACCACAACCCGATGAAATTCTTGATCAGCAAAGACTCCTGGAATGACAAATTGAGGACGCAGCCCATTTTCCTGGGTAATAGGGGTTCGCAGGCGCAGAATTAAGTCTTGATTATTTTGCCCCAGGGTCAAATTGCGCTCAAATGGGCCGTTGGAAATGGAAACCATCCGAGCTGGGCCATCTTGGTTTAACTGAGCGGTTGCAACGGTCAAACCCACTGTGAATTGGGAGGTTTGGCGCAATTGTTCAGACAAGTTTGCCATGGGTTCTGCTGTGGTTAACCAATGTTGGGAATCGATCATCACGCCCCTCTGTTCTGGTTGAGTCCGGACAGGAGTGGCACCAGACCAGATCAATTCGGGGGAGTTCCCCTGCTGATCACTGTAGGGACTGCCCTGGTCAAACTGATAGCGGGTAAACAGGGAATCTCTCACCTGCGGGCAACCCTCTGGAGCAATCCAGGGAGTGAGTTCAGGCTGAGGGATGGCTTGATCGGCAAAGCAAAGTTCTGTGATTTGTCCCTGCCAGGGTCGATCTGCTGTCCGTTCGTTACCCATGATCAAGGGATAATCTGTCTCCCAGTTGCTCAGTAAAAAAGACTGCTGCAATGTCCATGAAACGATCAGAACCAGAGCAAAATAGCCCATGAAACTGGCAATGATCTGGGGCGCGGACAACCAGCGTTTGAGGAACTGACCCAGGAACAAAGCCCCCCGCAGGATCGGCGATCGCAACCCCACAAAACCAATAATCCCCACCGTTGCCCAGACAATACTACTCAGAACATCAGAAAAATTAGCATGGCGAGAGGGTGAAAATTCCTGTAAAGTTTCTCCCAATAACGCAATCAGCCCACAGATCAACCCGGCGATCGCCAATTGTCCCCAGGGCTTAAAACCCTTGAGATAGAGCCAGCCCGCCACACAAAATCCAAAGGGTAAATACAGCAGCAAAGCCATCAACACTTCCGTCGATCCTTCTAAACCCTGAATCGTATCTGAAGTAAAGCTTTGAGTGATTTCATCCCAAGACCAACCTGTGGAGAAATCATAGTCAAAGGGAAACAGATCAACAGCCAGAATCAAAATAAAATTAACTACAAGTATCCGGGGAATCCAGGTTTGAAGGGCACGATTTGAATTCATTTTTCAGTCTTTTCTTTATCTAAGTATCTATTTAAGTTCCTGTTCAAGGCTTTATTCAGGTCTCTGTATTAAGTACTATTAATATTAAGTACTATCAATCTCAAATTTAGGATAGTATAGCAATCCCAAATGATGGGTGAACGGGGGTGAAGGGGGCAATGCCCCTTTCTTAGGGACGAAGCCTCAAACCCCTCTCTAATCTTTTTTTTTAAATGAGACTTTCACAAATGAGATTAGGTGAGATAGGATTGCTGTAGATTTCCAACCGCCATTTCTAAAAACCAATCCTAACCCCTATTCAAACCTCTAATTGGTCAATTTTTCTAGCTATCTCTCGACCAATTTCTAAAGAAGCCGTAGCCGCTGGGGAAGGGGCATTACAGACATGCAGAATTCTAGGTTGCTCTACCAGAAGAAAATCCTCCACTAATTGACCATCCCGTTTCAAAGCCTGGGCGCGAACTCCTGCTGCGGTCGGAACCAGATCAGACCCTTGAATCTCCGGAATCAACTGTTGTAAACTCTGGACAAAAGCGGATTTGCTCAATGACCGAATGATCTCAGCTATGCCATCCTCCGCATATTTAAAAGCCAGTCGCCAAAATCCTGGGTAGGTGAGAGTTTCCAGAGTATCTTTTAGATTAAAATCGGTCTTTTTATAACCCTCCCGCTTCAGACTCAAAACAGCATTCGGCCCCGCATGAATACTGCCATCAATCATCCGGGTAAAATGCACCCCTAGAAAGGGAAAATTGGGGTTGGGGACGGGATAAATTAAGGTTTTGACCAGATGTCGTTTTTCTGGAATCAATTCATAATATTCCCCGCGAAACGGGACAATTTGAGCCGGGGGTTTAACGGAACTCAATCGAGCCAAGCGATCGCTCTGCAACCCAGCACAATTGATCA
This sequence comes from Oscillatoriales cyanobacterium RM2_1_1, assembly GCA_012033335.1. Lineage (GTDB taxonomy): Bacteria > Cyanobacteriota > Cyanobacteriia > Cyanobacteriales > Microcoleaceae > JBHJGO01. Next base: position 19,623 of record JAAURB010000031.1, read on the forward strand.
TAAATCGGGTAGAAATTTCCCCTTGACTGGTTTCGAGTACCAACCCTGAAGGGGTCTGTTGAATCTTTTCAACTCGAGACTGAAAGCGAATTTCACTGCCCTGGGTCTGGATTAATTCAGCATACTTCTGACAGACCTGATGATAATTGACAATCCCTGTAGAACTCACCTTTAAACCAGCCAAACACTGAACATGGGGCTCAATTTCCTGGACAGCAGATGCACTGATTTGCTCCACCGGAATTTGATTGTCCAAACCTCGTTGGTAAAGCTGATGGAGTAACGGCAACTCTTCGGGTCGGGTGGCGACAATTACCTTGCCGCAAATTTCATAATTGACCTGATGCTGCTGGCAAAACTCCACCAGGGAGCGGTTTCCCTCTCGACAAAATTTGGCCTTGAGGCTCCCCGGTTTATAATAAATTCCAGAATGAATCACTCCGCTGTTGTGACTGGTCTGGTGGGGGGCCAGGCGATTTTCCTTTTCCAGAACTAGAATTTTTGCTGTGGGTCGCTGCTGGCCCAGAGCCATTGCCCCTGATAATCCGACAATTCCACCCCCAATCATGACAAAATCGTACATGTCTTCTACCCCCCGGTTAGCAATTACTTTAGGTGACCCTGCCGGAATTGGCCCTGAAGTTGTCCTCAAGGCATTGGCTAACCCTAGCCTAACCCAGACCTGCGAAATTACCCTGGTTGGCAGCCGTGCCGTTCTTCATCAGACCCATGAACAACTGCTGAATCATCCCCAATCCCAATCCCTGAAATTTGCTAATCCAGCAGACTTTCCCATTCTAGAATCAGAGCTAGAACCCCCTGATGTAATCCAACCGGGCCAGGGAAATGCCGCCACAGGGGCTGCTAGCTTTGCCTATCTAGAGCAGGCGATCGCCCGTACCCTGGCTGGGGAGTTTCAGGGAATTGTCACGGGCCCCATCGCCAAAACCTTGTGGCAAGCCGCAGGGCAAGATTATCCGGGTCAAACCGAACGGCTGGCTGAACGGGCAGGAGTGCAAAAATTTGCCATGTTATTTGTGGCGCGATCGCCCCATTCGGACTGGATCCTGCGAACCCTGTTGGCGACCACCCACATTCCCCTGGCCCAGGTCTCCCAACATTTAACTCCCCGGCGCTTAACTGAAAAATTAGCCCTATTAATTGCCTGTCTCCAGGAGGATTTTGGCCTGAAGCACCCAAGAATTGCGATCGCGGGCTTAAATCCCCACAGTGGCGAGAATGGTCAATTGGGGCCAGAAGAGCGGGACTGGTTAATTCCCTGGATTGCCCAAATGGGGCAGGATTATCCCCAGATTCAGCTTGATGGCCCAGTTCCACCAGATACTCTGTGGGTCAAACCCGGACAGGTCTGGTTTGGTACCCAGACCCAGGCCCAGGGTCATGATGCCTATCTAGCCCTTTATCACGACCAGGGATTGATTCCAGTGAAATTAATGGCCTTTGACCGAGCCGTGAATACCACCATTGGGTTGCCGTTTGTCCGGACTTCCCCTGACCATGGCACAGCCTTTGATATTGCTGGTCAGGGGATTGCCGATGCCAGTAGTATGACAGCCGCGATCCAGTTGGCCGTGGAGTTAGCGCTTCAGCGGTTTGGCAGAAGTTTAGTTTGAGGAGTTTGGTTTGAGGAATATTACAGTCGGGCACTCTCCATTTTTTCCTCAGGGGTTTCTGCTAAACTCTTAGCACAAGTTAAAACAGTCGTGTGATTCCGATGCCTGGATTGACAAAATTCATAGGGATGCACGCCCAGAGATAAACTTCAGGATACATAACTTCAAGAGACAAAAAGATACATACTTCAGAATCTAAACTTCAAGATACAGCAATTACAAATAATTTGTGAAATGGGATGAAGGGGGCTTGACAACTAAGACAATTGCTTCTTAATAAGGGAGGTTCTCCTAAATCCCCCTTTTGCTTTTTTTCCAAGATGATCGAGGACTACTCTGCCCTATTATCTATATATTAGGATACAAAAACTCCATACACACTTTAGAACACATCCTTTAAAATACACATTACTTAAGATATGTACTTTAGGAAAACTATGCTGGAGATGGGTTGATGGTTAAAGTTTATGCCCAGGGAAAAATCATTGAGTGCGATCGCGGCGCAAATTTACGTCGGGTCTTGCTTGACCATGGGGTCAATCTCTACAATAATCAGGCCAGTCTGATTAACTGTCATGGAATCGGAACCTGTGGAACCTGTGCAGTAGAGTTGGAGGGGGACATTTCAGAGCTGGGTTGGCGGGAACAGGGGAGGCTATCCTTGCCTCCTCATATTGGTTCAAGCCGTCGTCTGGCCTGTCAGGTTAGGGTCGAGGGAGACGTAGCGGTCAACAAGTTTAATGGGTTTTGGGGGCAGGGTACGGAGCCAATGTGGACAGCGGCAGACTAGGAGTTGGTTCTAGAATTCAGATTGATTATAAAGTTTCCAGCCTCAGGAAATAGTGAGAAATCTTCCGGGTTTGGGACAATACATGATAAATTCATCCAAAAAATTACTGAATGCACGTTGCTTGGTTGGGAAAAAAGTCGCCCTTTTGTGGAAATGTCACCTATTCGCGAGAAGTCACCAATACCTTATTGGATCGAGGTTATCAGGTCAGTTTTTTGCATTTTGCACCGGATGCAGCCTCATCCGAACGTCGGCCTGAGTGGACTCTATCCAATACCCGTTGGAACAGGGCTCCAGTCTGGCCCCTGGGTTCAGAGCAATTGACCTCTGGGGCCTTAACCCAGGAGGTGTCACTTCCCTGTCTTTACAAGTCCCAGATCTACACGATTCCAACCCTAAGATCGAGCAAAGTACTCATGGAATCTCTGCGCCAACTGCAACCGGATATTGTCCATGCTTCTTTGACGTTATCTCCCCTGGATTTTGTTCTGCCTGAGATTTGTGCAGATCTGGGGTTACCATTGGTCGCCACATTTCATCCTCCCTTTGACCGCAAATTGCGTAATCTGACCTCTGGTACACAGCATTTGATGTACCAGATCTATGCCCCATTTTTGGCGCACTATGACCGGGTGATTGTCTTTTCTCAGATTCAGCGGGACTTGCTGATTCGCCTGGGGGTTCCCACCGCAAAAGTCATCGTCATTCCCAACGGCGTAGATGTGATTAAATATTCTCCGGGTTCCTCCTGTCTCAAAACAGAACTGAATGCTGAACGAATTTTTGTTTATCAGGGGCGGCTTGCCCTGGAGAAAAATGTAGAAGCCCTATTAAAGGCTTGGAAAAAAACCGACATGGGCCGCCAGTCCCATCTCGTGATTGTTGGAGATGGGCCTTTGATGACCTCCCTACAGCCTTACTATGGGGCAGAAGATGGGGTGATCTGGTTTGGTTTCGTTGAAGATGAGGGACGACGGATTGAAATTCTCCGGGGGGCTGATGTATTCATCTTGCCGTCCCTAGTTGAGGGGCTGTCCCTTTCGCTTTTGGAAGCTATGGCCTGCGGTCTAGCTTGTGTGGCCACGGATGCTGGAGCCGATGGGGAAGTATTGGAATCTGGAGCGGGAGTTGTTTTAAAAACCCATGGGGTCGCCTCCCAACTCCAGACCCTGCTTCCCCTGTTCCAGGATCATCCCGAACTCACAACTCTTTTGGGCCAGAAAGCTCGTCAACGGGTGCTAGAGCGCTATACCCTCAACCGCAATATTACCCAGGTTGAAGAATTGTATGCTGAAGTGGTTCAGCAACAACCGATTCCGTTACGGAGTAGAGCTTAGTTGATTGAGTTGGCGCTGGCGATGAACCCCTATCAACAAACCCAGGGCTACAGCAATCAATAGCCATTCCTCGGGTTCCGGAACCCCCATAATATTGCTCTCCAGGGCAGAACTGGGTTGCGGTAACTGTTGGTCTTCCAGTTCTCGGTTAAAGCGATCGCCCTGTTGTTCAGCATTCTTTAAGGCCGTCCGTTGGGCATCATTCACCAGTACCAGCATCGAGGAATAGGGGGTAACAATTTCCTGATCTTTAGCTAGGGCATGAATCGTGTCCAGTTGACTCAACTCCCCCGGTTTGACCGCTTCTCCCAACTGGGCAATCCACTGGCGAGTATTCACCGGGTAAAAGCCCTCATCTGTTGAAGCAGTAGCATTGGGGGTTTGACTGAGGAACCAGGCGTAGCCATCCGTGAGATTCAGGAAGGAAGTATTTTCCCCCAGGGTCGGTTGAGTTCCCAAGCGGTAGGCCACCTCCTCCAGGCTAGTGCCAATGCCCCCGCCGCTGTCCTGAATGGCCTGCAATGTGGCATCATCGTAGGCCATTTGCAATCCCCCCAAGTGAACAAACCACAGGGGTTCAGGAAAGTCCAATACCGCTTTTTGATCCTGGCTGAGTTCATAGCTACCGGGATCTGTGATAAAAATCACCCCATCATAGGCCCGATCCTGACGCAGTTCCAGGAATTGGGACAGCATGGTGCGGGGCTCCATCGACCCATAGAACTGGATTGTCTTGGGGTCAAAGATCTGAATATTATCCCAGCGTTGAGGTTTGATCGGGTCAGTGGCCGTTAAGTATAGATCCGCCTGGTTCTGCTGCAAAACATTCTGCTCCAACCATTTGAACGTTTGGTTAATCTCCGGTTGATGATGATTCATGCTGTAGGAACCATCCAACACCAGGGCAAACCGCTTGCCTTGAGGCAGTTGTAGCTTGTCCTGACCATAGGGAACCGCCAATACGTTGCCCCCCCAGGAGAGGGGCATTTGGTGGGTTACGGATTCAGCCCCATCAGCCTTCAGGGAGTCCGGTAACCATTGATCCTTGGCCCTGACCCACTTGCCATTCACAGACCGCTGAGTACCGCTTGTCCAAAATAGATTGCGTTTCTCCTGCAACACGGGCAGCTTCCAACTGCCATCCTGTTGCAACACTTTGTAGGTCAGCCACAGGTGCATCTGACCCTGACCTCGGGGCAAGATGGGGAAGGCTCGCAAACGATAGTTCCGGGGGCCCACCTGTTCGAGCAGGGCCGGATCGGTGGGTTGCACTCGATGAACCTGATCCGTATAAACCTTCTGGGCTGCCCCCGGGGGACACCACAAACCGATAACGATTGGCCAAGTCAGGGGTTTCCCCCAGCCACAACCCAGTAATCACGGCACTTTCTGGCAGGGAGAAATAGTACAGGACTTCTTCTTCCAGACTCGTCCGATTGTCGTACACCTCGTGAAGCTCCATATCGGCCCAATCTCCATGGGGAGTGACGGTAATATTCTGCTCCGCCAGCCAGACCCGCTGAACGTTAATATCATTCAATCCCGCATGGGCGGCAGTCCGGTTAAACGTAGAATTCAGGGCTTTTTCAATGGCGGGGAGTTCGGCCCGTTGGATCGGCTGATCAAAAAATTGGCCATAGAGGGCGGCAGCTTTTTGAGAGTCTTCCTGAAAATCTCCCTGGTAGGTAAAAGGGGAAGCAACAACGTTGTAGAGTATTTGCATATTCATCCCAAAATTGCCGGGGGTAACGGTATTCCCGGAATAAAGGGACTGAATAATCTGGGTATTCTGGTTATGGAGATAGCGATACTGGGCCAGATAAGCATTCAATAACCCGCGTCGGATGGCACCGGACTGTTTGACTAGAGTCTGTTGAGCCTGGGGAGTCTCCGGTGGGGTTTGCAGGAGGGCAAAGGCTTTAGTTTGGGGTTGTTGCTGCAACAGGATGACCGCCGCCACTCCCACCGCCGCCATTCCTGCCGCCACTCCGCGAACCCTGACTTTGCCGTACCGTTGGCTTAGGCGTTTCATAACCTGGCCCCAAACCTGGTGATAGACAAATGCAATCCCAAAGGGAGCACTGAGCACTCCCAGGATTAATACCCCGATGGGAAATACCACCAGCAAGTAAGGCAATACCAGTATTACCATCCCGACCACTGGCCAGAAAAAGACACTCAGGGTCAACCCGTAAATGGCTAGACTAAAAGCCAGGGTTAACCCCGTCAATTGCAGCCAGTCTGCTACAGGATTGTCTGCATCTGGTTGACTGATGAACCAATGAACATAGGTAATCGTGCCGAAGACCCCAATGAGCAGCAGCAAACCACTGGCTGCTGTCAAATCCCGTAGCATAAAAAATCGCATCACACTGAAAAGCAGCAGAGGCATCTCCACCCCGAAGAACAGATGCGCCAGGGAAAATGACGACGTTCGGGTGATCTGACGATGCTTTTGGGTGACCCCCAGGACGCTACAGGTGGTGGGCACTCCCACCAGCCCCACAAAGGGCAGGACAAAGTTCCAGGGAATATTCCCGGCGATCAAATCCATTAGAAATCCAGGTGCCATAAACGGCAGGAATCCCAGATAGACGATTAATAGGATTGTTCCATTGAAAATCCAGAACAACGTATTGAACATAGTCATCCACCCACTAGGGGAATCAGCAGTTTTCATGATTGAGTCTCAAGTAATGAGGTTTCAAACTGATTAACCGACAAATCTTTTGTGTGATTGCCTAAACCGCCCTCACTCTAGCCCTGTCCCAAGTTGGGAAGGGAACCGGATCAAGTCTCCCCTCTCCCTCTCTGGGAGAGGGGTCGGGGGTGAGGGCAAGAGAGTTTTGTCAGTCAACCAAGGTTTCAAATGTTATTAACGACTTGCCCTAGCAATCCCAGATGATGAATCACCAGATAATTAATGAAAGTGTAGTACAGGCTTCTAGTCCCTTGGGCAAGCAACCCAACCTGCATTCACGGTTCAGATAGGATGGCTAGAATCCTGCGTTGCCAATTGCTGATGCATCAGGGCGAGAAGCTCCTGAACCGCTGGTTCATCTGGTTTATGAGACTGATCAAACAACACCGACACCAATGTCCAGGTCGATTCCTGACGGGTGACCTCTGACCAGATGCGATGAATAAAGGCATCCGTGGTCTGACCGGGGGCTTGGAACCAATAGGCAGCAGATTGCTGACCCTGATTCAGGGACAGCCAACGCCCGATAACGTCCGAGGTCAACGGTTGGGAGATCATCTGATTGACTTCATAGCCACTCCCGCTCAAACACAACTCTGGGGCATGGTGCGATCGCAGGTAGAACTTGCCACAAACAACACGGAACCGGAAAGATCCTGAAACTGAAACCGTTGCTTTTCCGTCAGCACCCCTGAATTTTGGCCGAAAAATCGCTGTTCCGTTTTGGACAGGGGAATGGTTTCCATTTGAAGGTTTGCGGGCCAATCCAGGGCGTTCAAATCCGGCAACGCCGATCCAAAACTCGGTGCCGCCGGGAACAGCGCCAGACCCAACAAACAGGCTGTTAGTACTAGGAAATCGAGGTAGGAAGATGATCGGTGTCGATGGTATTCCTTAAAATCTGTCAATTTCAGAGAACGTTGAGGGGTCAGGACAACCGATGAACCCTGATCCTCCCCAGTAATCTGAGGAACCCCACGCAAGAGCCCATAACTGAGGCCGCAGACGGTGATAAATCCGATAATTCCCAGGGGAATATGCAGGATATCGGCGATTTCCGGTTGCTGTAAAACCTCCGCCACCATCACCAGACTCAACACCCGGGCAATGTTCGCCAGGACTAACAATCCCAGGGTGACAGCCCCCATTCCCAGCCAACGCAATCCCAACCGTCGTCGATCCACCCAGGTCGCCCCCAAGAAAAATAGACTGCCTATCCAGAGGCTCTTCAGGCCGCTACAGGGCAGCTCCACATGGGCAATTCCCGTATCGAGCACAATAATATCTTCCGAGGACAGGGCGGCAATCTTGAGATGGTGCAGAATTTGCTCCACCGCCTCTGCCGTCAGAATCCGGGCCGGGAATCCCAGATTGGTAGAAAATTCAACCCCAAAAGGCAGAATAAAGCTGAGGGCGATCGCGATCGGCAAGCCCCGATTCCAGCTATGGGGTTGCAGCCATAACCCGACTAGTCCATAGGAACCCAGGATAAATAGAATAGCCGGAATCTGTTCCAGGGTCAGGAACCACTGACTCCCCAAACTGAGCACCCCAGACCCCAGAATCAAGAGCAATGGCAGCCGCCGCATTTCCGGTTGCCAGAGGATTTTCAAATGCGCTCGATAACGCTGTAACAAGAACGGCCCCAGAGAAAATTGCAGGAAAATTTGCAGAGAAATTTGCAGACAAAAAAGCAGGACGATTCCTGCTCCAATCATGAGGATTTGATTCACCGGAGACCATTCCGGCAGGGCTTGAATCAACCATTGTCCGGCTGTCCGATTTAAAATCAACCAACCCAGGACAACTGACCCATAGCCCAGAACAGCAGACCAGGGAACTCCTCTAGATAGAGTATCCGGGTGAATTAACTGAATTTCATTGCTGGTCATAGGATTCACGATAATTAATTATTCACGACAATTATTTACGACTGACTTTGTTCTCGAACTTGACCTTGAGCTAAACATTTTGCTAAAACTCTTTCCATAGAGGGCTGAGAAGGGGTTTAGGGAAACTTCAAATTCAGTCCGGCCAATTCCGGAGGGGTTCATACCATTGGGGAAATGATCTGTGGGGAATGATCCCTAAAATCCTGACGAAATACTTCTGGACTAAGGGAATCCATGGAATTCAGAGATATGCTAGAACGGGAGGATAGCTTGTTTATCCAACTCAGATCAAATCCCTCAAAACCACCAGGGAACATTTATATTAAAGTCTATTAAATCAGATGAGAATTCTATGGTGCAGGCACTGACCTGCTGGGAAACGGTCGAGACGACTGTGCCTCTCTATTTGCTCTATGATTTCTGGATATGCAGCAATCAAGATAGCCACTAGGAATTCATCGGTCAGGGGGTATCGAGTCATATATTCGCTAAGGAGTCTTCAGCTCAATGTGTGGAATCGTAGGCTATATCGGTACTCAAACCGCCAGTGAAATTTTAATGGCAGGTCTGGAAAAGCTGGAATATCGGGGTTATGACTCAGCGGGCCTGGCTACAGTTTTTGACCATCAAATTTATTCCATTCGAGCCAAGGGCAAACTCTACAACCTGCGAAATAAGCTGGCTCAAATTGACATGCCAGCCCCCATTGGGATTGGCCATACCCGCTGGGCCACCCACGGCAAACCGGAGGAACACAACGCCCACCCCCACTTTGACTCTCAGCAACGGGTGGCCGTCGTTCAGAACGGAATTATTGAAAACTATCGGGAACTGAAGGATGCTCTCAAGGCAAAGGGTCACACTTTTACTTCAGAAACCGATACGGAAGTGATTCCCCATCTCATTGAAGAGGTTCTGGCTGATCCCAGGGCCCAACGCCCCTTTACCCCGTCTCCCCTGTTCGATGCCGTCCATCAGGTGGTGAATCGTCTCAAGGGTGCCTTTGCGATCGCCGTGATCTCTGCTGACCATCCAAATGAAATTGTGATTGCCCGTCAAGGCGCGGCCCCCCTTTGTATTGGCTTTGGTCAAGGGGAATTTTTCTGTGCCTCTGATACCCCTGCCCTGGTGAGCCATACCCAGGCTGTTCTGCATCTGGAAAGCCATGAAATCGCTCGTTTGACCCATCTGGGGGTAGAAATCTACAGCTTTGCTGGAGAACGGTTAAATAAAATTCCCCGGATTCTTGAAGTCAGTGCCTCCCTAGTGGACAAGCACACCTTCAAGCACTTCATGTTGAAGGAAATCCATGAACAACCGGGGGTGGTGCGGGATTGTTTGCAGGCTTACCTACGGAGTGATTGGGAGCTAGAACCGGCTCTAGCGAAAACAGATGCCCTGCATCCGGCTCCCATTTCTAGTGGGCAATCCCCGATTCAACTGGGTTTGGATGCTGCCCTATATGACAACCTGGCACAGGTTCAGATCTTTGCCTGCGGCACCAGTTGGCACGCCAGTTTAATTGGCAAGTATCTGTTAGAACAACTGGCGGATCTACCCACTGTAGTCCAATATGCCTCAGAAGCTCGCTATGCCCCTGCCCCCTGGCGACCCAACACTTTAACCATTGGGGTAACTCAGTCTGGGGAAACTGCCGATACTCTGGCCGCCCTGACCATGGAACTACAACGGAGCCAACGGGAAGCGGCCCAGTCCCCTGTGCGTCTGCTGGGGATTACCAACCGTTCGGAAAGCTCCCTGGGTCAGCTAGTCCCCAATTTAATTGATACCCGCGCCGGACTTGAAGTGGGAGTTGCGGCAACAAAAACCTTTGTGACTCAACTGATTGCATTCTATTTGCTGGCTCTGGATCTGGCGTGGAAACGGAGAACCCTACCCCAGGATCGGATTCAGGAGATTATCAACGGTCTGCGGCAATTGCCTGGGAAAATCGAGTTGATTCTGAATACCCAAGGGGAGAAAATCGAAGAATTTGCCCGTGAATTTAATGAAACCCAGGATTTTATCTTTCTCGGTCGGGGGATTAATTTTCCTATTGCCCTGGAAGGAGCTTTGAAGCTGAAGGAAATTAGTTACATTCATGCCGAAGGCTATCCGGCAGGAGAGATGAAACACGGGCCCATTGCCTTGCTGGATGAAAAGGTTCCGGTGGTGGCGATCGCGACTCCCGGTAGTGTCTATGAAAAAGTCCTCTCCAATGCTCAAGAAGCCAAGGCCCGGGATGCGCGTTTGATCGGGATTACCCCCAAGGAGTTCTCGGCGGAGACGGATATATTTGATGATTTGCTGCCGGTTCCCCTGGTGGAGGAGTTGTTGTCGCCGATTCTGAATGTGATTCCATTGCAGTTGTTGTCTTATTATATCGCTGCCCATCGGGGACTTGATGTAGATCAGCCCCGGAATTTGGCTAAATCAGTAACAGTGGAATAGAGGACTTCCATACCCGTCTATTCTCTCTGCTTGAGTAGGCGTTTGCTTTGGTACCCTGGGAAGATTGCTTGACACTCAGTAAATCTTGATCCATAATGAAAAACACTGCTCATGGGGCTATAACTCAGTTGGTAGAGTGTCACAATGGCATTGTGAAAGTCAGCGGTTCGAGTCCGCTTAGCTCCATTTTCTAAAACCATTACTCTGAAAGACTTTCAGAGATCCTGCTTTTTGAGCCAAGCTCCTGGTTGAGCGTCACAGCGTCTCACAGATTGCTCTATCATGCTCATTATTGGTGCGCGATTGGTGTACAACACTTTTTAGAAACGATGGGCAGTAGAGGGCGTTCTCAAAAAGGGACAGTAAGCATTAGTGTACACAGAGGAATGCTGCTGCTGGTGTGGCGCTCCGAGGGTAAACGTCACTATCTTTATCTGGGAGTCCCCGACTCGCCAACCAACCGGACTGTGGCCGCTAAAAAAGCTGCACAGATCCAACTGGACATGGCCTCAGAGAATTTTGACCCTACCCTGAAACATTATCGGCCAGTTAAGGGCAGCGAAAGCACAGTAGCTGAAATGATGTCAATGGTGATTGCTGAAAAAATCAATTTAGTAGAGAACAGTTGCTGGGCTCGCTACAGTTCCTTGGACTTGGCAGGATCTGGAAAAGTATCCAACAATAGTTTGATGCACAACCACTCGTTTTACAATTGAAGGCTAATTGACAGGTCAAAAATCTGGTGTTAGACCTGAAGTGGTCACTATTGCTACTTTAGAAATGTTAAGCCTGCTGAAACTAAAATCCTCCTGTGGAATGCCCTATAGGATTTTAACTCTTTGTTTCCTGGGAATCGCCTCCCTTGGAGCCGTTCAACCTGCTCTCTCCCTGCCAGATACCGAGGCCGATCTGTTCAGAGAAGCTTATCTTGAAGGATGTCAGCAAGGCATTGACAATTTTGGTATCGATCAGCAGTTGGGCGAAAACTACTGCAACTGTACCGTGGAAAAAATTCTCCAGATTCCTGGTGAAAAATTAGCGGATTTAGGCACCATGAGCCAGGAAGAAATCATGCAGGATCCAGAAATTCAACAGGCAGTTTTTCAATGTATTGGCACATTGCAACCCCCTAAAACGGATCAAAATCCCCAAGGAAAGCCATTAGAAAGACCTTAGTAAAGATATCAATCAAGACATTTGTGCCGTCAGAAATACTACTGAGATATTGCTATAAAATGCAAGGGACGGGTTAACAGGTTAAAGATATGATGCGATCGCTCCTCCTGCCGACTATTGTGATTAGTTTATTGGTGGGGATCTTAAGCTGGCTTTGGGCTCCTCCAGCCTGGGCAATGATTCAGGTTGAATTGTCTGATTTGAACGTTCAGGATTGTCCTCAAGAGTTTGCAGAAGGGATGGTAGCTAGCTTTTCTTCCCAGGAAGCCAACTGCTTTATGATTACAGGCAAAGCTAAAAACGCTTCCGGGAAATTGGTGGTGGATGCCGATATCTTTGGCCGGATTTATGATGCCAATGATAATCCCGTGATGCAAAATCGGACTCGCTTGGGCAGCATCGATCAAGTCCCCCCGGGGATTAGCGATTTTGAACTGAGAGTTTCTGTTCCAACTAATCTGAAAACTCCCCTCAAGCTCAAGCAGTTCAAAGCCTCTGGCTTTACCAGTCGAATTGGCCGGTAAGGATTAAGGATTGGTTTAGGTTTTGTCCAGATCCCTGAGGGCTAAGGTGAAAATTTCCCCTCTCCCGTTCTGGGAGAGGAGTTGGGAGTGAGGGCGAGAGAGTTTTGTCAGTCAACCAGTCTTTTCAGATATGGGGCCAAAAATCGTAGACAGAAATTCTCAACCAGAATAGAGAGGCCGATAATTTATCAACCTCTCTTTTTAGAGTTTCTCTATAATTTTTATTGCGGCGATCGCATCAAAACCTAAACAGGCATTGATGGAGAGATCGAAGCCAGACTATACAAGAACTGAGGAATCAAGCCAGCAACAATTTGCAGCAAGAAAATTGCAATCATCGGAGAAAAGTCAATTCCTCCCAGGGGGGGAATAACCTGCCGGAAAATATTTAAATAAGGATCCGTTAATTGGCTCAAGGTAGAGAAAATCGGGTTAGACCAATCAATATTGGGAAACCAGGTCAGTAAGATTCTGATAAAGATCAGTACGGTATAAATCTGAAAAAACGTTGCGGCGGTCATAGCTAGCAACTGTAATATATTGCTCATAATAAATCCCAATCCTACCAATTAATTTTTTTGGAATTGCCCTAATAAGTAGTTTATCACACATCGATAAAGTCGTTCTGGGAGTCAATCTTCAGTCAAAGATTGCTCGGAATAACGTTCTAGCTTAACGGAGCCATTTTCACTCCCAAGCTGTTGACGAACATCATCAATGGCTTGATTTAACTGAGCAATTTTTTCCTCCAGGCTTAGATGGGCTAGGTCAAGATTCCCAACCTCTAGGGACTTGCGTTTAGTTTTTTCATTCGCCAGACTTTTATCGGTCGGGTTGGCCGAAATTGCGTTATCTCCAGACAGACGAGCCGCCAGAACCACCCCAACAATGCCGCCAATCACGCCCCCAATAACGGCACCCAGGGCAAACCCGCCAGTAAATCCTTCTCGATCACTCACGACGCTTTCCTCAAAACCTTTAACTGTTACCTATTGTGTGATCTATCATATAGCGTTTCCCTTCGGGGAAGCACGAAAAGCTTGGGCCTTTTGATGGATTCCTGGCAATTAGGAGCTAATTCCATTAATTTCTCAACGTTAAGTTCCAAATATTAAATTCTCAATCAAATTCTCAACGTCTAAGTTCCAATCGTTAAGTTCTAAACATCAAGTCCTAAACATCAAGTTCCAAAGGTGCGATCGCCCGCATCCCCCAACCCCGGAACAATAAACCCTTTGCCATTGAGACCTTCATCAATAATGGCGGTGTAGATCTGCAAACTGGGATAAGTATCACTCAACCGCCGCAAAGCAGGGGGCGCTACCACCACTGAAATAATTCGGGTCAAGGCGGGATCAATCCCCCGGGCTGTAAGCTCTGCCATTGCTGTAATAATTGTCCCTCCAGTGGCGAGCATGGGTTCACTGACAATCACATGGGTTCCGGGGGGAAATTCTGGGGGCAGCTTGTTGAGATAGCAATGGCTTTCTAGGGTTTCCTCGTTGCGGGCCATCCCCAGGTGATAAACCGCCGTCAGGGGCACAACGCTTTGAATGCCTTCCATCAGCGCCAGACCCGCTCGTAAAATTGGCACAATCACCATCGGTACTTCCGGATTAATGTAGGTGGCGGGGCATTCCGTTAGGGGAGTAGTAACTGTTGCATCCAGGGTCGGCAACCAGTTCCGGGCGGCTTCGTAGGTGAGCCATCGACCCAGTTCAGTCATGGCGGTTCGAAACAACACAGAAGGAGTCTCAACATCCCGAGCAACCGCTAGCCAGTGTTTGATTAGGGGATGGGGCGGAACATAAACACGCAGCTGCAAGGTCATAGCCAGATTGGTTTGCGTTCAGGTAATGTAGCCAGTGATTCTCAACTATCATACTCTGCTTCTTTCGATTCTTTGAGGAAAAATTTGAGGAAAAAGTAGAGTATTTCCAGGCCAGGAACATAAATCACCCTAAGCTATTGACAATTTTTTTCAAGAAGCATATATTAATCTCAGTGTTCTCCTCTCAAAAGGATCGGCAGCGGGACGGTTAGTTTCTGGTTTGTGTCTAGAAGCCGTTCCGCTTTTTGTTCCAAGGGGCTGTGGGTTAGAGATTGGGGAAATGGAGTAGTTTTGTAAATTCATAGAGTAGTAGCTGTTCAACCCAGGAACACCTATCAAATCAGATAAATATCCTGTGGAGTAGGCATCTTGCCTGCCCAGAATCAGCCAAGATGGCTGTCCCCCTGGAGTTGTGGAGATTGATTAGAAAATTCCACCTAGATAGATTTAGCCAGCAGTATTCAATCCCATTGATTTTTGCTGGGTGGGTTGAGCGTTGGGTAGCTTGCCTCCTGAACGAAAACTCAATACCCTCAACCGGTTGGGTTTCCTGGCGTTAACTCAAGCTACAGAGGTGATTCAATTTGTGGTTCAGACTGAAAGTGACCCGCAGATTGACACAAACTTCTCGGCACTTTTGTGTCTGTTGACTCTCCCCTGAAACAACTGGAGGCGCTAAACTGTGAGAGTCATGCAATCCCATGTAAGAGTTGACCTACAATGCCTGTTCCTAGCTTGCCGAAATTTGCTGTTACAGAGTCTGTAAATGCCCCACAAGTTTTTGATGCTATTGTGATCGGTTCTGGCATTGGGGGGTTGGTGACAGCCACTCAACTTGCAGTTAAAGGTGCTTCTGTTCTGGTTTTGGAAAGTTACGTGATTCCGGGGGGAAGTTCTGGCTATTTTGAGCGAGAGGGCTACCGCTTCGATGCCGGTGCATCCATGATCTTCGGGTTTGGCGACCAGGGAACCACAAATTTGCTCACCCGGGCTTTGCAAGCGGTAGATATTCAACTTGAAACCGTGGCTGACGCTGTTCAAGTTCACTATCATTTACCCGATAGCCTGGAGCTAAAAGTTCACCGGAACTATGAGAAATTTTTGCAAGAACTGATTCAGCATTTTCCCCATGAAGCCCAGGGAATTCGCAAATTCTACGGAGAATGCTGGAACGTTTTTGATTGTCTGAATGCGATGGAGTTGCTTTCCCTGGAGGAACCCCGCTATCTGATGCGAGTATTTTTCAACATCCGGGGGCCTGCTTAGGGTTGTTGCGATATTTGCCCCAGAATGTCGAGGATGTGGCCCGCTGGTATATCCATGATCCTCAACTGCTGAAGTTCATTGATATGGAATGCTACATCTGGTCAGTGGTTCCGGCGGCCCTAACGCCAATGATCAATGCCGGCATGGTATTTTCCGATCGCCACTATGGCGGAATCAACTATCCAAAAGGCGGCGTGGGTCAAATTGCCTTAAAGTTGGTAGAAGGTCTGGAACGGGCTGGAGGTCAAATTCGCTACAAGGCCAGGGTCAAGCAAGTTCTGATTGAACACGGTCAGGCTACGGGGGTTGAGCTGAATGATGGTACAGTCTATCGGGCCAGGCGAGTCATTTCCAATGCCACTCGCTGGGACACGTTTGGCAAGTTGGTGCCCCCTGAAAATATTCCGGGTTCAGAGCGCAAGTGGCAAAACCGCTATAAGAAATCCCCGAGTTTCCTCAGTATTCATGCTGGGGTTGATGCTGCGATTTTTCCTCCCGGCACAGAATGTCACCATATCTTGCTGGAAGACTGGAAGTCCATGGAAGATCCAGAAGGGACTGTTTTTGTTTCGATTCCAACGTTGCTTGATCCCAGCCTGGCTCCTGAGGGATATCACATTCTCCATACTTTTACCCCAACCTGGATAGAGGATTGGGAAGGGCTCTCGGAATCTGAGTACGAAGCCAGAAAAGAAGCGGCGGCCTGGCGGATCATTGATCGCTTGGAACGAATTTTTCCAGGACTCGATGCCGGATTAGATTACCTGGAAGTGGGTACCGCGCGATCGCACCGACGATTTCTGAATCGACAGGACGGGACTTATGGGCCGATGCCCCGCCAGATCCTGCGGGGACTGCTAGGAATGCCCTTTAATCGCACGGCAATCTCTGGACTTTATTGCGTGGGGGACAGTACATTCCCCGGTCAAGGATTAAATGCTGTGGCCTTTTCTGGCTTCGCCTGTGCCCATCGGATTGCAGTGGATTTGGGTTTGGTCTAGGTCTAGTTCGGTCTGGTGCAGGTTGAGTTTCGGGCTAGGTTTCAGGCTGTTTAACCGACTAGGTTTTATCAGCATTTATGTCGTCCTGTACTAATAATGATTTTGACTTCACCTGAAGGATAATGTTGATCTAAAGTAGATTCAACTAGAGGCATTAAAACCAGAGTGACATTGAATTCAGACCATTCCTCAGGGTCAGAAATCAACCGTTCTAGAGATTACGCTTGGCCCCTTTGGCCAGTTTTGCCGCTGTATCCTCGGGGCAACCGCAAAACCCTGCTTCGGGAAGTGGTTCCCAATCTGGTGTGGACGTTTGATCAGATTCAGGGCATTTTCTATGTGGTGGTGCCGATTCGGATGACGGTGGTCAAATTGGAGGGGGGAGGATTGCTAGTTTATGCTCCTGTAGCTCCGACCAACGAATGCATTTGTCTGATGAATCAATTGGTCGAAGCCCATGGGAAAGTTCAATACATTATTCTACCCACCACTTCTGGCCTGGAACACAAGATATTTGTTGGCCCCTTTGCCCGACGATTTCCTGAGGCAGAGGTGTTTATTGCCCCGGGTCAATGGAGTTTTCCGGTGAATTTGCCCTTGAGTTGGTTGGGGTTTCCAGGCCGACGGACGCGAGTTCTGCCCCTAGATAGTCGCCAAACCCCCTTTGCCAACCAGTTCAACTATGAAATTCTGGGGCCCATTAACCTGGGCCTGGGGCAGTTTTCAGAGGTGGCTTTTCTGGATCGGCGATCGCATACCTTGCTGCTGACGGATACTTTGATTTCTATTCCAGCGGAACCTCCGGCTATTGTTCAGCTCGATCCCTATCCGCTGCTATTCCACGCCCGAGATGCAGCCGCCGATCCCATGATTGATACCCCAGCCCAGCGTCTCAAGGGTTGGCAGCGGATTTGTTTATTTGCGGCCTATTTTCAGCCTGGGGCTTTAGGATCAAAGATTGATTGGGCTCAGGTACTGCGGATGGCTAGGGATTCCCAAGACAAATCGGCCCGCAATTATTTCGGGTTGTTCCCCTTCAAATGGCAGCCGGATTGGCAGGATTCCTTTGAGTGCCTCAGGGGGGAAGGTCGTCTGTTGGTTGCGCCGGTGTTGCAAAGTCTAATTTTGAATCGAGCCTTTGAAGAAACGTCCCGCTGGGCTGGTACAATAGAAAATTGGAGTTTTGAGCGCGTGGTGTCCTGTCATTTTGACTCCCCCATCGTGCCCAAATCTGATGAGTTCAAGCAAGCTTTTGCTTTACTCCAGCCGCAATATCCGGATGCATCTGACCTGCTTAGAAATTGTGATTATTCTTTACCTGAAGCAGACTTGCAACTTCTGAGAAAACTTGAGGTTGTCTTAAGTCGATGGGGGATACTCATCCCTCCTCAGGATAGAACTCGGTAACTTTCCATCAGACTGTGTGTTACGTTTATGGCTAATTTTGGGTTCGGAGTTCCAGGGAACTGGAAACTGGGGCATCTTTTACGCAAAAAAGGGTTGATTGGTTTATGTTTGCTTTCTTGGATAGTCGTTAGCGGCATTCATGGCTTGACTCTAGCAGTGGCCCAATTCCCTCGGGCAGAAATTCGGGGGGTGTGGATGACCACGAATGACAGTGATATTTTTCGCGATCACAACCGGTTAGCGGGGGTCGTTGGCCAGCTGGCTCAGTTGAATTTTAATACTATTTATCCTGTTGTCTGGAATGCTGGCTATGCTCTTTACCCCAGTGCTGTCGTACAAAATGCTGGAATTCAGCATTTTACCTATCGGGGATTTCAGGGGCAAGATGTGCTGGCGGATGTGATTGCTCAAGCCCATCGCCACGGATTACTGGCAATTCCCTGGTTTGAGTTTGGCTTCATGGCCCCGCCCACTTCAGAATTAGCCTTGCAACACCCGGACTGGCTAACGCAAAAGCGCGATGGCAGTTTGACCTCAATCAGTGCCGCAGGAGAGGTGGTCTGGCTGAACCCGTTCCATCCCCAGGCTCAGAAATTCATCGCAGATTTGGTGTTAGAGATTATCACTCAATACGATGCCGACGGGATTCAGTTCGATGATCACATGAGCTTGCCCAACGAGTTTGGCTATGATTCCTATACCATTGGCCTCTATCGCCAGGAAACCTCAAATGCTCCGCCTGTAGACGCTGAAGACCCAGCCTGGGTAAAGTGGCGGGCGAATAAAATTACAACCTTCATGGTCAACTTGCAAAAAGCGGTAAAAGCCAGGAAACCTCGGGCCATTTTTTCCATCGCCCCCAACTACTATAGCTTTGCCTATAAGCTACAACTTCAAGATTGGTTGGCCTGGCTGCGGCAGGGAATCATTGACGAGCTGGTGGTACAACTCTATCGCTCAAACTTGCAGAGCTTTACAGATAAGCTACTGCGGACGGAAATGCAAGAAGCCCAACAAAAAATTCCCACCGCCGTTGGGATTATGGCGGGCCTGCGCAATAGCCCAGCTCCGATGCGGCAAATCCAATCCCAGGTTCAGGCAGCCCGCAGTCGAGGCTTGGGAACGGTATTCTTCTATTATGAAAGCCTCTGGGATTATGCCCCAGAATCGGTAGCAGAGCGACAGTCTGGCTTTCAAGTCCTGTTTCCCCGTCCGGCGTCACGGACTCAGATTTGATCGGGGATTTGACCCTACCGCTTGAATCAGTGGCTTATTGCATCTGCTGACTAACCCAGCCATAATTTTTCTGGAGTAAACCTTCAGGAATTGCCAGACATAGGCTATTTTTGTATGGAGTGTATGACAATTCGTGGATCACTCTAGATGGGTTCTGGAGGATAGATGAATGCAGCGGTTACGGAGTCGCGCCTTTGAGATTTTAAGTACGGAAGTCAATCAGTACGGTCAGGAAGATTTTGTCAGCGAAGTCGGACGAAAAATCGTCATGCAACGGCTAGAAAAGCTGCGATCGCAACCCGGAGACCCTTTATCCTTTGACGAGTTGCGGGAGGTTGTCACGGATCAGTTTCCTGATTTTAATGAGGACATCCTCAGACGTACCGCCCAGATCAATTGTCCGGTCAAAGCTACCCCCTGGGTTTTGTGGGGCAGTATGACGTTGCTGACGGTCTGTGGGGCTGTTTGGATTGCCAATCTACCCTTTGCTCTAATTCGAGAACCCGTCACCCGGTACGCCTCAATTCTATTGCTGCCGACCCACATCAAAACTGATCGTGATTATCAGCAAGCTATGGCACTGCTGAATCAAGTCGAACAGCAGCTTCAACAGCCAGAACCCGACCCAAAGTTAGACTCGATGGAGCAACGATTGCAGGAAACGAGCCAGCTCTTAAACGATTTACCCAAGAGTGCCCTAGGGAGTTATCCCAAGCTGTACTGCGCCGTCACCCGCTGTGATTGGACGTTTACCCCCCAGGAATACCAGGTGATCGAGAGCAAACTCGAGCAACTTCAAGCCAGAGTTCTACAGGAACAGCAAGCCCAAACCCAACTACAGCAAGCCCAAACCGGGTTGACATCAGCCCAGAAGCAGTATCAAGACTCCACCTCTAACACAACCCGAAGTCAAGCAATTGTAGACTGGCAACAAGCCCTTGACCAGTTGCAGAAGATTCCTCCAGGAACCCGGGCTGGTCAAACTGCTCAACAATTGCATCCCGTAGCCCAGCAAACGTTTCAGACCACCCTGAATACAACCTCTCAAACCCAAAACATCAACGCTCTGATTCTAGTGGCCCAACAATACGCCCTCAAGGCTTCTACCCTGGCTCAAAACCCCCCTCATCCAGAGGCCAAATGGCAACAGCGATCGCCTTTTGGAAAGAGGCAATCATCCAGCTCGAGCGGGTCTCCTCTGATAGTCCAGGCTACTCAGCCGCTCAAACTAAGTTACGGGAATATCAGGCCAATCTCAACGATCTCGAAGTCAGGCTTCAGGAAGAACTCAATGCCGTCAAAACCGTTAAAACGGCGGAGCAAATGATTGCTGAATGGCGAGAACTGGCTCGTTCAAAGGATCCCAATATCAGAACATTGAGGCGCAAGCTCAATCAAATTACCGATACCCTGGAAAACATTGAAGCGGGAACAACCGTCACTGACAAAGCCCAGGATTTGCTCCGGGCAGCCCGCTATACTCAAAGTCAACTGTAATATCAATATTTACGTACAATTTCTCAATCTTATAATTTCTCTTGGTAACCCCATCCCATCCTATTCCTATGACCCTTGCTCCCCTAAGCTGGCCAGAATTAGAAGCCCTGACCGATTTCCAGATTGACCCTGTGCATGGCCCTACAAATCCTCAAGCCCGTCTCCGGCTATTTGGTCAGAGCGAATCCGAGGTGCGGGTAACTCTGTATCGAGACAACCATGCTTGGTGTCCCTATTGCCAGAAAATCTGGTTGTGGCTGGAGGAAAAACAAATTCCCTATCGAATTGAGAAAGTCACGATGTTTTGCTACGGCCAGAAAGAAGACTGGTACAAACGCAAAGTTCCATCGGGAATGTTACCCGCTGTAGAACTTGATGGCCAGATTATTACCGAAAGCGATGATATTTTGATCGCCCTGGAAACAGTCTATGGCCCTTTGAAATGGGGAATGAAAGATTCCAGGGTACTGCCCCTCAGACAACTAGAACGCCTGCTGTTTAGGGTCTGGTGTAGCTGGCTATGCTATCCCACCCGTTCCCCTCGACAGGAACAGGGCAATCGCGAACAATTTACTGGAGTAGTCGCCAGGGTTGAGGGGGCTCTCAGTTCTACCCCTAGCCCCTATTTCTTGGAGGAGTTTAGCACCGCTGATGTGATCTTTACCCCCTATGTGGAACGGATGAATGCCAGCCTTTACTACTACAAAGGGTATTCCTTGCGAGAACAAAACCCCTATCTATCCGCCTGGTTTGATGGGATGGAAAGCCGACTGACCTATCGGGGTACTCAGAGCGACTTTCACACCCATGCTCATGACTTGCCTCCCCAGATGGGAGGATGTTGGAGCAATGGAGAACCTCAGGCCCAGATCAATCAGGAACGGGTTGATTATGGCCCCTGGTTTGGCTTGCCCGATGTTCGGTATCCGGAACCTGCAAGCTCCCGGATTGAAGCCCTGCAGCGAGTCCTCAAGCACCGTCGCAATATTATTCGCGTTAATCCCACTGAGGATCAATTGTTTGATCAAGCCCTGCGTTGTGCCCTGACCTCAATGATGCAGGGAGAGGAATGTATCCCACCGCCGGGTTCTGATGTTGCCCTGCGGTATCTGCGGGATCGGATCAATGTGCCCCGAGATATGTCGATTTATGCCGCCAAGCGTCTGAGGCAAGCCCTGGAGCAAACAGCAAGTCTAGCGGGCGATCGCCAAGGGCCTCCGATTCCGCTACAACATCGCCGAGATCAGGATCCTGTTGAGTTTGTTAGTTGAGTCAGTTGAGTTTTCCAATTGCTGATCAAAGTCAAATCGGCGTGTAATCCAAACATTCAGAGCAACAGCCTTGGGGATTGATCGCACATCGAACCCACTCAGATCGAGCATTGTAGGCACAACTACTGTCCCCTAGCACCCATCGACCGCCAAAGAAACTATATTCCCTAGGGCGACAGGCAGATTGTACATAGAGGCTAATTTTAGCCAGGGAGTAGCGACCGAATTTGAGTTGATAGCGATGATGACGCTCTAGAACCAGATAGGTCTGACCGTCCCAGTTCAGATAGTGACCTGGTTGAGGTGACCCATCAAGAACGGCAAGACCCAGGGATTGTTGGGGATGGGCCAGAATTACCTCGGTTGGCAGGGACTTTTGCTCCATGTTAGCGAATAGTAAAACCTGACAAAGAAACAAGGGCAACTCACCAGTTGCCCTTCTAGATTACATCAAGCTAGATTACATCAAGGATAACTGAGCTATTGCTTAGAACAACTCAAATTCACCTGTGGTAATATCTGGGACTTCCGCGAAGGTTGTAACCAATTCACCTTCGAAGTAGAGCTCACCAGTTTCCCGGACGTAAACCAGAGGAGTATCAGCATCACCCCGTTGAGACTCGGCATCAACAGCCGTGAATTCGCTGTCCTCTACACTTGCACCTAGGGATGCAAAGACATCACCAACCAAAAGAATCTTGTCAGTTCCAGCTTCGAAGCCAATCACCGTATCCGCATCATCGGCCCCAGCATAGCTAAAGCCAAAGGCATCGGTACCCCCTGCAGTATCCTCTAAGCGGTCGTTGCCCTTGTCACCAAACAGAGTGTCATTGCCACTGCCACCTTGAATCGTGTCAGCGCCTTGACCACCATAGATGACATCATTGCCAGCGCCACCTTGGAGCAGGTCAGCGTCCTGGTTACCGAAGATCAGATCATCTCCATCGTCGCCGCTGATGCTATCTGCACCAGCACCACCGAAGATGGTGTCTGCACCAGCACCACCTGCAACAACATCATCTCCATCACCGGCTTCGATTCTATCGTCGCCTTCACCCCCGAAGATGAGGTCATTTCCTTGACCCCCAAAAATCTGATCATTGCCGGCTCCACCGAAAACGGTGTCCGCCCCTTCTCCAGCGGCAATCACATCATCACCGGAGCCACCTAAAATTGAGTCATTACCCCCCGCCGCCGTGATCTCAATTCCAGTTGTGGCACTGGAAAAAGACAGAATATCAGCTCCATCTGTACCAAAAACTTGAGTAGGAGCGATTCCTGGCTGAGAGCTCTGAGAATTAGAAAACTGAACACTACTTGCACCAGGAGGTGGCAGAAGGATTGTGCCTCCACCATCGAAAACTGGAGCAATAGGGCTAGGTACCTGTGACATAGTTCCTCCTCACGAGAAGTTTACTTAAAAAAAACTGCAACATTGGGATTCTACACTAGGAGTCGAGACATCCGGTAGATTTCTCTACGACTTGGCCTCGGGATTGTGAAAACAATAATTTATTGCTACGAGCTAGCAACTAATCTAGCGGACATTTTGACCAAGTGACAACCGGGTAAACTCGGAGACTGGGCAAATGATAACCGCAAGTTAATGACTAGACCTTTAGCTCCAATTTCATCGTTCCACTAGCATCACACCATCTATACAATCTGAATAAAAACTAGTGTTCTACTGAATCTGCAAAAATTCTGTATAAGAATAGCAGAAATATGGCAGAAACTTCAAGAAACCAGTATCTTTTTTACAGAAAAACATCAACGATGCCAGGTTCAGAACTTGAATTTGGTTTCTAAACTACAAGGGCTGCAGTCCTGTAGATATCAAAAAAAGTATCAACTTTAATGGGCAGTCAAGCGACTGGTATAGATACTGGCTTAGCTGATCTATTTGTTCAAACTGGACTCCTGAGAGCGCCTGTGATTCAACAAATAGACTGACAATTTAGAGTAAAGGGTTCAGCTCTTAGAGTCAGGACTCTATCAATGGCAAAAGTTCCTAGTCCAAGCAAAAAAATTTATAGAGCTTGTTTTTAGAACCTCCATAGATCTGCTAAGTGCCGACTAAAGCTGATATTTGGGTAGCTCTGCCTTAAGGTACCATGCTTTATCCCCCAGCGCTGAGTTGATCGCTGAATTAAGATTCAGGCAATTAAGCTTCAGGGTTGTGCATCAAACTATTGTTGGATACTTTTCCAGATCCTGCCAAGTCCAAGGAACTGTAGCGAGCCCAGCTCTTTGAGCAGCAGTTGTTTTCAATCGAGAATGCTGCCCAATCCAATTGAAATAGCTGACAACTAGTCGAGTCGTCACTTTTGTTTGTTCCCACAACTTACCCAACTTATTTTGGCGTCGGTGCTATCTACCCGTCTGTTGTCTGACAATGGATAAGGTATCGAAGCTTTCGCAGAAGGTGCGTTTACATTCTGGACACCAGTAGCGTTGATTTCCATTAGGCTGTTTTCCATGCTTGTGAGTCTTGGGATGACCTCAGAGCTTACATTCCATCACTTGATTTACTGAATTTCTGATTTCTTACTCTATACAGACTCACATTCCTTTGACGCACAACCAAACGAGTCTGTAAAACGAGTCAAAGGTCAGATTTCTACCTAACCCTTGCCGCCATAGTAAAAAGCAATTTCTTTCTCTTTCAGGGGGGCAAAATCTGCCGCCAATAGCATCTGATTGAGTTCGGCTTGGGGAATGTGCTTTGCGCCAATCCGGACAATCCGCGATCGCATCGTGTTGGTCACGCCGCTTCGCTGACGACCTGCCTCCAGAGCCATCACTTGATGGTAGAGATCAAGTTTCTCAGATGGGATCGGGGAGCCATCAAAGTCAATGCCCTGGGCGATCGCCACGTCAATAGCATCTGCCCCCAGGGTGTTTGAAGAATCAGGATTTGTGACGGAAACCATAGTAGTTTTCAGGTTTGCTGTTTTAGCAGGAACTCCAGTAAAGCCAATATACCAGAACCTGGAACCGCCCTGGCAAATCGTCCAGAATATAAAGATTCATTAACAAGACCAAGAATTTCTCAGAATTCAAATAGACGGATTAATCCCGTTTGGCCTGAATTTAGAAGGTTTTACTACTCAATAAGTACTTATACTTAAATTAAAAATAAATGGAATTTTTCATAATTTTTGATAAGATTCAATACAAATAGCTTTTTTGAATGAGGCGAATAGGAGATTTTTATGACCGGATTTATCAGAGGCTTATTTAAAAGAAATAGCGATCGCCCCGAGCAAACCTATTATCTGGATGAAGATAACGCTAAAACCCTGGGAGATGTAGACTACATGCGTCGATCCAGCACGA
This sequence comes from Oscillatoriales cyanobacterium RM2_1_1, assembly GCA_012033335.1. Classification (GTDB taxonomy): domain Bacteria; phylum Cyanobacteriota; class Cyanobacteriia; order Cyanobacteriales; family Microcoleaceae; genus JBHJGO01. The sequence goes on from JAAURB010000031.1 coordinate 44,976, forward strand.
TCAGGCGCACCTTTCCCAAGAATGTGGCGGAGTCCAGTGCAGTAATTTCCTCCATGGAAAAGAAGAAAGACTTTAAAAGTCCTCTAACCAGAAGTGCTTTGAATGAAGTGGTTGAAGACAGAAATGACCAGGCTGTCTCATTCTCTTCCTTTCAACCGCAGATGCCAAACCGTAGCTTTGGGGCTCAGCGTTCTTCTTACTCCACTTCCCCCTACAGTTTAGAACCCGATCGTCGTCGCCCAGACTCAAAAATGGATGAGTTCCGCAAAATGGCCCGGGAAATGAAGAAGAAATAAGGGTTCAGATCTGGATTCAATGATTCTGGTTGAGCTCAATTAATTTGAGCTCACTCACAGCCTGAGACCCTGGAGAAGTTGACTCAGCTCAACTCGAGTAGTGCTTCGGGCTATTTTTTAGTGTCTCCGAAACTCGCGACGAAGGTTTATTCGTTTTAGGACGGCTGGAGCGACGGAACGGCAGCAAGGTCGTGAAAAGACTGGCGATCGCCAGGATTCTTTGAAGCTGTTGGGTTTGGAATTGCAACTTACGGTACTGTTTTCGCAGGGAGGCGACTCCCTGTTGACCCCTTTGAATCGAGGCAGGGGAGCCACTGAGCAAACTATAAAGCTGTCGCTCGGTTCGGGTTAACAATCGCTCCACCTGGTTGATGGTGCGGTTCAGATGCCAAATTCTCCAGGCCACATAAAAACACAACAGCGAGATGCTGAAATTGACCCCAATGACAAACGCAATCATATTGATTTAGTCCCATTTCGATCCGGGCAATAGCTTTTATAGTAACCCCCTGATCATGATTTCATCGGCTTGACGATGATGAAGTTAAAGCTCTAACCTCAGGAAGATCAGATCTCCTGAGGCAAAATTGATCGGTCAGAGCAGCCCCGGAGAAATTTATTGTTTCCCTAAATCTCGTCCCATCCCCCAACCCCAGAGGACATTACATAGCTGGTAACACTGGCTTCAAAGAAATTGGCCTTGGTGTGGGCTTCCTTTTTGGTATCTGAAAACCGTTCCAGGTGAGTGTAAGGACTCTTGCTATATTTCTTCTCAGGGTACAGAGGTTGTAGACCAATGGAACGCAACCGGGCATTAGCCAGGTATTTAGTATATTGCTCAGTGCTGCTCTCGGTAATTCCCAAAATATTGTTGCCCACAATATGATCAGTCCAACGGCATTCATGCTGTACAGCAGTGTCGAACATCTCATACACTTGATCCACGGAATGGGGAAAAACCTGCATAGCTTCCGGAATCAATTTTTGAAACAACCGTACATGGCTAAGTTCATCCCGATTAATCATTTTAAAAATATCTGCTGAACCTGGCATCAGCATCCGAGATGCTAGATTGTAGAAGTAGATAAAGCCGTTATAAAAATACAGTCCTTCTAGCAAGAAATCTGCTAATAAAGCCACGAAATAATTCTCGGTAGTGGGGAAATCCACATACTTCTGATACATCCCAGCAATAAATTCACAGCGATCGCGCAGTACCGCATCCGTGCGCCAGAAATCATAGACAAAAGTCCGCCGATCAGAGGGAATGATCGTTTCAATCATGTACTGATAGCTCTGATTGTGCATGGCTTCCTGGGAAACCTGTTCAGCCATGCAGAGACTAATTTCCGGGGCGGTTACACTACTTTTGATGTGGGGAATATTACAGGTCTGAACCGAATCCAAAAACGTCAGATAGGAAAGAATCCCATCAAAGGCACGGCGTTCATCGGGGGTTAAATTGGCATAATCTACCACATCTTGAGTAATATCCAGCTTTTCAGGAACCCAAAAATTCTCCCGCATTTGCTTGTACAAACCAACCGCCCAGGGATAGCGGACATCATTTAATTGCATCAGGTTGGTGGTGTCTCCGAACCAGATGGAACGGTGCTCTACATCATCAATTCCCTCTGGATTAAAAATGGGATTGATCGGCATTTGATAGGCATTGAAGTTATTGTGATTGATGGCAAATATCATAATTTTCAGGGATTGATCTGCTTAAACGACAGGATGAAATGGGCGAAAAAATGGGGAATTAATTGGCGCAAGCCGTACAGCCCTCACTCCCCTCTTGAAAACTGTCCCGTTGCACAGTTCTGATGTAATAGATGGCTTTGCAGCCTGACTCCCAGGCTAGTACCAGGGTTTCAAAAATATCTTTGGCTTTGAGGGCTCGCTCCGGTTCATCCGGGAAGTAAATTCCCTGATTTAGATTGAATAGCAACTCCATGGAGATCCCGGTATCAATCCACTGCTGAACCGTGGCAACGGCTTTAACCACAATCTGTTGATTCAGGGTTTTGTTCTCTGGATAAAACCAGAAACTTTCCCGAATAAACGGCGGGGCAATCGGCACAGTTCCTTTAGCCCATTTGTCGTAGAAAAAGCGACTGTAGCAGGGCAAAATACTAGCAGTACATCCCTGCACCAGAGAGGAAGACGTGTTAGGGGCGATCGCTGTGATATGAGAATTGCGAATGCCGTAACGCTGGATATCTGCGCTCAAAGTCTGCCAGCGCTCAGGTTTAGCTGCATTGTCCAGGAACCATTCCACCGGTTTGGCCCCAATTAATTGACCCGAACTCCAGGAACTCCCCGGAAACGCTGGATAAGCCCCCCGTTCTCTCGCCAATTCCATAGAAGTTTTCGTGCAGTAATAGCCAATCTCTTCAAATAAATCGCTAATTTCTGCCAGGTTAGTGTAAGACAATCGCCGCTGGGCCAGCCAATCCGCTAGGCCCATGGCCCCAACCCCAATGGTGCGATATTTGTCATTGTGAAATTGACTGGCTGCAAACGGGGCATAGGTCAGTTCGATGGTGTTATCCAGCAGCCGAACCGCCGTTTCACAGATTTCCGGCAGATTCTCAAGGGTGAGATTAGCTAGGTTTAAGCTGGTGAGATTGCAGGTGTGGGCTTCCTTGCCGGGGGATACATTTGACCAGCTTTCCTGGCAGAGGTTGCCTCCTGGAATATAGCCTTCGTGCTGGTTGGGATTGGCCCGGTTAGCGGTGTCTTTAAACCAGAGATAGGGCATTCCGGTTTCCACCTGGGAACGCATGATGGATTTGAATAAATCCCTAGCATTCACCCGTTTATACAGGGTTAAATGGATATCTAAACTGGCTTCAATTTGCCGGTAAGCCGCTTCAAATTTCTCTCCCCAGAGTTCTGGTAATTCGATCCCCAGCTTGGTTCGCACTTCGTAGGGATCAACAAATGTCCAGTCTCCCTGACTCGTCACCCGCCGCATGAACTCATCGGAGACGACAAGCTGGGGGAAAATATCATAGGCTTTGCGCCGCTGATCCCCATTTTCGGTCTGCATCTCCAAAAATTCGGGGACATCCAAATGCCAGATATCCAGGCTAACGGTAATGGCCCCAGCCCGACGACCCCCTTGATTCACAGCGATCGCCGTATCATTGAGCAGCTTAGTCCAGGGAATCACTCCCCCAGAGGTATTTGGTTTCCCCATCACCCAACTGCCCGTGGCCCTGACCCGGCTGACATTTACCCCGACACCGCCGCCATTTTTAGAAATGCGGGCGGCATCTTTGATCGCGTCAAAAATACTTTCCAGGTTATCGTCCATGGCCGTGATAAAACAACTGCTGAGGGAACCCTGGGGAATTCTCAGATTGGCTAGGATCGGAGTCGCCAGGGAAATCTGCCGTTTGGCGATCGCCTCATAAAACTTTCTCCCCCAGATCAGGCGGCTCTCCGGGGCTTCTACCACCGCCAGCAGCAAAGCACAGGTTAACAAGGCTTCTTGGGGAAGTTCATTGGTCAATAGATAGCGCTTGGTTAGGAGAACCGATCCCGCATAGTCATAGTCCTTGTCCCAGTCTGGATTGATCCAGGAACCCGCTTCCTGGAGTTCCTCCCGGGTGTAAGTTAGCATTCGGGGATCATATTCCTGGCGTTCCGTTTTGGCATGAACAGTGCGGGGATAATCTTCGTAGCGATACCCTCGACTGACCGCCGTATCCTTCCACAAACTCCAGATATGTAGCCGTCCGGCGACATAGCGCCAGTCCGGTTCTGAGGGGCTACAGAGCTCCAGGGCACAGTTGATCAGATTGTCTTGAATTTCTCGCGTGGTGACACCACTTCGCAGGCGGGTAGTCAGTCCTGCTTCCAGGGTGATGGGGTTGGCATCGAGTCCTTCACAGGCCCAGTTCACAACGGCCCGAATCCGAGAAACATCTAAAGCCGTAGGGGTTCCATCCCGGCGAATCACCTGAATACCAGCTTTGAAAGGGATAACTGTGGTGGGGGAGAGAGTTTGTTGCATAGTCTCCGGGGGTACAAACCTTATTGAAATAATCGCTCTACCAATTTACCTTAAGATCCACATTTAGTGACAGGGGGTGAGCAAGAATTTTTTTTCACTCTAGATATAGTGCAAGCTAGGATTGAATCAGTCGTAAAGTTAGTGTCCTGTCGAGCTTCAGGTTTTAAGCATATAAAGTTGACTATAAAATCAAGTTTACCATCACACTTAGATTGTTGGCCATAAAGTTATATCGCAGTCTTCAAGGATTGATGAAAAGCGGTTATTGTATTGCGATCGCTGAATATTAATTTCTATGAGGACTTATCTCTTAAAAATGCAGTGCAATCAGCTTGGGACTGTTACCCTGCTCTGAGTCACCAATTTGCTTGAAATCTTACTGCCTCTGTTGTTGCCGTTGTTCTTCAGGGGTCTGGTCAGTTTGCCGAGCCTTCTGGGCAAAATATTGATAAATAATTTGCGAGGTATCGCGGATTAGAGACTCTGCAGCAGAATCACTATTAGAGCGCTCCACTAACACAGCTAATAGATAGCGCTTGCCATTGGGCAGATCAATCAATCCCACATCCGCTGCTACAGACTTAAGGTTGCCAGTTTTATGGGCGGCGATCGCCCCATTGCCCAAGCCACTAGGAATCAAGGCATCATTTTCAGTCTGCTGTAAAATATGGAACAGGCGATCGCGGGATTTCATCGACACCAGCCCCGCCTGATTGAGTTGAGTCAGGAGATTGACCAGATCCCGGGCACTGGTTTTATTGGTTCCCTGGAGATCCGGTAGAGGATTGCGAATCACCGTGTCATTCAGGCCCCAATCTTTGAACTTTTGATTCAGGGCTTCTGCTCCCCCTAGCCGATCAATCAGCATATTGGTTGCGGTATTGTCACTGACGGTAATCATCTTCGTCGCAATCGTCAGGGCTGTGTAGCGGGTTCCGGGGGATTGATGTTGAACATCCCCTGACCCTCCAGCAATCTGCCGATCCTCCAGGGTCAATTTCTCATCCAACTGAATCTGACCGGCATCAACCGCTTGAAAAAAGGCGGCCAAAATTGGCAGTTTGATGGTACTGGCGGCAGAAATAACTGACTGACTATCAATATCAACATAGGAACCCGTATCCAGGTCAACCATGAGGATTCTGGGTTTCAACTCCGGTTCGGCTTTGACCAGATCCAGCACCTCTTGCTTGAGGGGATTGAGTTCCTGGTTGAGTTGCAGGGACAAGGGGAGAGCCTCAATTCCCAAGGGCTGACTGACTGACCCTGACCCTGAGGCATTTACTTCCTCGTTGGAGCTGGCCTTAGCGCTGGGTTGACCCAGGGAATTTAAGATTGACAGTCCTGTTCCCGCTAGAACCCCTACACCTACTCCTAGGATCAGTAACCGAATTCCATAGACCACCAGGGTTGGGGGTTGTTTTCGAGATCGCGGGGGGACGGGTCGTTTAGGCTCAGATGGCTTAGGGTCTGAGGGCCTAGTCTCAGGGAGTGTGGGATCGACTGATTTGAGGGGATGGCGTTGCCCGTCGGAGCGTTTTGGTTCCAGCCTGAGGGGACGAGAATGCAATGGCACCACGTTAGGACGACCGGGGTTGATTTCTCCTTTGCCATTGACCCGGAGTGGTCTGAGGGGAGTATCAAATGAGACTGGATTCTGCCTCGGTCTCTGAGCGCTGGGGTTGACCTCAGGAAACCGGCTGAGATCAGGGGGTTGAGTTGAAAAGTGGGGGCGGGGTCGGCGAGTTTGGAGCTTCTCGAGAAGACTATCAAGGTGGTATGAGGCGGGCAGACCGTCATCTGACAGGGTATAGGGGTCTCTACCAAACGGGTTTCTGCTAGGTTCTCTACCCAATTCATCTCTGCCTGGTTGTTGCAGATCAAATGAGGGAGGAACCGTTTTCTGGGATCCATTCTGACCATTCTGACTAGTCTGACCAGAATAACGACGACGCCCAGAGGGGGTTGAGCTGTAGTCAAGGGGAGAATTGCTCGGGTTTGAACCGATAGGGCTAGAACGACTTGAACTTGTATTCAAACCGTTTGAGGCGTTGGCACCAGAGCGGGGGGCATGGGTCTGATCAAGCTCAACATCTCGACGGCGAGATCGATTGAGGAAAGAAAGTATTGACTGTTGAGGAGGCCGTTGAGTCACACTTACACACCTAAAAACTTGAAGATGGCTTCAAAGTATCATAAACCGAGTTTGGTGAAGATGGCTGATCGACTGCCCATTTCACCTGAGATAAAATTCCTCGGAGCATTGCTAGCTCTGATGTAGATAGATTAGCACGGTTAAACAAACGCCGAAACTTTTCCATGCGACTTTTGGCCGTATGGGGATGAAGATAGCCAATTCGCAACAACACAGACTCTAGCTGTTGATAATACTCTTCTAAGTGATCGAGGGTCACAGGGATTTCCTCCGGGAAAACCGCATCAGTTGGATTCTGGGAAGGCTGAGGGAGGTCGGACTCGATAGATTCGATGGGGATGGGATGGGCGAGTTGGTACAGCTCATAACAGGATACAGCGATCGCCTGAGCCAGATTTAAAGTCGGATAGATGGGGCTAGAGGGAATCTGGACAAACCGTTGGGCATAGTTGAGTTCCTGGTTGCTCAGTCCCCGGTCTTCCGGGCCAAAGATCAACGCAGCCGGGTAATTCAGCAACCAGGGAAAAGCCTGTCTTGGGTGTTCGAGGGGGTTTCCCAGGGCGCGACTTCGAGCGGTGGTGGCGATCGCCCGCTGGCATCCCTGGAGAGCTTGGGGATGTCGGACATCGTGGCGGTTTCGAGTGAAATCGAGCGGCATAGAA
>JAAURB010000032.1 GCA_012033335.1 Oscillatoriales cyanobacterium RM2_1_1
TCAGCCTCTCCTGATTGGGCGACGTCCTGGTGGCATTTTCCTGTTGGTCAGACTCCCTAACTTGGGTGAGGGAAGCCACCGCAGCACGGAACTCCGCCATCGCCTGTTGGTCAGCCTCTTTCTGTTCTGCCAACTTATCTAGAACAGCCTCAATTCGATCTAGCCGCTCGCTCATAGCCATCCACTAATCAACCGTTTATTTCTATATTGTGTCACAAAATTATTGTGTCATAAAACTGTGTCACAAATCAGGGGTATCCCAGGCTTTAGCCGGGGCGATTGCCATCTAACTAACCATTTCTACAACCCTTTCTATAAACTTTTACTTATACTGAACTCGCGGATCAAGTACTCCATATAAAATATCGGCAATCAAATTAAAACCTACTACTAAAATGGCATAAATAAATGTTACTGCCATAACTACTGGGGTATCACTTCGGTAGATAGAATCGATTAATAAAGCCCCAATTCCGGGAATCCGAAAGATCTGTTCAGTGACCAAAGCTCCAGTAAATAAACTGGGAATATCCAGGGCAATTAAAGTCACCACGGTGATTAAAGCATTGCGGAGAATATGACTATTAACTACCCTGAATTTCGATAGACCTTTGGCGTAGGCTGTGCGAACATAGTCCTGATTGATCTGTTCTAGCATGGCTGAGCGAATATAACGCATCAAGACCGCAGCCTGAAATAATGCCAATACCATAATCGGCATGATGGATTGCTTGATCTGGTCTATTAAAGTCTGCCAATTAGTCACCTGAAGAGTGCTGTTATAGATAAATGGTAACCAATTTAACTGAACGCTAAAAATAACAATAAATAATAATCCAGTAAAAAATGGTGGCAACGAAAATCCCAGAAAAGCCAGAGTTGTAACAATTTGATCGAAACTCGAATAACGTTTCAAGGCGGAAATAATCCCCAGGGGAAAGGCAATTAACAACGCCAGCAGATAAGCCGATCCAGCTATCCACAATGTCGTGGGAAGTCGCTGCCAGATTAACTGACTCACGGGGCTACGACTGGTGAAAGAATAGCCCATATCTCCCCGTAAAAATGCCAAAAACCATTTGACATAGCGCACTGGAATTGATTGATCTAAACCCAGTGATCGCCGAATATTTTCCCGAACTTCTGCCGTAATCGAGGGGTTAGTCGCAAACTCTCCCATGGGATCTCCAGGCGCTAAAGCCAGGATTGCAAATACCACAATGCTGATGGCAATCAAGGTAGGAATAGCGGTTAGCAACCGATTGAATAAATATCGACTCACAGAGAAACTATGTAGTTAATGGTTAATAGTTATATAGCGTTTCGTGCACTCCTGGAGTGAGGGAGATAGTGACCTGGTATGTCACCACCTCATGTCACCACCTCCCAAATCCGTACCTCACCCAATTAAAAATTGCCATAGCAGTCACGAATGATTATGCAATGGTGTGAAGGAGCAATGCCTCTCTTTGGAACGAAATCTAAATGACTCAAGAGAGCCAGAACAGTTGTTGGATTTGGCATGAATGAGTTTGGCATGAATTTATCAGTCCGCATTAGTTTATGTAATTGATGTAATTGATATCGCTCCCTGTAGACTGAAGGTCTTTTCGGAGAGTAATCCCCTGCCCAAAACCTGTCCTGTGGAAATAGGTTTGGAGGTTTCAATAATTCCAAACCCCCATCATTATTCCTAGAGCCTGCGAGACCCAGGGCCTAGTCATCTTGCCCTTTCATGGTGTTCATAGGCAGCAACAATCTTTTGCACCAGAGAATTTCGCACCACATCAGCCGAGGTCAATTCGCACACCCCAATTCCCTCAACCTTGCCCAACACATTCAAGGCCACACTGAGTCCGGAGGGTTGATGGGAGGGTAAATCCGTTTGAGTTGTGTCCCCCGTAACCACCATGCGCGAGCGGAACCCCATACGAGTCAAGACCAACTTCATCTGAGATGGAGTTGTATTCTGGGCCTCATCTAGAATAATAAAGGAGTTATTCAACGTACGACCCCGCATATAAGCAATCGGTGCTACCTCGATCACTCCCCGTTCCATCAGGTTCGCCACCTTCTCTGGGTCAATCAGTTCATATAAAGCATCGTAGAGGGGACGAAGATAGGGATTGACTTTTTGTTGTAAATCTCCTGGCAAGAAGCCCAATCGCTCTCCGGCTTCTACTGCCGGGCGGGTCAGAATCAGCCGTTCATAGTGGTTGTCAAGCAATGCCTGAACGGCGATTAGAGCCGCCAAATAGGTTTTCCCGGTTCCGGCGGGGCCAGTACAAAATACCAGATCATGGGTACGAATCGCCTGAATATAGCTGCGCTGCCGAAAGGTCTTGGCTCGGATCTCCTGACCGCGCCGAGTTATTGCCACCACATCCTGCCGCAAATCCCTCAGGGCATCCTGCTGCTGGGTATTAATCGCATGGCGAGCGGTGAGAATATCAACTCCTGTGATCACCTCCCCGGTTTTCCAAAAGCTTTGGAGCGACTTCACCAACTGACGGCAGAGTTCGATTTGTTGGGTTGTACCGCTGACGGATAGTTCCTGACCTCGGAGGGTAACCTGAGCCCCTGTTTGTCGAGATAGCAGCTTTAAATTGTCCTCTTGATAACCGGAAAGGGCGATCGCGAATTCGTGACTGTGGAGATCAATCGCTAATCGTTCAGTCATATCATGCTCTAAGGGACTGATCCCTAATGCTCAAAACCCAGGTCAAAATGTCTCTCCGAGAGTTGCATCAATCATGGTATCGGCTTCGATTTCAATCAACATGGCAGGATCAATCAGGCGTTGCACTTCAACCATCGTTGTGGCAGGGGGATGATTCCTGAAAACTTCGGAATGGGCCCGACCAAATTCAGCCCAGGAATCAATATTTGTGACAAACATTCGAGTCCGAACCACATCGGTCAAATCTGCCCCCAAGTCCCGCAAGGATTGACCAATAATCTCAAAGCATCGCTGAGCTTGAGCATAGCCATCCCCGGGGGCAAAAATCTCTCCAGAATCCGTTATTGGAGCCGTTCCGCTGACAAAAACCTGATTTCCAACTCGAATGGCTCGACAGTAACCCACCCGGGTTTCCCAGGGGGAATCTGAACCGATCCGCAAGGCACTCATAGTAGAAAGACCAGATTATTCATCTCCGTTCTGACTGGCAAGTTGACCCGATGCCGAGGCCGGTTGGGGACGGGAAGGGCGACGACTAGGGGTAGATCGAGGAGAAGACGCTACAGATCGCTCGTCTTCATTGTGTTCTTCATAGATGTCTAGATGAACAAATTCCCCCGCGAGCTCTGCAAAAGCACTTAATACAGAGCGAACCGCCTGAATGTTACGTCCCCCGCGACCATAAACCCGACCTTTGTCCTCTGCCTCAAAAGCCAATCTGATCCAATTTTTTTTGGGGTTTGCTGTAGACTCACAATCTACCCGTAAGGCATCAGGGGATTCTAAAAAAGGTTCAATCAGAAATTGGGTCAACTGCGCGTAATCAGGACTCGACAGCAGTTTCTTGGGTGCTTTCAGTGATTGTTCCGGATTGGAGTTGTTCAAAGACATTGGCTTTCCGTAGGATGCTACGCACAGTTCGAGTAGGTTGTGCCCCTTGTTGCAGACGACGAATGATCGCTGGAACATCTAGACGAGTTTCATCTGTTCTGGGGTTAAAGAAACCCAGTTCCTCTAAAGGACGACCCTCGGGGCGATCCAGGCTATTCATCGCTACAATTCGATAGCTGACTTGGCGTTTCTTGCCGTATTGTTTTAATCGGAGTTTGATCATCGGGAGATAAAATACTACGTCGATCAATTGTAATCTATTTGTCCAGGTCTAGTAAATGCCAATTTTCCCTGACGGCCTGAATTTTTACCCCTGACTGATCTTGATACTTGATATCTGTGGGGGCTGGGTTTTAATATATCTAAATGCTGGGCGACCCAGCCCCTACATATTCATCTTAAATTAATATCTCTGAGGACTGGGTGATCCAGCCCCTACATATTCGTTTTGAAGATTTGAATTCTATGGCACGGAGAACTCGCAGCCAAACGTCTGCAACTGATGTGACTCGTCTGCAACGTCCAGCAGCAGAATTGCTCTATGCTGAAGAACTACAAAATCTGGTCAAACTCGATGCCGACGCTCCTCGTCCGGCGGGATGGCAATTGAGCCCCCGATCGGTTTTGAAGTTTATTTTAGGGGACGGGGATCTGGAGATTAAACCCAAGTTTGTCGGGCAGCGGAGCTTTCTCGAACGGTGTATTGTTGCCCTGGCTACGAACCGAGGCTTAATGCTGATTGGAGAACCCGGAACGGCAAAAAGTTACCTGAGTGAGTTACTCACTGCCGCCATTAGCAATGATTCCACCTTGACCATTCAGGGGAGTGCCGGAACGACAGAAGATAATATTAAATATTCCTGGAATTATGCGCTGTTACTAGCGGAGGGGCCGAGCGATCGCGCTCTAGTGCCAGCACCACTGTATCGCGGAATGAAGCAGGGCAAGCTAGTACGATTTGAGGAAATCACTCGCTGCCCTCTAGAAATTCAAGATACCCTGTTGTCAATTTTGAGCGACCGAGTGCTTTCGATCCCTGAATTGCCGGATGAATCCCGTACCCTCTATGCTCAGGTCGGATTTAATGTGATTGCTACTGCCAATACCCGCGATCGCGGGGTCAACGAGATGAGTGCTGCCCTGAAACGGCGACTCAACTTTGAAACCGTGCATCCGATTGCTGACATCCATCAGGAAATGGCATTGGTGCAACGAGAGACGGATCAACTTCTGGCCCAGGCTGAGATACCCCTCTCCCTCAAACCGGAACTGACGGAAATTTTAGTCACCACCTTCCATGAATTGCGCCAGGGAAAAACGGCGGATGGTAAAGCGTTAGAATCCCTCAGTACGGTGATGAGTACTGCAGAAGCGGTTTCGGTGGGCTACGCCGCCGGAATTCATGCCTACTATTACAATCAGGGGGATATCAATCCTGAACATTTGGTTCAGAGCTTAAAAGGGGCCGTGGTCAAAGATGCCGTTGAAGATTTGAAAAAACTGGATCATTATCTTAATCACGTGGTCAAGAACCGCACCAGCCCGGTTTGGCAGCAGTTTTATACGGCCCGTAAGTTTTTGTAGAGGACTGAAGCTTCATCAGACTTCATTAGATTGCCCCGATGACTCTATCTTCTGAAAAAGTAAAATTGCGGCGAACCTTACTGAATGCTCGAAAAGCCTTGTCCGTGCAGGAATGGCAGGAACGGAGCGATCGCCTCTGCGGCCATCTGCAAGATTCTCCCCTGTTTCAAGAGGCCACAACAATCTTGAGTTATGTCAGCTTTCGTCGGGAGCCTGACCTGAGTTCCCTGAGGCAGGATTCTACAAAAACCTGGGGACTACCCCGATGTGTAGGAGAATCTCTAGTCTGGCATCGCTACCAAGGCGGCGATGCCCTTGAACCTGGAGCGTTTGGGATTTTGGAGCCCCACGTTGGCATGGCTGGGATTGATCCGACCGCCGTTGATCTGATTCTGGTGCCGGCTTTGGCCTGTGATCATCGGGGCTATCGACTAGGCTATGGCGGGGGATTTTATGATCGGATGCTGAGTTTGCCGCCGTGGCAATCCGTCCCAACCCTGGGGATTGTGTTTGAATTTGCCTATTTAGTCACCCTACCCATTGAGCCCTGGGATCAACCTGTAACTGGGGTTTGTACCGATGAGCAACTTGTGATTTGCCCATGACCTAGCTTCAGGTTCATCCCTGACGTTTGGAGTTATCTTTGCCAGATGTGCATCGAGCTTCAGTCTGACCTGAACCCTACTGAACTAGCAACATCCGACCTAGGGCCTTAGCACTTTCCAGGGGACTCTTGAAATTGAACTGGAAGGTCATGGACTGGCTTTGGTTCATGAATACCAAGTTCAAGTCGATTAAAACGGTGCCTCCAGTTGCCACATCCAGGGTGGTTTGGAACCGGGCCGAGCGGACATCGAGCAAACTGCCCAATCCCTGGTTGAGGATAAACGTGTTGACGGTTGCCAGGGTTCCTACAACCTTGACTGTGGTTCGCAAAACTTCTTGGGCTGTCTGCAACGTTGCCGTTGCTGTGCCTAGGGCGGTGTACAACCCGGCCAGTTCAGGATCAAGCTCAATCGGATTCAGGTCAATGGTTTTACCCGCCGCTTTTAGGAATTCTTCTGCGGTTTTCAGGCCCGCTTTAGCGGTGCCGAGGGCCGGGTACAGACCTGCAACTTCAGCCGCTAGTTTCGTGGCTTCAGCCACGGCAGCAACATCGGGAACACAGATTCGACGACCAAAAATTCTGGTACAGCGCTTTTTATTCCGCAGTCGCTTGATTTCATCTTCCCTGCGATCAATTTGATTTTGCAGGCTGTTGACGGAATTCCGAGCAGAGTCAACCTCCCGTTCAGCCTTGCGGAGTTTTTCCTGGGCCCTGGCGCGTTCAGCTTCAATAGCGGCCCGCCGTTGGCGAATCAGGTCATTGAGCCGATTCACATCTTGCTGGGCCGTATCAACTTTGGCTTGGGCCTGTTGGATTTCCCGAGTTGCTGAACTGGCAATCTGTTGAATTTCTCGAGAGGCCGTTTCCTTGAGATAGCTCAACAGATCATTTCCATGGTAGCGAGAACCTGAAAGCCATGACTGCTAGTCATCCCAGAGGTTGTCACCACCAATATTGCCCTGAACTGATTCCAGATCTTCCCGGTCACGGTAAAGCGCAAACCGGATTGGTTGGCTTCCATACGCACAGCCTGAGTGATCCCCAACAGGGAAACCGACGCCGAAATGTAAAGCTCTGAGTCCGTCGTGGGCCCAAGCCGGAGACGCAATTGGGGATAGGCATCTCCCTGGGCTCCGCTCACTTGCAGGATGCCGTTCCCCAGATTGATGGCAGCCATATTTGCCCGGACAGTGATGCCCATTTCTGGATCAACATTCACAAAGGCGCTGGCGTTCCATCCCCAGGCATCAAGCCGTCCTGCAAAGGTAATGCCTGTTTCCTGGAAATCAATCGCCCCGATTTGAGTGGCGACGGGCACAATATTGAGTTTGACCTCTTCTAGGGCGACATTGATAATCTGCTCAAAGGACTGTCTGAGACCGGAGGGCAGAGCGTTGTAAGCCACGAAAGTCGGAATACTTAGGGTGCTGATCATTTGCAGCAGGGTAATCCGATCCATTGACCCAGCCAGAACAAACTGATCCGGATCGTTACTGTCTACCAGAATGGAAACGCTGCCATCGATCTCGCCAATTTTGAGATCGCCGTGCAAACCGATATTATCAATCCAGGGAAAAGCGTAAGTGAGGCCGAGTTGTAGGGAAAGCTGTCGAATCGTTAGCCCAGGAATACCGAAGGGATTTCTCCATTCGCGGGTTGGCTCAAGGGTTGCCGGTTGTCCTTCAGCACTCTGTCCAGTGGCATCAAGGGTGAAAAAACCTGTCACCGATTCGGCCTGACCTTTGACTCCGCCGATAAATATCAGATGATTGTCCTGGCCATTTTCTCGCAGGATGACAACGATTTCCTGAGCAATCCCCAGGGTTGGCTCGGGCAGAACCCCAGAAATCTCCATGGCAATTTCAGAGGAGGTGTAGCCCAGCTTGAAATTTTTGCCATTCATAATGGCCATATTCTGGTGAATGGCAGCTTCTAGCAAGTATTTGGGAGCGAGGCGATTCCCAGCAATTCCAGCATAAAATCCCAGGCGCTGAACCTTGAGAAATCCTCCGAGCAATCGCAAGTTCTGATCATCAGATGTTGCGACTTCAACATCCCCAAAGCAGTTGAATCCTCGGTTCAGATTTGCATCCAAGGCCGGATCATACAGACCCTCCCCTGAAGTCAGAATCAAGGTCGGGCGGGTGAATTCCATGGCCTTGACCACAGGAACCTCCGGGAAGAAACTGCCCAATCCCAGGGCCGCATCCGGTTCATTCTCGGTTGTGGGGAGCTGGAATTTCAGAGTCAAATTGGGCTGATTGTCCTGAAGGAAAAACTCCGCTAGTAGTTGCACACCCGTTGTCTTGAACGCTTCAACTTTCCCTGTGAGTCTGACTTTGATATTTTCAGGATGGGTAGAAATCTCTCCAGGGCTCAGGGATTGACCAGGTTCCCCTACCTGCCCAGGATCACCCTCAAAGTACTTGATTTCTGGTTGATGGATTAGCATTAAGCCATCCAACAGATTCCCTGAAATACCCCCGAAAATCTCATCCAAACCATTATCTAAACCATTGACAAACCCGAGTAATTCAGGGGTGAGTTGCAACTGATTGTTGTGAAGACTGGCTTGCAACCTCTGGAACAACTGATCTAGAGAATGATTTAGAGAAGTAGGGAGGGAGACTGGACTCTCTGGGGAAAAATCTGCAGCCGTGATGGTATTGTCTTGTACTTTCATGAGGTGGGAGCCCTGATTGAGTGGTTTATGGGTCTATCTTCTGGGCATTTACAGCGCTGGCTGTTGAGCTGAGACCAGCTTTTTGATTGGCGTGATCTCTCAGGGAAATTACGGAGTTAGCGGCTGAATTTTCCCTCTGAACCTGTGCCAGATCCCAAACTGCACCTTTCAAAGCCAATCAAGACTACAACAGTGAGAACTACCGTTAAACTATTAACGCTAAACCAGTAACCGTTCAGGCTTGACTCGACATTAACCGTTCACGGCCCATTCCCGACCCGGTTGACAATTCTGCAAAATTCTGGAAGTTTTTCTGTCGTGAGAAAGAGACCAGATATACTATCGGGCGGGTATCTTAATGTCAAATCCAGGGAGGAACAGCTATGCGTTGGCAGATGGGCCGCAGGAGTCAGAACGTTGAGGATCGACGGGGCGCAGGAGCACCCGTTGCCGTGGGCGGAGGCATTGGGGTTGTTGTACTGGCGCTGATTGCAGCCTTGTTAGGGTTTGATCCAACTCCTATTTTGAATCAAGCTGTATCGACGGATCCAGGTTCCAACAGCGGTCAAACGATTTCTCCCGAAGATGAGCAACTTGCAGATTTTGTCGCTGTTGTTCTAGGAGATACCGAAGACACCTGGAACAGTATCTTTCAACAAATTGGAGCCGATTATCGGGAGCCCACCCTGGTGATGTTTTCGGGGCGGGTTGATTCAGCCTGTGGTTTGGCGACCGCCGCATCTGGACCTTTTTACTGTCCTCAAGATCAAAAAGTTTATATCGATTTGAGCTTCTACAACGATATGAAATACAAGCTCAATGCTCCCGGAGACTTTGCTCAAGCCTATGTGATTGCCCATGAAATTGGCCACCATGTCCAGACATTACTGGGCATCTCCCAGCAGGTGACGAAGTTACAACGCCAAGCCAGCAAGATAGAAGCCAATCAACTCTCCGTCATGCTAGAACTTCAGGCGGACTGTTTGGCTGGGGTTTGGGCTCATCATGCCGATGATGCTCGTCAGATTTTAGAGCAGGGAGATGTGGAGGAGGCGATGAATGCAGCTAGCCAGATTGGAGATGATCGCCTGCAACGACAAGCCCAGGGTTATGTCGTGCCTGACTCTTTTACCCATGGTTCCTCTGCCCAGCGGGTGCGCTGGTTCAAGCAAGGGTTACAGTCTGGAGACTTGAATCAATGCAATACCTTTGAAGCGAAAAATCTTTAACGTAACCCCTGGTTATTAATTAATCCCCCTGGCGACCATCTTGCCGCCCCAGTTCATATACACCACAACTGATGCAGGCGATCATCCCCATGCTGATCGCCCAATTACGACCCAACTCCAACTCCACCAGCCAGTTACAGCCCGTGCCAATCAGTAGAAAGGGAACAATACTAAACAGAGAGGCATAGAAGGCGTTCTGGGATTCCCGAGCCGAACGAGTGCGTTCAAATTCTTCCTGGGACGTGTAGAGCGATCGCTCCGCAAAGTTAAACCATCGAGTCAATTGTGCCATTACCCATTCACTGGCGGGAGAAAATCCCCAATACAGGGCCAATGACCAGAGGGCAGCCCCGGCAATGGTTGTGGGATTGAGGGTAAAGCTGAAGGATAGGAAATCAATTGACATGGTGCTTGTTTAGGATTGAGAGTGATAAGGTTGAGATTTGTTAAGTTATGGGGGAACTGAAAGGTGATACCTGAAGTCGAATAAGTCGGTCAGGTTTTGCTCGGGTTAAGGACTATTGATTTTATCCAGTGAATTTATGGTAAGGCAAAACTTTACTGAAATTCAAATCAACGGACTTGACAGGGCCACGATATGCAGTAAAATACTGCCTGGTAAGCCACTTGCAAGATTATTTGCAGGACTAGTATAAGATTTGCCGTTTTGAGGAGTGATATGATTAATCAGCTAATTTCTGGCCTGACTCCTAAGGCTCAGTTTCGTTCTGGCAAAGCTCTGCTCATGGCAAGCTTGATGAGTTTGGGGGGATTTTCCCTGGGATGGCAGAAATTAGTTGAGGCGAGGGAAAGCATTCAAGCCACTTCGGCGTTGAGCTGGTCAGAGGCCTCCTTCCCCGTTGAGAATTTTCAGGAATACACCTCTCCCTTCGGCTACCGCTCCAGTGGATTTCACTACGGTCTTGATATGGCAGCCCCCCAGGGGAGCTACATTCGCAACTGGTGGACGGGAACCGTGGTTGAAGTTTGGGAAGATGGGCGCTGTGGTACCGGGATTGCCATTGACTCGGGCCAGTGGACTCATATTTACTGTCACGTTCAGGGCAGTGTCGCGAAAGATGCCTCGGGCCGTACTTACTTTATCGATCGCCAGGGTGGCATACAGCTTTGGGAAGGCCAGGTGGTTGCTTCAGGGGCTAGAATTGCTCGGGTGGGAATGACGGGGCGCACAACGGGGCCCCATCTTCACTGGGGCCTGAAGTACAGTGGACGCTGGGTTGATCCAGGTCGGGTGCTGATGGCCATGTATAACGAACAAAATCAACGATACTCCCGCCGCTAGATGGAGCGCAAGCGACTGATTATTGAAATGGCCATGGGTATTGACCAGCATGGTCAAGATCCAACGGTGGCGGCGGCTCGGGCGGTCAGAAATGCGATCGCCCACAACGCTTTGCCGGGAGTTTGGGAAGTGGCTGGGTTGAGCCACCCCAATCAAATGATTGTTGAAGTTCAGGTGGCAGTGCCCTATCCAGACCAGGTTCGGGAGGCGGAAGTGTTAGCGGTGTTGCCTTTTGGTCAAAAATCCTTGACCGTCGAATCCGGTGGCATGGTCGTGCAGGGTCGGGAGATCGCCGAATTGGCGGACAAAAATGATGAAATGCTGATTGCCGTGGCCGCTGTGACGGTTTTAGTTGAAATGGATTCGTGATTTTCAGCCCCGGTCAGGCAGAACTTTGGAGTGGACAGGGGGAGCCATAGAGATTAAATCTTCATCCCACGGGTGGACTAACCCTGGGAAGCTTGGACTTCAACCCGTTCAGAATCTTGTAGCGGGACTTGAGCGATCTTTTCGTTGAGCTTCTGGTTCAAGTCTCTGACTCGACGGGATAACATCCGAATAATATTAATCGCAATTCCAGGGGTTTCTTCAATGGCATCGTAGAGCTGTGTCTGGGTCAACATCAAGCAGTTACACTGCTCCAGGGTAGTCACCGAGGCGGAGCGAGGTTGAGCATCAAACAGAGACATCTCTCCAAAACAGGCTTTTTGGCCCATCTGAGCAATTTCCCGAGTCCCCACATGAACCCTGACTCGACCTGAAACAACGACATAGAGCGATCGCCCTTCCTGTCCCTCGGTAAAAATGGTGTGATTGACTGGATAAGACAGTTCGTCCATGACCGAGGTCAGACGCACCAAAAAATCGTCTCGCAATTCCTGGAAAATCGAGACATCACGGACAAATAGTAGACGTTCAACGCTGGATAGCATAGTTCATACTTGGTAAAAGAATCAAAGCTAGACCCAAGACTACGGCACAGTCAATGCTAGGTTTTAATTCTAGATTTCAATCTCGTGACGGAGTTGAACTGATATCAAATTCATCCATCATTTGGGCTACTTGAGCAGAAACCAGAGGATCTGGATCGTTTTGCAGCATTGGCAATAATTCTATCAGAGCACGCTTTGATGCAGTTTCTAGATAGGTCAGCACCGCTTCCCGGACAAAGCCCTTGGGATGCCTCAAGCACATTAGGGTTTGTTCAGCGGTCAGGCTCCAGCGGGCCGAGCGGGCCAGATGGAAACAACAGGCTAGGGTCCAATCCGAAAGAAAATGGCGCAGATCGAGTAGATGACGCAATCTTTGATTAGGCTGCATCGGGCGGTAGGTCACCAGGGAATCGAGGGATTCTAGCTTTTCTGTTTCAGAGTGCCGATCTAAAACACTGATCAAAGCCCGCTTACTGGTGATATCGACCGTGTTGTCCAGAATTTCTAAACCCCGAGCCACATTGGAGGAAGTCTCTGAACGAATATTGAAAGATGCAGCCTGAATTGAGCCGGGAACATAGAGGAATTTCATCAGCAAAAAGCAACGCTCTACAGCATCCGCTTCCAAGCTCAACAGGGCTCGATAGAGCAAGTTACGGGGAAACTGTTCATCCGAGGAAGAGAGCAGCAGGTCATCGAGTTGAAAGCTGGGAGTTAGTTTCAGATCGATCAGGGCACTATAAACCTGCCCCATAAACATGAGTTCCTGCTCAATCAGGGTTTCCAGACCACTCCGACCAATCCGGTCTAACACCCGTTCAATTCCAATCTCATCCGGGGCCTTCTGCAAAACTCGCAGAATATTTCGGCGGGTTATGCCCCAGGAGGTCATCAAGTAGTCAACCAGAGTATCAAGGGCCTCCAGGCTGCCGATTTCTCCAATAGCTGACCAGGCTTGCTGGCGGATCAACTCGGGTTTATAAATATCCCCTGCCACCGCAATCAACAGGGGAATGGCCTCATTTTCCAAGCGAACCAGGGCTTGCCGGGCCGACTCCCGGGTCGAACGATAGGACAGCGCCTTGAGCAGGGATGGATAGTATTCTTCCATCTGGGTGGCGGCGATGACATCGAGTAGGGCACAGCGCACTCGCAGGGAATCATCTTGCAGGAGAGTATTGAGATAGAGTCGGAGTCCCTGGAGATAGTCAGCTTCTCCTAGGGCTCGGGTTCCCATCACCCGCTCTCGCTCGTGGGGAGAGGTAATCATCCGACGAATGGTATTGGTGGCGATCGCCTTTTGTTCCCGATCCCCCTGCCTTAAAATCAACGCCGCCGCTGTCCCCCGAACAATCGGGTCAACTTGAGGCTGGAGGTAGGGGCGCAACTCCGCCACATCGGGAGCCGCCTCCGTCAGCCAGATATACCGCAGGGCTAGGGCCAAGACATCGGGCTTGAGGGAGGTTTTGGTCAGAGTTCGGACGGCCTCCAGATGGTCTGGATTGGGATGATTCAGCATCACTTCCAGGCTTTGGTGTTGCAGAGAGGGAGATAGCTCCCCCAGCAACGGCACCAGGGTATCTCCCACATTTTTGGGGTCAAACTGAGTCAACAGCTCAATGCAGGAACGTTTGTCCGCCTCTGGCTTGGGTTGCTTCAGGGTTTCAGCAACGGATTGCTTGAGTCGCCGAATGTTCACGTCCGTTGTCCCCAACCGCCCCCGTTCAGCACTTTGTACCAGAAGACTGACATATTGCGATCGCATAGCCAGCACTACCCCAATCCACAGCAGCGACAGGGCAATAATAATCAAAATAAAGAACAAACTCTGTCGCGTATGGAAGCTCTCCCCTGTGCTCCGGGTAAACAACCACCCGGACACCCCAATCAAAAATAAAATGCCAAATCCAGTCAAACCCTTGGAGAGAGGCTCAAACACTCCATTGACTAGGGTTTGGATGTCACTGCGGGTATTGTCTGGCAAGGGCTGAAACAAAACGGCTCCCGTTGTTTCAATCAACGTGTAGTGAAACAGCTCGTCAAGAAATCGCAACACCACAAACCCAACAAAGATAGGTAAAAGCTGAGTTATCCCACTAACCAGAGAAAGGGTTCCGAATAGGGCAATGCCGACCGGCAGGATAATAGCCGTCACAAATACCCCAGATCGTTCGACCAATCGACTGGAAACAAACCATTGGGTCGCCACCTGAAAGGTACTGAGAATCCCCTCAAAAATCCCCAGAAAGCTGACAATCCCACTGGCGCTATTGCCTTGATATTCCAACTGGCTAAAGAACTGAAAATCCACTAGAACATATAACACTTCCGCCATCACAAAGAAACCAATCAGAGGAATGATATAACCTTGCAGCGGCCCTCGGATATCCCGACTACTGAACTCCGGTTGCTCATCTTCAGGAATCCAGCGGGAAGAGTCCGGGAAGAACTGTTGATAGCGTTGGGAGAGATAAAACAAAACCCCTGCCCCACACACCACCATGAACCCGGATAGGAGAGTGATATTTTTCAGTCCAACAATTTGCAGGACAATCGGCAACGAAAATCCACTGACCACCCCTGCCACTAGGAAACCACTGCTAACAATTGGATAAGCCCGCTTGATCTCGCGAATGTTAAACAGTTGATTGGAGGTAATTGAATTATTCAGATTGTCTAACAGATAGCAGGCTTCTACCCAGAGCCACATCAAAAACAGGGTGATGAATTCGATACTCAGGCCCAGGATCTGAATGCCCTCTAGCTCAAGTCCCCAGCGAAAGAGAAACAGCGGAATAGCCATCAAGACCAGAATGACAACGATCACCCGGCGTAACGGTAAAATCCTCTGTAGCCAGGAATAAATTACCCCCAGACTTGACCCAATTGCGGCGGTAGCAATATAAATCCAGGGCAGTTTGTCGGCCCCGTAGCGGTCAATAAACAGACCAACCGTACTTAGTTCTAACCAGATTAAACCGATAGACGTTAACGTATAGACTGCAAACAGCAGAAAGGCGCGCTCGACCTCTTCTAAGCGCAGATTCAGTCCTTGGATTACTCGTTGCCCTACTAAACCAGAGCCGACAATTGCTTTATCCATTCAGCGATCAGGCCTGTTTAATGAATTGTTCCTCAATTGTAAGTTCTGAGGCTGTGTTTGTAAGGCTGGATTTTCGAGTCGGAGATCGGGATGGATTGCCCTAGCTTTGTTTTTTGGGTGAAAGCAGCATGGTCATGTTTCGCCCCTCCTGCTTAGGGTACTGTTGAATTTCGGCGGCCTGTTGCAAATCAATCACCATCTTATCGAGTAGTCCTTTGGCCAGATTGCTGTGCTGAATCTCACGACCCCGGAAAGTAATGGTAACTTTAACCTTGTCTCCGTCATGGAGGAAGCTCTTGGCCTTATTGACATTGGTTTGATAGTCGTGTTCGCCAATTTTGTAGCGCATTTTAATTTCTTTGACATCAGCCGTATGCTGCTTTTTCTTGGCTTCCCGGGCTCGCTTTTCCTGCTCAAACTTGTACTTGCCGTAGTCCATAATCCGGCAAACCGGAGGATCTGCTTTATCGCTGACCAGTACCAGGTCTAGCTCTTGCTCCTCGGCAAACCGTACAGCCTCTCGCGGGGCCAGGATTCCCAATTGAGTCCCATCAGCGTCGATGACACGTACCTTGGGAAATCGAATGTTGTCGTTGATCTGGGGAGCGTTACGATTTTTTTTCTTTTCAATAACTGACATTAAGCAATAAATCCGATGATAATGTTTAGTTTGAATTTACCGTGGTTTACATCTTCATATTGTACCCAGCCCTACTCTACTTCCGCGAATAATTTCATCAAAGTTCTAAGAATGGTAGATTTAGGTTAAAGATTGTAAACTAATGGTTACATTACTAAACCGAACTAAACCGATAGGTCTAGGGTAAGCGTGACGAACTTGATATCTTGGCAAGATAAAGTTGGCAATCAGCGAAACTGGGTCTGGCGGGGCTGGAGGATTCGCTATACATTTTTAAGGCCGCCTCACCCGGGGAATCTTCCAAAGGTAGCTATCCCAAACACAACTAGCCCTGACGAACAGCCCCACTCCCAGGATAATCCTACAGTACAACCTTCCTATCCTCCGGTGATTTTCTTGCACGGCTTTGGGGCTTCAATCGGGCACTGGCGGGAGAATCTTCAGGTTCTGAGCCAGGATCATACGGTCTATGCCTTGGACTTACTGGGGTTTGGGGGCTCAGAAAAAGCGGTTGCTCCCTACAAAGCTGAATTCTGGGCCGAACTGGTTCATGACTTCTGGCAGACCTTTATCGGTCATCCGGCTATTCTGGTTGGTAATTCTATTGGGTCTTTGATCAGTCTGGTGACGGCGGCTCACTATCCTCAAGTGGCTCAAGGACTGATTATGATTAGCCTGCCGGATCCGGCAGTCCAACAGGAGGCGATCCCAGCCTGGATGTTGCCTGCTGTAGAAACGATTCAGTCCTGGGTTGCGTCTCCCCTACTCTTGCGACCTGTGTTTTACTGGGTACGTCGCCCTGCAGTGATTCGCAAGTGGGCCCGATTGGCCTATCAAAATCCAGCAGCCGTCACCGAAGAGCTGGTGGAAATTCTGACTCAACCAACGGGCGATCGCGGGGCGGCAAGGGCTTTTTGTGCATTATTTAAGGCTATGGGAAGTCCTCGCTTGGGGCCAGCAGTCAAAACCTTACTGCCTCAACTGAAGATTCCGGTATTGCTGATCTGGGGCAAACAGGACAAATTGATTCCCCTGCGGTTTGCTCAACCCCAGAAATATTTGCAGTACAACTCTAGTTTGAAATTGATCGAACTGGAGGAAGCCGGTCACTGCCCCCACGATGAATGTCCAGAACAGGTTAACCGGGAAATCCTCAAGTGGCTAGCCGATCTGCGAACCGCCGATACAAGCTACCCCCTGTCTGAGGATTAGTCAGCGGTTCAATGGCAGTTAGCTCAAGGGATAAAACCCAGATCCTTAGTCTGGTTGGATCACCTTTCGGATGAGAAGCCCTGCAACGCTTGAACTAATCAATAAAGAAAATAAAAATTTAACGTTTAAAAGTTTGGGAGCCTTGGAAGATATGACCAGATTTCTTCAGGATTTTTTAGTCAGACAAATCTCTCAGCTTTGGGATTTTGAGGCGATCGCCCTGGCTCAAAAAATTCAGTATGTTCCCATTTTAGCGCCCCTATCCCCCCAGCCAATTTCTACTGCCATGGCACGGCAAAACTCAGGGAAAATTCCCGTCCTATTACTCCATGGATTTGACAGTTCTCTATTGGAATTTTATCGACTATTTCCCTGTCTGGTTGCTCGATTGTCGGAGAATTATCAAATCTGGTCGATTGATTTGCTGGGGTTTGGTTTTACTGAACGAAAGCCTGACTTAAACTATACACCCGATACAATCAAAGCTCATCTTTATGCTTTCTGGAAAGTCCTGATTCAGCAACCGATGATTCTGCTCGGAGTTTCGATGGGGGGAGCAACGGCAATTGATTTTGCCCTGACTTATCCTGAAGCCGTCAGTCAGTTAATCCTGGTTAATAGTGTGGGTTATAGTGGTAGTTTTTCCTGGGGCAAATTACTTTTACCTCCGGTGGATGCTCTAGCTGTAGAATTCTGGAAACAGCGGAAATTACAAGCCCTCAACTGGGGTAAATTTTTCGGCATGTCAGGAGCAGAATCTACAGCGCTTCAATCTGTTTCCTTACACTTAGAAATCCCAGGATGGGCAGAAGCAATGATTGCTTTTACGAAGAGCGGCGGATATTTTGACTTATCTCAAAAGATTGCCCGTATTACTCAGCCTACATTAATTTTGTGGGGAGATACAGATGAGATGCTAGGGACTAAAGATGCCTGGAAATTTCAAAGAGATATTAGCAATTCCCAGCTTTTTTGGATTCCCAATGGTGGTCATACTCCCCACTTGAAATACCCTGAATATGTTGCCAGACTGATTTCAAAGTTTTTGGATAGAAATTGATTGTAGTTGATTGTACCTGAAAGACAACCCAGGGTTAGACAAACCGAATAATGAATGAGTAGCGATAGGGTTTATCTGGATTAGCCAGTACAGAAACAGTGGCAATAATTGGCATTAAAAATGCCACAATAATCAAAATAAACAGCAGGGGAATCCCAATCACGAGGAAGACAAGTATGCCAAAAACTATGCCATAAAGCCAGACACTAATCGTAAAATTTATAGATTCTTTGGCGTTCACTCTAACCACGGGATCGTCAGTCAGACACAGAGCCGCAATCGGAACCCCTATAGTCACGATAGCAGGACTACACAGTCCTGAAATATGGCAGAGGGCAGAGAGTAGTTTTCGCTTATCCTGATCCACAATGAAGTCTCCTGTTCAAACGACTTACTTTAATGATGACTAATTGATGATGATTAACTTGTGATAATTGCACCCTTGATCTAGCCTTCAAACACAATCCAAACCAGAAAAATTTTGATAACCCAAGCATAGCACTGGGATAAATGCAATGAGATGCCCGCCATAATAGGCAATAAGTTTTGTATCGGTGAGGGCAATCAGGGACAGATCAGACTGTATAACTAGGGGTCGAAACAATACATTAAATCAAACATTAGGGTAGTGCAGATGAATATAGGAAGTTGGGCTGCGATCGCCTATGGAGCGATCGCTTTGGTCGGCGGGATAATCGGATTTGCTAAAGTCCGAAGTACAGTATCTTTGCTATCTGGAGGACTCAGCGGCTTAGCCCTGATTATTGCTGGAATTTTTGCATTGAAAGGAGATACCTTGGGTTTGGCTCTGGCCATTCCCCTCGCGGTTGCCCTGGTCTGTGTTTTTATCGTCAGGATCATGAATACCGGCAAGTGGATGCCCGGCATCGTCATGATTATTGGAGGAATTATCAGCTTGTCCTTGATGTTGTATCAAATCCTGCTTTAGGATATCAAGAAAAAGTTAATTCAGAAGTCAATTAACAAGTTAATTCAGTAAACCTTATGACTGCACTAATGGAAGCCATCAAATCTGGTGATGTCGAGCAAGTCAAAGCCCTAATTCTATCGGAAGCGCCAGATCTAAACATCCGGGATGAAACCGGAATAACGCCCCTGATTTTAGGGATTAGTACAGGCAAATCGGCCCTGGTTCAAGCTTTGGTTGCTGCGGGGGCCACTGTCAATATTGCGGATCTTGATGGCTGGACACCACTGATGGAAGCTGCTGCCATTGGTAATTTAGAAATCGTTGAGCTGATGTTAGAGGAGGGTGCTGAGATCAACGCCCGATCAGAGTTTGGCATGACTCCCCTGATGAGTGCAGCAGGCAACGGTCAACTCCCAGTGGTCAATCTTCTGCTGGAAAAAGGGGCTGAGATTACGGCAAAAGATCATAATTCCTGGACAGCCTTGGTTTGGGCCTCTTCCGAAGGACACCTTGAAATCGTAGCAGCCCTGAAGCAAGCTCGTGAGAAACTGGTTTAACTCAATATGTAATCTCGAATCCGGTCGAGCGCTCACAATTCTTGTTATTCTAAAGCCCCCCACTATTGAGGGTTCAGAAAAAATTTACAAGTTGCTAATCGGATTTGATCTAACACAATTTAAAATGTCAAGGGCAAGTCATCTCGCCCTTGGCAGATACCCTCGGTCAGGTATTTATGGAAGGTATTGGCTAAAACGGTTAATCATCAACCCTCATAACTTTGTCTCGCGGATTACCCCGAGCTGACCCGGAATTACATTACTCTCTTCAGGGGATACAGTAACCTCGGAATACGAAGCCGAACCAGGGGTCGGAATTGGTTCCAGGTTATGGCCCTGGATCCGGGCAAGGGCCCGGCGCATTCCTTCTACCCGAGTATCAACCCGGTGTTGCTCAGGAATCCGATCCATGATGTCAAATCGCTGCAAACGAGTTTTAACCTTATCCTTGCCCCCGACAATAAATACATCCAGAGACTTGTCATAGGCTTCATCGACCATCTTTTCTAGGGCCAGAGTTGCCGTGACTCCCAACATGGGTACATGGGTGAGATCAATCACCAACGCATCATAGCTGCTGATAATAGATTGACGTTGGGTAATGGCTTTAGCAGCCCCAAAGCTCATGGGGCCACCTAGATCAAGCAGCAGAATTCGACCATTTGCCGCCTTCATCAGTTCCTTGACTTCCGCATTGATCAGTCCCTCGTCTTCAGGAGTGTCAATGGCTTTGACCCGATCAGCTTGAATGTCAGCCAGTCGGTTAATCGTCAGGACATTGGCGACAAAAATTCCCACCCCAACCGCAATAATCAGGTCATAGAACACCGTCAGAAATACGACCCCATACATAATGGCGGCGGCCTTCAGTGAAAGTTTGTGGGCCCGCTTGAGGAATTTCCAGTCAATGATGTCAATACCAACCTTCAGGGCAATTCCCGCCAGAACCGCCATGGGAATCCCTTCCGTCAGTTGGGCAGCTCCTAAAACTACAGTTAGAAGAATTAAGGCACGGCTCAATCCGGAAACTGCCGTAGTCGCTCCAGTTTGAATATTCACCACAGTGCCCATGGTAGCTCCCGCACCAGGTAAGCCGCCACAGAGCCCAGAGGCAATATTACCAATCCCCTGACCAATCAATTCTTTATCAGAATTATGCTGGGTTTGGGTCAAGCTATCGGCGATCACAGCGGTGAGCAGGGAGTCAATACACCCCAACAGCCCCAACACAACCCCATCGATCAGGATTTCGTTGAATTGGGCTGGGGTGAAGACTGGCAGTTGTAATGCCGGGAACCCAATAGGAATCTCCCCAATCCGCCGAATATCAACCCCTGGAAAAAGCGTTGGAAAAAGTAAAAAGGAAATTAAAGTGCCAATAATTAAAGCGATCAATTGAGGTGGCACAAACTTCTTCAATCGGGCTGGAGTGAAGAATAGAATGGTAATGGTGACAAATCCCAGAATCATTTCTGGAATACTGGCATTGGCAATCAGATCAGGCAGGGCTCTTAATGTTCCCAAAACCCCACCCTTGGGAGCGGCCTGACCCAAAAACGGTGCAATCTGAAGCACAATCAAAATAATTCCAATCCCTGACATAAAGCCGGAAATTACCGTATAGGGCATCGTCGTGATGTATTTCCCTAGCTTCAGTATCCCAAAGACGATTTGAAACAGTCCTGCCAGCATCACTACCGTAAAGGCCATTGCCAAACCATTCTCAGGATTAGCGGCAGTTAGGGAAGCGATTACCGCCGTCATTACCACGGTCATTGGCCCCGTTGGCTCAGAAATCAGGGTCGGCGTACCCCCAAACAAGGCAGCAAAAAACCCAACTAAAACCGCTCCCCACAATCCCGCAACTGGCCCAGCCCCAGACGCAACCCCGAAAGCCAGGGCAAGAGGCAGGGAAACAATTGCAGCAGTCAGCCCACCAAACAGGTCACCCTGCAGGTTTCTAAAATGAATCTTGTTCGTAATCTGCATGAAAATTGTCCTTTGGCACGGATGTGCCAGATCAATTAGCTTAAGTCTATTTAAAACAGTCCCATCATTGACTTACGTCTATAGGGAGCATATCATTACCAAAGTGGAAGCAAAAATAAACTATTGAATTTGTCAGTTCTTAAGCTCCCTCAAACTTTAGCTTATCAATAAGGAGGTCTCTTGATTCAGGCAACCCTGCATCAGCTAAAGGTATTTGAAGCCGCTGCCCGCCATAGTAGCTTTACCCGGGCGGCTGAAGAACTAATGATTACTCAGCCCACAGTCTCAGCTCAAGTCAAGCAACTCAGTCAAGCTATTGACTTACCTCTATTTGAACAAATTGGTAAACAACTTTATCTCACTGATGTCGGTCAGGAGCTATTCGCGACTTGCCAGGGGATCTTCGAGCAACTGGATCTGTTCGAAATGAAGGTAGCCAACTGGAAGGGGATGAAACGGGGCAAATTAAAACTTGCTGTGGTAACTACGGCCAAATATTTTGTTCCCCGATTACTTGGGTCATTCTGTCAGCAATATCCTGAAGTGGATATCGCCCTGCAGGTCACCAACCATCAAGACCTCACCCAGAGAATGCAGGCGAATCTCGATGATCTCTATATCCTAAGTCAGCCCCCTGAGGATTTTGAGCTCACCAGTGAATCCTTTTTAGACAATCCCCTGGTTGTCGTCGCCCGCTCCGACCATCCCTTAGCCCATCAACAAAAAATTTCCCTCAAAGACTTACAGGGAGAGCCTTTTATCATGCGGGAATCGGGTTCCGGCACGCGACAATGTGTGCAAAAGCTGTTTGAAAAGTATAAAATCTCAACCCAGGTGCGTCTAGAACTCGGGAGTAATGAAGCAATCAAACAGGCGATCGCCGGAGGTTTAGGAATTTCGGTGCTCTCGCAACACACCCTGATTTCTGAAAACAATCAGGAATTGACGGTTCTAGATGTTGAGCATTTCCCCATTCAGCAGCGATGGTATGTGGTTCATCTTAGCGGTAAGCAGCTTTCAGTGATTGCTGAAGCCTTTCATCAATATCTCCTCGAAGAAAGTCAAAATGTTTATTCAAGAACCCTCTCAGGGCAGATCAAAGTTTAAAAGTTCAAAAGTTTAAAAGTTTAGGGAAATAAATTCAGGAATATCAAGCAAAATCAACGTCATGTATTTGATCTGTCTGATGATTCTGTCTGTTCGGGCAAACAACTTCCGTGTTTCTACCGAAATTTGCTGTATCACAATCTGGCAAAGAATCCGCGAAATGCCCATTACTTCTGCTGAAAAGCTCTGTTATTTTAGAAATATAGATGCATGCAGAAACACCCCAAATCATACCCCATCAGCAGATGGGGTTTATTTTTTTACACCATTTTTTAAACCAAAAAACTGTTCGCCGGAGAATAGCAAACGGGCTGGAATAGAATATTGATTGCAGTAATTCCAGCTACAAGTAGGTAGTTATAACTAATTACTAAATGTAAGGAGGCACTGCCCCCTTACCCCCCATCAATTTTCTAATTAATTGCGTCAAGCTAGTTAGCAGTCCTGAATCAACCTGAAATCAGGGTCAAACCATGACTCACTAAAACCTCAACCTGCTGACTCAGTAAAGCTGTAAAGCGATTGGTTGCTGGAAGACTATCAACCACCATCCCAGCACAGAGCAACATCATGTACAAAATAGAATACTTGAACAAGGATCGAGCCACTTGCTTATCTTCCGGAGTTTGGAGAAGTCGCCAAGCTTTCTGAATAAAAATTCCCCCCAGCCAGAGGGCGATCGCGGCATACACTAGACCACTAGCCCCTAAAGGATAAACCATCAATAAGCTCACGGGAACCAGAATCAAGCTATAGATCCAGATTTGTTTTGCCGTCGGTTCATCTCCAGCGATCACAGGCAACATCGGTACGCCGACTTCCTTGTACTCATCCCGAATCATGATTGCCAGAGCCCAAAAGTGAGGAGGTGTCCATAGGAAAATGATTAAGAACAGCAACCAAGCTGCCCAACTCAAATCTCCAGTCACCGCAGCCCAACCGACCAAGGGAGGAATTGCCCCTGCCGCCCCGCCAATCACGATATTCTGAACACTGCTACGCTTCAGCCAGTGAGTATAGATCCCCACGTAAAACACAATCCCCGACATGGCCAGCAAGGCCGCCAGAAGATTGGCCACTACAGTTAACAAAGTGAACGAGAGAATAGCCAGAACAACAGCAAAGATCAAGGCATCCTTAGGTTTGATTCGTCCCGATGGAATCGGTCGCCAGCGCGTCCGCTCCATGATGTGATCAATATCACCATCATAGATACAGTTGATAGTATTTGCCGACCCGGAAGCCAGGGTTCCCCCCAACAACGTAGCCATCAAAAGTAAAGGATCAACTTCTCCTTTTGCCGCTACCCACATCCCTGCTGCCGTCGTAATCAAAAGCAACAGAATAATCCGAGGCTTGGTTAACTGATAGTAGCTCTGGATCACCTGGAGTAGATTGTCATGGCGACGAGAAGATTGGGTAGTGATAACGTCTTGCATAAAAAAGGTTTCCTAGGACTAGTAAAAGCAACAGCAAAAGTAATGACTGGGTTCAGTTCCGTCAGCGATTCAGATCCGACCCTATGCATCTAAAATCACTTTGGCAGAATCACTTTGATAGACTCAGCTTGATTTCAAAGGTGCAATACTCAAGGGTTCAGGACTCTGAGTTAGCGCGGACAATTGGACAATTGCAGGCGATCGCGCCAGGATAGGGTCGTCAACGCCACCAGAGTGCCCAACAGTGCTGCCCCCAAGACTTGATGGGAAACGGTCAAAAGCTCAACCTGAAGGTGCAGGCGAAACGTGGCGATCCCCAGGGCAATCTGAGCCAGAAGACAAACTCCAATTCCGTTCCCCAGACGACGCAGCCAGGGATGCAGGGCAGAAGTCCGCCGGATCAAAACAACGACAATCAAAGCCGCCACCGTTGCCGGGATCACCCCCAGAATATGGCTATTCATCACCCGGCAGAGCTGAGCCGCACCGAAACATTGATGAACCGCCCAGCGAGATGCCACCAAACCTCCCAGAAGACTCTGTAAATAAACCAACAGAACCGTCACTAGGCCAAACCAGGGAAGCCGACTCACATTTCCAGTCCCCTGATAGGGAACCAGGCAACAGCCGATAGCCACCAGAGTGCAAAAGAACATCAAAGCCGTACCCAAATGGGCTGTCACAATATCAAACCGCAATAACTCTGTTACGGTCAGCCCCCCCAGGGCTCCCTGAAACACAATCAAACCCAGGGCGAAGATCGAAACCCAGGGCAGCCATCGGGGCAACTCCTGCCGATACCACCAGCACAGACCTGTCAGGTAAATGGCACCAAATCCAATCAAGGCCGCATCCAAACGATGAAACCACTCCAGGAATACTTGAAAATTCATCTGGGCAGTAGGAACCAGCTTCCCGTAACACAGGGGCCAGTCCGGACAGGCCAGCCCGGCATTCATCACCCGAGTGGCACTGCCAACGGCCATCAATAGTAGGGTTGCGATCGCCAACTTCCAGACTAGGCGACTAATCCGTTCCTGAAGGCAAATCTGTCCAGAAGCCTGCTGAGAAGTCTGTGCCGGATTGAGAACTGTATTTGTCATGGATCTCACCTGAAACCTGTATCTGTAAAACAAGCAAAAAAAAATGAAAATTTCCTGGAATCCTGTAGGGCTAAACCAAGATTAAAGACATAACTTTCAGGCTCACCTGACTCCAATTACATCGACAAACTCCATCAAGACCCTGGCAAAAGATCAAACGTTCACAAGAATAGGGTTTTAGATCCATTTACTAGATCCATTTAATTTCGTCCCATAGACGCCCATGCACAACATAACTCCGTATAAGTATAATTCGTTATCCCTATCTACCATAACGAGGGAATCTAATTCTGAACAGAGTTTTAGAAAGTTTTCGGATTCTTGAGTAGATGCTTGAGCAGATTCTTAAATAAATGTTACAACATGTTGCAGCAACCTGCCCAAGCTTAAGAAAAAATTTAATCTTACTCCAAATAGACTCAAACCCATTAAGAACATAGGTAAAACCCATTTTTGCTAGTTTAAATCAGCCCCTAATCAAAAAACCCGCCAATACACTCGGTTGAACAAATCGGGATAGAAGCGATAAGCTTTTAGAGCGTGCCAAGTGATTGTTCAGGAGAGCGACGCAGGGTTTAGGGGCAAGCTATGCATCTTGAATGAAATTCTAAAGAGAATTCTAAGATTGGCCCAGGAAAGAGCATATCTTGATTCTGATTGAGCTTTTTAGTTAGGCTTGCCCTGAGAAGAGGACTCTGACCCAAAAAGAAATCCGTTCGGTCTCTAGATTCGACTTTACTGAATTTCATCTTTGTCTCCTGGAGTCGATCACTCGCTGGGGGAGCCAGGCATGAAAGGTCACAGTCAGGAATTTTTTCGAGAGATTCCCCAATGTTTTTTACCAGGATTTTTTACTCGAAATATTTACCTGTAAATGAAAAATTTAGAACTCAAGTGCAGAATTAAAGTGCAAAACCAAGGAGATATTTGATGAATATTCCAAGCTCAATCCTGACGCTGATTTTTGGGATTATTATCACGCTGATTAGCCTTTGGTATGGCCAGAACAGCGGTATATTGCCTATTGCCGCTTCTGCTGAGGCTTCAGAGGTAGATACCTTATTTAAGGCGATGTTGACCATTTCTTTTGGTCTGGTGCTCCTGGTTGAGGGGATTTTAGTCGTATGTTTGATCCATTTTCGTCGTCGGGCGGGGGATAATTCAGATGGCCCTCCGATTCATGGCAATATTCCTCTAGAGATTTTTTGGACAGCTATTCCCGCTCTGACTGTTCTGGCTATTGGAATGTATAGTTTTGAGATTTATAACCAGATGGGGGGACTTGACCCGATGGTATCAGGATCCCAGGCGATGGCCCACCATCATCACAGTGGAACGGCGATCGCGGCTTCCCTGTCTGACTCCGATGAGCTGAGGGCGACAAGCCACTCTCAACCAACCCAAATCGCCCTGGGAATTGGTGCAGCTCCTGCTCAACAGGGCAAACTGGCCGATGTTGTAGTGGATGTCAACGGAATGCAGTATGCCTGGATTTTTAACTATCAGGAAAATGGCATTATTGCCGGGGAGTTACATGTTCCCGTCAACCAAGATGTGCAGCTTAATATTAATGCCCAAGATGTTCTTCATGCGTTCTGGCTTCCAGAATTGCGGTTGAAACAGGATGCGATTCCTGGGCGCACCACTGAACTCCGGTTCAGGCCCACTCGTGTTGGAACTTACCCGGTAGTTTGTGCGGAGCTTTGTGGGGGCTATCACGGAGCCATGAGGACTCAGATGGTGGTCGAAACTCCAGAAGAGTATGGGGCCTGGGTTCAGGAAAATATGATCGCCGCCCGCCCTGAATCCCAAGATGTTGTGGCTCTGATGGATTCACTGGATCCGGCTCAGTTGACTGATGCAGCATTCCTGGCTCCCTATGAAACGGCAATGGGCATCAAACCTGAGCTAATTGCCCAACTTCAATCTCCAATTCAGCCTCAGAATCCTATCGATCGCTAAGTGTCGTTCATCAAACCGTTCACTAACTAGATAGACCAAGATTTTTTAAAGTATGACACAAGTACAACTCGGCTTAGAACCCAGCAATCCTGTTGAACTTGAGGAACAGGAACGGCGCTGGTGGCATTATTTCACCTTCTGTACCGATCACAAAGTGATTGGGATTCAATATTTAGTGACAGCTTTTCTCTTCTTTTTAGTGGGGGGAACCTTAGCAGGTCTGGTGCGAGCTGAACTGGCAACCCCTGACCCGGATTTAGTCAGTCCTGATGTCTATAACAGCATTTTTACGATTCATGGAACGGTGATGATCTTTCTGTGGATTGTGCCAGCGGGAGCAGGGTTTGCCAACTATCTGATCCCGTTGATGATCGGGGCAAAGGATATGGCCTTTCCCCGGTTGAATGCCTTCGCCTTCTGGTTAATTCCGCCCTCTGGGATTCTATTGTTACTCAGTTTCTTAGTCGAAGCGCCCCAGGCTGGATGGACTTCCTATCCACCCTTGAGTCTGGTATCGGGAAAGGTGGGAGAAGAGATCTGGATTCTCAGCCTGTTGCTTTCGGGCACCGCTTCCATTTTGGGGGGACTCAACTTTGTGGTGACGATCTTCAAAATGCGGATTCCGGGGATGACCTTGAACAAAATGCCCCTGTTCTGCTGGGCCATGATCGCAACTTCTGCCCTGATCTTGCTGTCTACCCCAGTTTTAGCATCTGCTTTGATTCTGCTGTCCTTTGACCTGCTAGCGGGCACTGCCTTTTTCAATCCCTCCGGTGGGGGTGATCCGATTGTTTATCAACACATGTTCTGGTTCTACTCCCATCCAGCGGTTTATATCATGGTATTGCCGTTCT
Organism: Oscillatoriales cyanobacterium RM2_1_1; assembly: GCA_012033335.1. GTDB lineage: Bacteria > Cyanobacteriota > Cyanobacteriia > Cyanobacteriales > Microcoleaceae > JBHJGO01. Next base: position 27,867 of record JAAURB010000032.1, read on the forward strand.
TTGGGGTGATTTCAGATGTGATTCCGGTTCATTCCCGCAAGCCAGTGTTTGGCTATCAGGCGATCGCCTATTCCAGCCTGGCCATTAGTTTTCTAGGATTGATTGTCTGGGCCCACCACATGTATACCAGTGGAACTCCGGGGTGGTTGCGGATGTTCTTTATGATCGCCACCATGGTAATCGCCGTTCCCACAGGCATCAAGGTATTTAGCTGGCTAGCCACTATGTGGGGAGGGAAAATCCGTCTCAACAGCGCCATGCTATTTGCCATGGGTTTTGTCTCTACCTTTGTAATTGGTGGGGTGACCGGGGTGATGCTGGCGGCGGTGCCGTTTGATATTCATGTCCACGATACCTATTTCGTTGTGGCCCATTTTCACTATGTGCTATTTGGGGGGGCAGTATTTGGGGTTTATGCCGGGGTTTATCACTGGTTCCCAAAAATGACAGGCCGAATGATGAATGAAACCTGGGGTCGGGTTCACTTTGTTCTCACCCTGGTCGGCACCAACCTCACCTTTATGCCCATGCATGTTCTGGGAATTCAGGGAATGCCTCGGCGGGTAGCCATGTATGATCCTAAATTTGCTGACCTGAATATGCTCTGCTCCATTGGTACAGCAATTCTAGCGGTGTCTACGGTTCCCTTTTTGATTAATGTGGTCTGGTGCTGGGCCAAAGGCAAAACGGCTCCAGCTAATCCCTGGGATGCTCTCACATTGGAATGGATGACCTCGTCTCCTCCCCCAATTGAGAACTTCCACCGGACTCCTGTGATGCTGACGGGCCCCTATGACTATGGTATGAAGCGGACTTTGGCAATTCGCGATCGCCTGAAAAAATTGGCCGGTGCAGTGCTCTACGGTTCTCAAGAAGCTGGAATCCCTCTGGCAGAAGCTCAATCCTCCTCAATCTTGGGTGAGGATATCTAGGGTATTGAATGGCTACAGTTCTTGGTTAGTAATTCTCAACCTGTAGTCATCAGCCTGTAATGCTTAACTTGTCCATTATTCACCACAGTTAGACTCCATGCAAAGTTCAGCACTTAACGATTCTCAAACCGTTCCTGGCTATCAAGCCGTTGCAGCAGACAGTCATCATGACCATGCAGAGGAACATCCTGATCTGCGAATGACGGGAGTTCTGGTGTTCCTGGTGGCAGAGAGCATGATTTTCCTGGGGCTATTCACTGCCTATTTGATCTATCGTTCCTCCGCTGAGGTCTGGCCCCCAGTGGAGATTGAACGGGAACTCTTGCTCCCTGGTATCAATACATTGATTCTGATTTCCAGTAGCTTCGTGATGAATCGGGGGGCAGTTGCTATCAAAAAGAATGATGCAGGGGGTTTGCAATTTTGGTTTCTGTTGACGGCGTTGATGGGAATTGTCTTTCTTTCCGGTCAGGTCTATGAATACATGGGATTGGATTTTGGATTGACGACCAATCTATATGCCAGTTCGTTCTATGTGCTGACTGCATTTCACGGAATGCACGTTACTTTTGGAGTGATTCTGATCCTGGCAGTGCTCTGGCGCAATCGTCAGCCAGGCCATTATTCTAAGGAGTATCACTTTGGCCCAGAGGCCGCTGAACTCTATTGGCACTTTGTTGACGTAATCTGGATTATTTTGTTTATCTTGCTTTACCTGCTGTAGTTTGGCCAGGGATCTAAACCTGGCTAGTAAAAATATTCCGGGTTCTATGGACTGGGTTGTAGGCGGGGTGCAAATCAGAACCAGGATCCACGATCCTAAGTCCAGGCTCGGAAGAAGGTATTGTCTTGCCAAGCCGCAGCGGTTTTGGCTTCAATCGCTGTCATTGTTTCTGGGCTCAAGGGTTGAAACCCTTGGGCAGCGCGGAAATTAGACTCTAACTGCTCTACGGATTCCGCAGCAATGATACAGCAGTGTACCCCCTCCAGGGACAGCACATAACCCATCGCCTGCTCCATACTCTCCAATACTCCAGGCTTGAGCAATCGACCGTAGGCTGGGATTTTCATAGCAATTACCCCAACATTATTCATCCGGGCCACCGGCAGTACTCCTGGCCCGAACGGTCGAGGATGATGGATATCAGCCGCATTCAACGCGATCAAACTGGTATCAAACGGATAGCGCCGCAATCCCTCTGCAATCACATCCGGTTCATGGTGTCCGGTGATGCCAGCAAAGCGGATGATTTTTGGGCCTTGGCCTCTTCGATGGCTTTGATCGCTCCCTGGTTGCCAAAGATTTCATTCAAGGTTTCTGGAAATGAGACATGGTGCAACTGCCACAGATCGAGATAATCGGTGTTGAGCCGCTTGAGCGATCGCTCCAATTCTTGCCAGGCCCCGTCCCGATCTCGGGCAGCGGTTTTGGTGGCCAGGAAAATGTCATCCCGGTAAGGGGGCAACACTTTTCCCAGATGGTCTTCACTCGGCCCATAGCTAGCCGCCGTATCAAAGTAGCGAATTCCCAGGCCCAAGGCCGCTTCGATCTGAGCAACAGCTTCGGCGGTCTGTTCTGGCCTGGACAATGGGGTACGACCCGCTCCCCCCAATCCAAAAATTGGTACCTTGACCCCTGTTTTTCCCAGGATTCGCTCCGGCATTGTTGAAGCGGTGGGTCGTTGAACCTGAGGCACCGTAGAAACCTGAACAGGATCAGGCTGTTGAACCTGGGGAATTGCAGACACCTCCTGAGTGGAGTGCTGGCGGAGTAGCAGGAACCCAGTTACTCCGCTGGCAACCACCGCAGTGGTAAGCATGAATTGACGACGAGTTGTTTTGCGTGTCATGGGTGTTATTCCAGAGAGGGATTACTCCAGAGATCACTTTGTATTGTAGCGTCTTGAGTTTGAAGCCGTTGGGAACGAGAACTACGCTTTTTTAGGCTTGCCAAAGGGAAATTGCTCTGCTAATTTACGCTGCCAGGCCGGGCGCGGATCATGGAGATAGCGATAATGTTCCCAGATACTCCAATAAGAGCCCCCTGGTTTGATCGGAGTTCCAGCCCAATGAATATACTTCAACCGCTTATCCTGGTCATACAGCACATGATCCCGTTCAATAAAATGGGGAGAACCACCCCAACTACCAGGCCCGCCCCCTGGAACCTTCACTAAATTTCCCCGGTTGGCAATATGTTTGAGCACCAGATAATTTAAAATCGGCTGGTCAGTTACCCCCTGGGTAAAGTCAAAGTATTCTCGGTGCTGGGCACATTCCTGTAAAGTGTCGTACATTTGCTCCAGGGTAATCACCCCTTTGCGGGATGCCCAGAAGCCGCTGTTAAAAACGTCCTGCAAATCCGCTTCGGTAAAAATTCCCTGCTCCAGGACTACGGGAGAAAAAATATTGCGGAGTTTTTGCCCCGAAAAGTGATAGTCACAGCAGAAGAAATCAACTGTTGACAGCTCAGCCAAGTTAGCAACAATATCCTCAAAGACAATAATATCAGTATCGATATAGAGAAATTCATTCAACGGCCCAAACCATAACACCAGCTTCCGCATTTTATTTGGCAAGGCCAGAAAATCCCGATCAAAGATTTCTCCAATTTTTTCAGTTAGCTCTTCAAGCAATTTTAAATCGGGAAACAGTTGAACTTGATGTAAATCACTCAAAACTGCCAGAACCTCCTGGTAGTCATGATTAAAGGGAACCATGAAAATTGGAATTTCTTGATTGTAATTCCGAATACTATTGAGCAGGGCGATAGCATTATCTATGACCCGATCATTGGCAACAATATAAATTCCCTGATTCATAAGCAGTTCATAAATGGTCTACAAGTGATTCATAGGTCTAACCAGGATTGCGGAGTTTGACACCCTGCTCGATAAATTCAATTCTATCCAGAATCCCCGTGGCTGAATTATAAGATTCTAAGATTAATTCGTCCCGTTCTTCTGGGCTATCGACCAGATCGTCTAACAGCAGTCGCAGAAACCCAATCATGGGATTTAATCGGGTGCGGACTTCATAGGAACTGCGAATAATGGCCTGATCTCGGGCCGCCTCATCAGCAAACTGGAGGGAATACAGCTTGGCGAAATGTCCTCCCTGTTGCAATAACTGATCATGGGTACCAATCTCCGCCACCTTACCCTGATCCAGAACAGCAATTTGATCGGCTTTTTCTACTGTAGACAGGCGATGGGCAATCACAATTGTGGTGCGATCGCGACTGAGCTCATCAATTGCTTCTTGAACCAGCCGTTCTGAAACCGTATCTAAAGCACTGGTGGCTTCATCTAAAATCAGGATCTCTGGATTTTGTAGTAGGGCCCTGGCAATCGAGATCCGTTGACGTTGACCCCCTGAGAGCAGTACCCCGCGATCGCCGATGGGCGTATTAAATCCCTGGGGCAATTGACCGATAAATTCATAGGCGTTGGCCCGTTCAGCCGCCTTAAGAATTTCTTCATCTGTTGCCTGGGGATGGGCATAGGCGATATTGTCCCGGATCGAAGCATTAAACAGAAAAGTATCCTGACTCACAATCCCCATGGCTCGTCGGAGGGACTTGAGATCAAACTCTCGCAGATCCACCCCGTCAATTAAAATTGAGCCGTGAGTTGGGTCATAGAACCGGGGGATCAGGTCGGCCACCGTGGACTTTCCTGCCCCTGAGCCCCCTACTAGGGCCAAAGTAGTGCCCCTCGGTACATACAGATTGATGCCCTTGAGCACCACATTATCGTGGCCAGGATAGGAAAAATAAATCTGATCGAACTGAATTCCCGATTGCATCGGGACGTAGGGGATCGTTCCAGATACCATAAACGGCTTGTCGTCTCGCCGGAGAAAGTCCTGGATCACCTCTACCCCCGCTGCGACGCTGGCATATTTGCTCCGGGCATTATTGAGCTGAGAAATCAGCGGCATCATCCGAAACAATAAAAACAGATAAGTCAGCAGCACCGTTGAAAGCGAGGTCAGTTGATCGGAAAAGACAAGCCGACCAAAAAATACAATGGCTAGAATAGCCACCATACTAATCACTTCGTTCAAGGGCTGAACTGCCGACTGCACCACCAGATTCATATAAGCTATTTTCTCCTGGTCTTTCAGTTGCCCGACCAATCTGTTGTATTCTTCCGTCTCATTGGCCATGCCCTTGATCAGTCGAATTCCATTTAAGGTTTCTAACAGAGCAACCGAATAATTTTTACTGACCTTTGACTGCCGAATTCCGTAGTACTTAGAACGCTTGATTACCCACTGGTTCAGCAAGAAAATTATCGCCACCATCAGGGTCGTGATCAGGGTGAGGGGCCAGGAAATAGAAAGTAAGAGAAAGACATAGAATAATATCGTAATCCCCGTAGAGAAAATGGCAATCAAGGTATTGATCGCCGCTGAGGTTCGGGTGGTTTCATTTCCCAGGCGATTGATCAGATCCCCAACTCTAACCCTGGAATAATAATCTAGATCTACTTCTAAAAGTAATCTAATTCCGGCATCCCGCAGATCAAAAATCAAGGCCCTGGAAAGAGAACCGGAAACTAAAATGGCTAGATAGCTGGTGGCATTCTTGAGGGCGATCGCCAGAATGATCGCCCCTGCCATCAAAAATAAGCGGTACTCTTCTGAAAATCCTTCAAAGGGTTTCAACAGGGCTCGAATAACAGGAGGGCCATCCTGAAATTGCATATCCTGTCCCAAAAAGGTTAAGATAACTGGAACAATTAAAGTTGTACTAACCCCGCTGAAAATAGCGCTTGAAAACCCCAAAATCAGAGTTAATACAAGTCGGACTGGATAAGGTTTGATAGAGTCTAATAATAACTGGAAGTCAGAAAACTTACGGTTCATCTTAAAAGAGTTAAAAACTTAGAGATAAGCTTGATGCCGTACCGGGTTTTTACTTAAACTCCTGAACTGACCAACCCCCCAAAAAGTAATAGAATTGATCTGGAAGAATCGGAGCCAAGAAGGTGTTTGAAAAGTCGGATTTGTTACCCGATAGATTGGGCATCGACGCTTAAAACCCCTACATTTCCGTCGTGAGTTTAGTTGGCCTGTGCCACCTGATACCCTTTTCAAATACCCTTTAATACTTAGGCGTATTGAGCTTTGACCTATTTCTAATTCAGTTTATTCAGTGTAACATAGGTCTGTCTCCCCTTAGACTGACTTCATTGTCCTGTCTTGTCTCCGGTGTGAAAATTTTGGTATGAAAATTTTGGTGTGAAAAATTCTAGTGCGAAAAAAGTTTCTATCATTGTCAGTGATCTCTCTGAAAGTGGAGCAGGTCGATGGGCTGGAGGAGGGGTCAGACCATTTTTGTTGGGTCGAGCGTTACAAGCTCTAGATTACGATGTTGAGATTGTGGGATTGGTTGAGGGCAATCGCGATCGCGCCATTCAAGCCACAGAAATTTCGATCATTCCGATTGCCAGCTATCCCTACCCTAAGTTTGCCCTCTCGGCCTGGCAATTGCTCCGCCATATTCAAGGGGACATTCTCTATCCCTACAAACTCAAACCCACCAGTTTTGGCCTCTCTCTGCTGAAGCAGTCATTGAGTTCTCTGCCCTTGATTTTGGACATCGACGATTGGGAATTGAGCTGGCATGGGGGGGAAACCTGGCAATATCGTCCAGGGCTGATGCAACTGGCTAGAGATGTATTAAAACCGGGGGGAGAATTGAGAAATCCTGACCATCCCTTGTACTTGAAGTGGATTGAAGCCCAAGTGAGGCGAGCGGATGCCATTACTACCCATAATCAGTTTTTACAGCAAAAATTCGGTGGTATCTGTCTTCCCAATGGTAAAGATGTGCATTTATTTAATCCCGATCACTATCCCCCACAAGCGAGCAAAGCCAAGTATAATCTGTCTGCATATCGGGTGTTAATGTTTCCGGGTGCGCCTCGACCTTATAAGGGGGTTGAGGATGTCCTGAGTGCGCTAGATTTGCTCGATGATCCAACGTTGCGATTGGTGATCGTCGGCGGTAGTCCCTATGATGACTATGACGATCAACTGCAAAAACGCTGGGGACGATGGCTGATTAAACTGCCGAAGGTTCCCTATCCCCAAATGCCAGAAGTTGTTGCAGCAGCCGATGTGATTGTTGTTCCTCAGCGGGATGACCCTGCTGCCCTTGCCCAGTTTCCTTTGAAGCTGACTGATGGCATGGCCATGGCAAAACCAATCCTGGCGAGCCGGGTTGGCGATATTCCTTCTATTCTGGAAGGAACTGGATATTTAGTTGATCCAGGCGCTCCACAACAACTTGCAGACCAGATTCAATGGATCTTTGAAAATTTAGTAGTGGCTCAAGTCCAGGGACAGCAAGCCCGAGCCAGGTGTGTTGCTCACTATAGCTTAGAAGCCATGACCGAAATTCTCGCCCAACTACTCGTTCAGCTTAGATTGAGAGCTTGAGTGTTGATTCCCATAGAATTCATCCTTGTAACTGTTGCTTTAGCCCCCTGTTTTAACCCCCTGTTTTAACGATTGAGATCTGACCAAAGTCAGGGGAGCGGGTGCAGCCTAGACCTGCTATCGCCCATGATAGATACCATGATCAAGATCCCAAAATTTAGCTGGCAATTCCAGCCGAGACTAAACCCAACCCTGAAACTGAACCTGAGGTTCAATCTAGAATTCTTGCTTGCCATTGCCATTGGGCTAGGAGTCGTGTTGCGGATTCTCTTGATCGATCAGCGTGAGTTTTGGTACGACGAGGTCTTATCCTTGTTGATTGCGGCTGGCAATCGCAATGCCTATCTTGATCCCGCTGCCGCAGAATTTCCGGTACTACTCTCCGATTACACGGCTCTGTTCAATTTACCAATCGAAAATAATGTTCAGGATTTTCTCCAAAATACAGAGAACTTACTCAAAAGCCTCTGGGGAGAACCCCATCCGCCCCTTTTTTACCTGGGTCAGCATCTCTGGTTACAGTGGTTTGGTCAGGGAGTCGCCGCAACTCGCAGCTTAAATGCGCTTTTGAGTATTGGGACAATTCTGAGTTCCTATGGTTTAGGAAAAGTGGTTTTAGGTCATCGGGGCGGTTTACTATTGGCAGCATTGATCGCCCTGAACCCGTTCTTTTTGTTCCATTCCCTGAATGCTCGGATGTACTGCCCCGTTGTCCTGTGGACAACCCTAAGCGCTTGGGCATTACTGACCCTGATTCGCCACCGGAAAAGCCCGGAACCTATCCCCCGTAGTGTCCAAATCAGATGGAATTTATGTTTAATTCTCGCTGTGGCCTGTGGTCTGATGACCTTTTATCTATTTGCCTGTTTTGTCCTAGCGTTAGGGGTTCTAGCGGTTTTCCTGGAACGCAAACGCTCCTGGCGATCGCTGTTGCCCATCGTTGTAGGAGTTTTATTAACCCTGCCCTGGATGGTCTGGGGATTGCCTCGTCAGCTGAGTAATGCAGACTTAGATCGGTTTGGATTGTCCACTGAGTTGGGAACTCGATTGATTCAACATCTGACTGGCTTTTTAAGTACTCTGGGTCATTTATTAATTTTGGGAGATTGGGGAGCTGATTTATCCCTATCTCTGCAACTGATAGCCGGAGTTGCTGTCGCAATCATCATGGGCGGATGCATTCTCAGTCTGGCTCGTCAGCAAGAATACCCCAGTTTAGCGACTGGGGCAATTCTAGGGATTTTTCCCGTATTTCTGGCCCTAGGGCTCGATCTGGTCAACGGTAATCTAACCCTGAGCTGGGGGGCAGGTCGAAGTGTGATCTTTATTCTGCCTGGTTGTTTGCTATTGCTGGGAATCTGGATGGAACTGACCGCAGGTCGCTGGCGAGTTCCGGCAGTCCTGGGTCTTTTGTTACTTTATGGGACGGTTAGCATTGGAGATTATACCCTGCGCCAGCGTACCGGAATGGCAACTGTTTCCAGGGTTGTGAATCAGGACATTACCCAACCCACCTTGATTGCCATGAGTGCCAGGGATGGGGCCATGTGATGCGATTGGCCTATTATATTGACCCCAATGCAGCGGTCATGTTACTGGCAAAGCCTGCCCCTGAATTAGCGGATGGCTTAACCAATCAAGCCCGACAATTTCCTCGGGTTATCTTGCTTGATAGTTTCAATCCTGCCTATTCTGATCCGCCCTCAACGGAGGGTGAACGTCAGGAAATTTGGGACATTATGCAGCGATCGCAAATGCAACTGATCAGCAAAGAACAGTTGTCAGGAACCATAGATATTGATCGATTTACCATGAGTGTTTATGAGCGTATCCGTCGCTAAAACTTGAGAGGGTGCCCTCAATATGCAAATGGCGATTCTCAGGCCGTAGAGAACAGTTGAGGAATGCTACATTCAAAGTAACTCTATTTCAAGGCGATCTGTAGCAATGGTTCTCCAAAAACTGCAAACGTTAAAAACATTATTTGGTGAAATGGATCGGGCATTGATTGCCTATTCCGGTGGCATTGATAGCACCCTGGTGGCCAAGGTTGCCTATGATGTTCTGGCGGATCGAGCCCTGGCCATTACGGCGGTTTCTCCTGCTTTATTGCCAGAGGATTTGGTTGAGGCACGGTTGCAAGCCGATGAAATTGGGATTGTCCATGAAGAGATTCAGACTCAGGAAATGGCCAATCCAAACTACACCTCAAATCCCGTCAATCGTTGTTACTTTTGTAAAAGTGAACTGCATGATACCCTCAAACCTATCGCCTTGGAGCGTGGGTATCCCTACGTGATCGATGGGGTGAATGCCGATGATCTGAGGGACTATCGTCCTGGGATTCAGGCGGCACGGGAACGGGGAGGGCGATCGCCCCTCGCCGAGATTGGCATCACCAAAGTCGAAGTGCGGGAGATGTCCAAGTTCCTCGGTTTACCCTGGTGGGACAAACCGTCTCAGCCCTGTCTTAGTTCCCGATTCCCCTATGGGGAAGCGATCACCGTTGAGAAATTGCAGCGGGTTGGGCGGGCGGAGATTCACCTGCGGAAGTTGGGTTGGAGTCATCTGCGGGTGCGCTCAGAGGCAGAAACCGCCCGGATTGAGTTGCCTCCGGAGCAAATTCAGACTTTCGTTTTAGAAACAGATTTGCCCCAGTTAGTCAGAGCCTTTCAAGCCTTGGGGTTTCTCTATGTCACCCTGGATCTGGAGGGCTATCAAAGCGGGAAACTTAATCGGGTCTTGGAGCAATCTAGAGTTTAAGCCTCTACCCAAACAGAAATCGAACCTCCCCCACAGCGAAAGTTACCCCAGCCCCATTCGTTGGTGTAGATCGGGTCTTGGATCTGTTCAGTCAGGTCAATGAACCGAGTATTGGGCCGACTGACTTCCATCCATTTGGAGCCTTCTGGCCCATCACTAAGAATCACCGCCATGGCCTGAGGATGGTCTATATCCCCCAATCTTGTCCAACCAATGGTGTTGAAATGGTCAAAGTAGTCATACTGCGGCCCATAGGCATAATGCCGTCGGGCATAGAGGAATTTGTCAATGATCCACTGATGGGAGGGCAGATGGATGAGATAACGATTGCCATCTCGGCCATAGTCTTCATAGTCCGCCCCATAATAATCAGCATAAAACACACAGGGATAGCCTTCGGCCCGGAGCAGAATAATCCCATAAGCTAGAGGCTTGAACCACGGCTCTACAGGAGCTTCCAGGGCTTGTAAGGGCTGGGAGTCATGGTTCTCCACAAACGTAACAGCCTGCCAGGGCCGTTGCTGCATCAAGGTGCCATTTAAAATAAATCGCATGTCGTAGTTGCCCCCGGCTTTACTAGCGTAGTGAAAGTTGTAATGCAGCGGCACATCAAAGAGGGACATGCGATTGCCCACGGCATTCAGATACCAGTTCAAGGTATTGATATCGGGAACCCAGTATTCCCCAACGACGAATAAATCTTTACCCACATATTTTTCCGCCGCATCCAGCCACAGAGGAAAGAACCAGGAAGAAATATGCTTAATCGCATCCAAACGAAAACCATCGGTTTGGGTCGTATCAAGATACCATTTCACCCAGCGGATCGTTTCAGCTTGAACCTCAGGACTTTGGAAGTCCAGATCGCAGCCCATCAAATAGGAAAAGTTGCCTTTTTCCAGGGCCACATAGTCATCAAAGCTTTTGCCTTCCAGGAGATAAACGGTACCCAGTTCCTGAGTGTAAACGTTCCAATCCACCGCATCAAAGTGCCACCAATGCCACTCAAAATCTGAATACTTGCCCTGGCGACCTGGAAAGTTGTAGTAAGTATAGGCTTTGATCTCCTGCATTGGCCCCTTGGGATGAATGCGGTCATCCTGGGAAAATGGAGTCGCTTTGACCAATTCTGTTTCATCTCCCCCCATACGATGGTTTAGTACCGCATCGGCATAAACTTGAAGACTGTGATCGTGGAGGGTACTGATCGCATTCAGATATTCAGTAACCGTGCCGTACTTGGTTCGAATCGTGCCTTTCTGGTCAAATTCCCCCAAGTCAAACATATCGTACACTCCGTAACCTACGTCGTGAACGCCGCTCAAACCTTTGTAGGCAGGAGGCAGCCACATTGCTGTAAAGCCAGCATCAGCCAGGGCTTGGGCTCGATTGCTCAATTCATTCCACAGGTTTTGTTCTACAGTAATGTACCAATGGAAATATTGCATCATTACGCCATTCACATATGCCATGAGAAAATTCCTTGATGTAGCAATGGGAACTTGAATAGTTCCTGATCTGACAGCAGAGTTGAAGTTGCCTTACATTACTACAAATGTTTGCTGAAATGAAATGGGGAAAGAGACCCAAAGCGCATCAAATGTCTGCAAAGCAAAAGTAAGTCGCCAGTGAAAGTGAGAGCAGGTTTTGGGGCTTAAGTTTCAAAGAAGAGGGGCAATGCCCCCCTCTTCCTATTTCACCAATAATTTGGAATTGCTGTAACTCTATTTATTCATGGCAATAGGGATGGCAACAGTTTTGCTGAAAACCGCCACCCAATTCTTACTAAACTTTCGCCATTTGAGCAAATTTAATCTTAAGGTAATCATCCTCCATCTTTGCCCCAGTGGGTTGCAGAGCCGCCAATGCTTGAGGCAGGACTAGATTCCGTCGATGATTGCCAATGCGAATATTCAATTCATCTCCAGTTTTATTCAGTTGAACTTGTTCTTTTGGGATCCCAGGCAAATACAGCTCTAAACTGTAATGATCGCCCCCTTCAACAATTTTTATCGTGTTTTCCTTATAATACACTTGAGTTGGATCTTCCTCGTGGTATAAGGTTTCCCGCAGACGTTCCAGAGCCTCTAAACCACACATTTCCTCGGAATAGAGAGGCACTTCTTTAACAGGAAGGGGACTGAAGTTGTCGTGAATTTCCTGGCGATATTGTTGCTGATTTTCTTTCCAGCGCTTGAAAAATGGATCGGTGACCGTGTCTGGAATAATCCGATTGGCAATAATTAAATCCGTTGCCACATTATATAAACTCAGGTAAGCGTGGGCTCGTAGGGACTCTTTAATCACCATCTTTTCTGGATTGGTCACTAACCGAACGGAGGTCTTGGTGTTGTCAGTTAGGACTTTTTCCAGGGCTTCAATCTGCTCATAAAACTCGAAGGGGGCATCCATCACTTCTTTGTCAGGCAGGGAAAACCCGGTCAGGGGTCTGAAAATTGGTTCTACTAGGGGTCTGAGGGCTACCGACATTCCCTGTAACGGTTTGTAAAATTTTCTCATGTACCATCCGCCAACTTCTGGCAAACTCAGAAGGCGTAAAGCAGTTCCAGTGGGGGCGGAGTCAATCACTAGCACATCAAACACCCCCTCATCATAGTGGCGCTTCATTCTCACCAGACCGAAAATTTCATCCATTCCCGGCAAAATTGCCAGTTCCTCCGCCTGAACCCCATCCAACCCTCGAGCTTGCAGGACTTGAGTGATGTAGCGTTTGACAGCTCCCCAGTTGCCTTCTAGCTCCATCAGAGCATCGAGTTCAGCCCCCCAAAGATTCTCCTTGACCCGGACAGGTTCATGACCCAGCTCCATATCAAAACTATCGGCCAAGGAATGGGCTGGATCAGTGCTGAGGACTAAGGTTTTATAACCCAACTGGGCACATTGTAAACCTGTTGCCGCCGCAACGGAGGTTTTACCAACACCCCCCTTTCCGGTCATCAAAATCACACGCATTTTGTCAAGTCCTGCTTAAAACTTATTCATAATCCTATTCATAATATAGCGATTTTTAATCCCTATTCCAGCAGTGTGAGAAGCGCAGTATTTTAGTCTATTTGTCACTACTCAGGTTGGAAAGGAGAAAAAAGGTCTTCCAGCCCACATGCCGCTATAAACAAGAAGTCTATAACCAGGCTGAATGTCACCTAGCTGACTCGATCCCCTCAACAGTGGTGCAGGAATCTTAGTCCCCAGGAAACAATCAGACAGCTATACGACTGCAAGAATCTGGCTAATCCTGCAACAGGGTCTTGATTTTATCAACAAACTCCTGATGGTCAATGACGGGCTTAGAAATATAGTCGTTTGCACCACTTTTGGAGAGAAAATCTTCCCGATCCCCGGCCATGGCATGGGCAGTCACCAGAATTACCGGGAGTTTGGCGGTTCTGGGATCGGCTTTGAGGATTTTGGTAATCTCGATCCCATCGACGGATCTGCCCTCATAGACACTGCGAGCCAGAGAAACATCCATCAGGATCAGATCTGCCTCTCCTGCCTGGGCAACTCGAATCACTTCTTCCACATTTTCTGTATGCTTGACCGCTAACCCGCCTCGCTTCGTCAAGATTTTCGAAAAGACGCGGGCATTAACCTGATCGTCTTCTACAATCAGCACTGTTTTCATCTGAGTCTCCCGCCAGACACACTTGCAGATCATGCCGTGCTATCTTAGCATGACACCCGACTGATCAATGAGCGATTCCAAAAAAGCTCCAAATTAAACTTTGTGGCCCTAGTTAACCAAACATTCTCATTAAAAATCAGGGTTGCTAGTTGACAGCACTTTAGTTCTTGATTGATCTTAGAGTAAACAGCTTTGAATCACAAAGTTTTTTCCGGCACTTCCCTGAGGCCAGGATGTCTGGCTGTAATTGTGACTATTCTGTGATAGTTGGTCACTCAGATAGGATTAGATTCAGGGAATGATCTTCGGTGTGTTGATAGATTCACTAAGTCTGTGAAGCATTGTCAGATCATTCAGTCCACCAATCTTCCAATACCCCTCTCACCTTACTCGTAGTGCTAACCGCTCAACCCGCTGATGCTCATGGCTAAACAGTTAAACCTTCTCTCTGGACAAGTTATCGCAACCCCCCTGCATACTGAAATGCAGCAATCCTACCTGGAATACGCCATGAGTGTAATCGTAGGACGGGCACTGCCGGATGTGCGAGATGGTTTGAAACCGGTACATCGCCGAATTCTCTACGCCATGCACGAACTGGGTCTGGTTCCAGAACGACCCTATCGCAAGTGTGCCCGGGTTGTTGGGGATGTCTTAGGCAAATATCATCCCCATGGGGATCAGTCGGTCTATGATGCCCTAGTGCGATTAGTTCAGGAGTTTTCGACCCGTTATCCTTTATTGGCAGGCCATGGCAACTTCGGTTCTGTGGATAACGATCCCCCCGCCGCCATGCGATATACGGAAACTCGTTTAGCCCCAATTGGCAATGAAGCCCTGCTCGCAGAGGTGGGAGAGGCCACCGTGAGCTTCATTGATAACTTTGATAGCTCCCAACAAGAACCAACGATCTTGCCCGCTCAGTTACCGTTCCTGCTCCTCAATGGCAGTTCGGGTATTGCCGTGGGGATGGCAACCAATATTCCGCCCCATAACCTGGGGGAAGTGATCGATGGTTTGGTTGCCTTGATTGATCACCCTGATTTGACCGATGAAAAATTAATCCAGTTGATTCCGGCCCCTGATTTCCCCACTGGGGGGGAGATTGTCAGGACTGAGGGAATTACCGATGCCTACACCCAGGGACGGGGCAGTATTGTGGTACGAGGAGTGGCGGGAATTGAGGAGATCGCCACAGGTCAACGCCGCCGCACCAAAACAGCCATTATCATCACCGAGCTGCCGTTTCAGGTGAACAAGGCGGGCTGGATTGAGAAAGTAGCGGGGTTGGTCAATGCCGGTAAACTAGATGGGATTTCAGATATTCGGGATGAGAGCGATCGCGAGGGGATGCGCGTCGTAGTAGAGCTCAAGCGCGAAGCCAATCCTCAGATTGTGCTGCATCATCTCTATCAGCAGACCGATTTAATGTCCCGATTTGGGGCCATTTTCCTGGCCATTGTCGGGGGGCAGCCCCGGCAATTAACCCTGAAGCAAATCCTCCAGGAATTTCTCAGTTTCCGAGAGCAGACCTTAATCCGGCAATATACCTATGAATTGGCCGCGACAGAACGGCGTTGTCATATTGTTGAAGGGTTGCTCAAGGCCCTGGATTTTCTAGACGAGGTAATTGAGATTATTCGTCATTCTCCTGATGGCACCACTGCCCGGGCAACGTTACAGGAACGGCTAGATCTGAGTGAGCTACAAGCCAATGAGATTTTGGCCATGCCCCTGCGGCGGTTGACCGGTCTAGAACAGCAAAAACTCCGGGATGAATTCACCCAGTTGCAGGAGCGCATTGCCCAATTGCGCCGCTTAATTGAAGAACGCCCGGAATTGTTAAAAGCTTTAAAGAAAGATCTGCGGGCCTTGAAGCGTAAATTCGGCGATCCTCGGCGCACCCGGCTGATTTCCCTCGAGGAAAACGAGTCCCCCGCCGCTAAATCCTCCGGTAAACCCAAAGCTCCATCATCGCCATCAGCTAAAGCACCACCAGAAGAAATTCTTCAGGCTTTGATGCCCCCCGATGAAGACACGGTGGTGGAGTTTAGCCATCGGGGTTATGCCCGTCGCCTCTCCCCCAAAGCTGCCGATGCCAAGTCCCGTAACCCGGGCAATTCTGCGACTGCCCGGGAGGGGGATGATTTTCCAGTGCAGACTTACCAGACCACCACTGGGGAGGATTTGATTATTGTCATGCGAACGGGCAAGGTCTATCCCCTCAAGGTCGGGGAGATTCCAGCCACGTCAAGTCGGGCTCGAGGCACGCCATTAATCACCCTATTGCCCCCTTCTGCCCTCAAAGATGCTCCCGTTAGCCGTCAAGAACTGATTTTAGACCATTTGATTCTGGCCAGACACCCCGAAAAAACGGATCTGATTGCTCTGACCCAGCAGGGAAAAATTAAGCGCCTTGCCCTGAGTGAACTAGCTGATCTGACGAATCGGGGAGTGACCATTGTCAAGCTCAAGGACGATGATGAGCTCAATTCAGTCAATCTCTGTCAACTGGGGGAACAGTTGATTCTGGCTTCTTCCGGGGGACGGTTGCTGCGATTTGAGATTAATGACGACCAGTTGCCAGCCATGGGACGAACAGCCCAGGGATCCCAGGCTACCCGATTGCGAAAGCAAGAACAACTGGTGGGCTGTCTCACCCTGAGTTTGAATAGCAATTTACTATTGATTTCTGAGCAGGGCTATCTCAAATACCTGCCCCTGGAGCAGGTGCGCGAAAGTAGTCGAGGGGCAATTGGTACCCAGATCTTCCAATTCAAAGCCCCTAAAGATCAGCTCATTGGCATGGTAGCAGCCCATCCAGAACAAGAAGTTCATCTGCTCACCAGCGAAAATCGGATCATTCGGTCTGGGGTTGACGATATCCTGAGGGCTCCGGGCGATCGCCCCTTTGAGCTCGACCGCAATGAAAAAATTATTCTGGTCAAGGGTTAGGATAGGAAGTTACTGGTAACGTTGGGCTGGATTTTCGGGTTTTGGCAGTGGTTTTGGCAACGGTTTTGACAATTAATCAAGTATGGCAAAAGTTCTTTTAGAGAATGTTTATAAAACTTTCCAACCATCTCCACAGAAGTTCCAGAAAAATCTAGCTGAATCAGATTGTTCAAACCCAGAATTAACGGTACCTCAAGCTGTTCTGCGACAGATTAATTTGACCGCAGAAGCGGGGGAGTTCCTGGTTTTGGTTGGCCCTTCAGGTTGTGGTAAGAGTACCCTGCTGCGATTGATTGCCGGGTTGGAACCTTTGAGCGCCGGAAATATCTGGATTGGAGGAACCCTGGTCAATAATTTACCCCCCAAGGCCCGGGATATTGCCATGGTCTTTCAAAATTATGCCCTGTATCCCCACCTCAGGGTTTATGACAATCTCGCTTTTGGATTGCGCCGTATGGGTCGGCAATTGCCTGCTGGATCAGGGTTCCAGGCTCAGCAGCAAAAAACCATTTCGGATCGGGTGCTCAGGGTGGCAGAACTGCTCCAAATTGAGTCTTTATTAAAGCGCTATCCCAAGGAATTGTCCGGCGGCCAAAAACAACGGGTGGCTCTAGGACGGGCGATCGCCCGCAATCCCCAGGTATTTCTCATGGATGAACCCCTGTCTAATTTAGATGCCAGATTACGCACCGAAACCCGAGCCCAAATTGTCGAATTGCAGCGGGATTTAGGCATCACAACAATTTATGTCACCCACGATCAAACAGAAGCCATGACCATGGGGTCGCGGATTGCCGTGATGGATCGAGGTCAGATTCAGCAGATCGCCTCTCCCCTGGAAATTTACAATACTCCCGCCAATCGATTTGTGGCCGAATTCATGGGTTCTCCGCCGATGAATTTCCTCTCCGTTCAATACACTAAAACCTTGTTACTGACTCATCCCGGTTTTCAGATTGTTTTGCCCTATTCCTGGGAGCATCCGCTGCAATCCTATGATCAAAAATCTATAATTTTAGGCATTCGTCCTGAGCATTTCAGAGTTAATTCTCTGGAATTGAAGTTAGATTTAACATCAGATTCAACTGCAAACTTGAATCGTCTGAAAATCCGAGTGCATCGCCTGGAATCCCTCGGTCATGAAACCCTGGTTTATGGAGAACTAGTTTACGGAGAGTTGGTTCAGCCTCAATCCAGGAATTTTTCTCTCACCAAATCAGCTCAGATTCTAGTGCGAGTTTCAGGGGAATTTGCTGTGACTGCTGGGGATCTACTCTGGCTGGAAGTCATGGTTGATAAACTACAGTTATTCGATTCAGAAACCGGACTATCCCTCTTACCCAAGCCTTGATCCTATATTTGACAGTTGACTCTGTAGCAGTCCTCAATCAATCTTGGCAAAAAGCGAGAGCAAGATTTTGAAACCTCATCCTCAAGCAGGGAAACACCCCAGCTAGTGGAGATTGATCAACAGCTCTGAGACTACCCGGCGATAATCCGAAGCCGCCTCTCGGGCATTTTTACTGCGAGAGTGAATAATTGGAACTCCCTCCAAGGGACAGCGTTCGTGGGCTTTATAGGCTCGGATAAAATTCTCAAATACTGGAATCCCCGTATCTTGCAGGGACTTTTGAGCTTCCATCGCATCCCCTAGGCTGCGGGGATCAACCTTGGTCAGGAGCACCCGGTGAGGGATCTGAGTTGGGGCGATCGCCTGCTTGACCGTTTCAATTAGTGCTATCAAGTCCATCGGTGCCGGTTGGCTGGGCAACACCAGATAGTCGGCGATTTGAATGACAGTCTGTAGCACCTCCGACTGCAGGGCAGGGGGAGTATCCACGACAATCAGCTCAAACTCCTGGATTTGCTTCAGGTTTTTCAACAGACCAGCATTCGTTTCTGAGGCCACCTCAAAGGGCATTTCCCCCTGTTCAGACCACCAAGCTGCAGAGTTCTGGGGATCAGAATCGACCAACAAAGTAGAAAAGTGATTTGCTAAAATTGCAGCTAAGTTGATTGCTGTTGTTGTTTTGCCAACTCCACCTTTACCATTGGCAATGACAAGAACTTTAGGCATCTTAAAAGGACAAGCTAGAAGCTTGGGGGTGAGGGTCAACTATCTCAAGTTGATCAAAAGGGTTGTCTATCTGACCATCATATCCGAATAACTGGCCACATCCTGGTTTTACTTACGGGTTCTACTCACGGGTTTTATCAAAGTCAGTCCCATGTTCATTTCTAGTTCGTTTCGAGTTTATCTTCCATTCCCAACTTCTTTACAGATAATCCCCTATAGATAATTTAGGCTTATGTCTGACCTAGTGACTATTACCATCAAGCTTTTTGCGGCTTATCAGGAAGCCTATGGTACGTCTGAACTCACCCTGGAAGTCCCCTCTGCAACTCCTGTTGCCCAAGTGCTTGACCATTGCATCCAGGCTCATCCTGAACTAGAACAGTGGCGATCGCTGACCCGCTTTGGGATCAATTTTCAGTTTGTTACCCCTGAAACTCCGGTAAACAATGGGGACGAAGTGGTGTTGATTCCTCCGGTCAGTGGAGGATAATCAAAAGAACATCGAAAGAAGATCAAACTTATCGGGAGGGCTGCAACCGGAGACTCTGCAGTCGTTGCTCGGGAATGCCCCAGCCTTTGAGCAGGGTATAGGCGATAATTTGATGTCCGGCGCTATTGGGATGAATGCCATCTCGCGTCAGCAAATTTTGAGCCTGCCCACCATAGCGCTGATAGGTCAAAAGCACCTCTCGAAAAGGAATCGTCAAGTTAATAAACTGACACCGCTGCTGAATGGCAATCTCTTGCATCACTGCAACATATTCAGCTAGCCGACGGTTATCCTGGCTGTTGACTGTTTCAGACACGAGGATCGGCGAGAGCAAGATTACTGGAATCTGGCGGGATTGAGCTGCCTGTACCAACTGAGTCAGGGTTTGGCGATAGAAGGCTGGAGTTGTTTGCGGGTTTGGGCTGGAACCCTGGAGATTCTGTAAAGCATCGTTGGTACCAATCTCGATGGCGACTAAATCTGGATCTTGCCCTAGAACATCGGCTTGGAAGCGGGCCGCCAGATCCATCGCCGTGTTGCCAGATACGCCAGCCCCAATCAGCTCAATTTTTTGCTGGGGATAGAGGGTGTCCAGATAGCGTTGCATGAGCCAGACAAATCCCCCATTCTGGCCCCCGGCTTTAGTGATGCTGTCCCCTGCAATGATGACTTTCTGCTTGCCCTGCAGGGGAATTGGCACGTCTGGGGTTGGCTGGGGCGGGGTGACACAGAGGGTGACTGACCCTAGAAACAGCATCGCAACACAGAGTAAGGCGATCGCCCGAAACAACCGTTGGGAGGATTTTAAAGGATTCAGTTTCCCTGGAGCTGAATTTAACAGATAATAATTAGGCAATTGACCCATGGAGTTTTCTGATGATGGAGAAAAGCGATGCTCTATCCTGGATAAGGCTTCAGGTTCTAGATTGTAAAGCTGACTTAAGCCATCAACTTTAATCATTAACTTTACCCCTTTGACAGGTTCCCTTGAGAAAGTTCATTGAACAGCTTGATATCTTGATGAAAGACGAGAATTTTATCCAGACTCTGGGGCAGATTCAGGTTGTTGTTTCTAAAATTCTCTCCCTGGCCATGGTGGCAATCATTCTTTCAGCAACGGCTCATTTAATTCTGTTTCTGGCTCAAGAGCTATTGTTTGATCCCAGTCTGGTGTTTAAAGAAACTTTATTTGAAGTCTTTGGTCTATTTCTCAATTTGCTGATTGCGTTAGAGATTTTAGAAAACATTTCATCTTATCTCACCAGCCATGTGATTCAGGTGGAATTGGTAATTGTCACGTCTCTCATTGCCATAGCCCGTAAAATTATCCTTTTGGATTTGGATAAAACCACGGGTTTAGAGATTGTGGGGCTGGCTGCCGTGGTATTTTCTCTTTCTGTCAGCTATTGGATTGTCCGGAGAACTCCAACTCGTCATCCCTAATTTGACTCTCTGGTAATATGAACAATGCGTTTGACCCCGTGATCCAGAATCCTGCCCTGGTGAGGTTTATTCAGGATCAGGTGAGGTCGCCCCAAAGCTTTCAATCTGCCATCAACAACCAGGATGAGATGTACCTGTTTGCCCTGGAAAATCAGCAGTTCCCAGAACGGGCTGCCGTTCGCTACTATTTCAATGGCTGCCGGATTCTAGATGGGGTTCGTTCGATTGTCAATTGGCACTTTCAGGGATTTGAGCGGGTTAGCCGATTTCTTGACTTTGCCAGTGGCTATGGTCGTTTCACCCGATTCCTGATCCAGGAACTCCCCCCTCAAAAGGTTTGGGTCTCTGATATTCTGGCCTCTGCTGTGACCTTTCAAGTGACTAACTTCCAGGTGAATGGAGTCATTTCTGAGTCTATTCCCGCTGATTATCCGCCCCAGGCTCCATTTGATTGTATTCTGGCCTGTTCTTTCTTCAGTCACATGCCAGAGAAAACTTTCATAGATTGGATGCGGGTACTTTATGGTCTGATTGCTCCAGGGGGATTGCTGTTGTTTAGTGTCCATGATCGGGCCCTCTTGCCGGAACATTTGCGGATTCAGGCTTCGGCGTTACTGTTTGTTCCCGCGAGTGAAAGTCGTTCCCTCGATGTGCAAGACTACGGTACGACCTATGTAGGAGAAACCTTTGTGGGTCAGGTGTTACAGATGATTAGCCAGGGTCAGGCTAGCTATTATCGGATTCCTCAAGGAATTTGTCGCTATCAGGATTTGTACATTGTTTCCCCCTCCCCGCTGGCAGACCCCTCAACCCTGAACTTTGGCCATCATCCTCAAGGGCGTTTAGAGCATTGTCAACTGACTGCCGAGGGTGTTTTACATCTCAAGGGCTATATCTCGGAAATCAATCCCAATAGCCAGATTGAACAGATCGGGGTACTGGTGAATGGGAACTTGGTACATCAAAGTCCCCCCGTTCTGGTGCCTCAGGGATCAGGGAGTTCATGGCTCTGGTCGTGTGAATTTGCTGCACCTGAATTGGTACTTCAAGATATTCTGTTGGTAAAGGCGATCAACAGCCGAGGTTTAGAGTGGGTCTTTGATACAGCACCCTTGGGGTTTCTTCAGGGGATCAGCTTGGCTTGATTCAGATCAAGTTAACTTGATAGGATGCTGCCATAGCCCTCAATTAATCTGATTAACCCAGGAGTACCCATCAGATGGGATGATTTTAACGGGAGAGTCAAGCCCTCCATGCCCCACCCTTATGCCTTAAGTTGATACCAATTTTACAGGCCAGATTAAGCCAGATTAAGCCAGATTAAGTGAGTATGAATCGCGGTTGGTTTTTCTCTCAGGGAACTTTATTCACCAGTTTATCGATCATAATTTGCAGCCCATTCTCCGGGCTTGATCCGGTTGTCAATTTACAACTGGTCGATTTGGCTCGATATCGTCAAGAATTAATAGTTTTTTTGGGGGGTTCAAACTCAATGGATGATGAAATCCAAGTTAATTTTGTGGCCACTAATCCTGCACCGATTCTGATTACAGCAGAGATTGATACATTGCTGGGGGGAGAGGGAGCGGACTCCTTTGCCTTAAGAAATAACGCCGATCAACTTGATATCGCCCTGCTGCAGCCCCCGGCAACCCAGCGCGGTACCCAGGGTTCTGACTCCTTGGTGGGAACCTTGAATGATGACTTCATCTATGGCCGCTCCGGCAATGATACTGTCTCTAGCTTCACGGGCAATGATTTTCTCAATGGAGAATTTGGTAATGATCTGTTGTTTAGCGGTCAGGGGGATGATATTGGGATTGGAGATATCGGCAATGATACTATTTTTGGGGACGTGGGACTCGATAGCGTTTACGGGGGCGGCGGATCGGATGTTCTCTTTGGCAATATCGACAACGATACGGTATTTGGGGATCAAAACGATGACACCCTCTATGGTGGAGCGGGGGATGATATTTTGTCTGGCGGTAGCGGCAGTGATGTGATTCTGGGCGATCGCGGCGATGATACGATTACTGGTATTAGTCGTCGGGGGGCTGGGGTGACTTTAATCAGTGACTTTAATCCGGAGGAAGATCAAATCCTATTACCGGGAAATAGTAGCCAATATGAACTAAATCGATTTGAGGATTTACTGGTGAGTTTTCCAGGTCAGGCAGTGATTGGAACAGCAATTATTTTTATTAATTCCCAGGGGGGTCGGGAGATTATTGCAATTGTGGCGGGGGCGGATCCCCTGGACTTAAATGCTACCTATTTTGGTTTTATCTAGATGCATTCAGGGTCATGGACAAGTTAATATCCTGTAAGTGCATTGAGCTTGCCTGGGGAGTTTTACATGAACAGTTCTGTCAAAAGGAATTCCCATAACAACCCTTCAAAAACCTGAGCCTGAAACTTTCTAGTTCAAGTACGGCCATGCCCAGCCCAGCCTGATCTTAAACTTTGGGAATTGATAAATAGGAGAATAATCTTGATCCGACAACCGTTTCAATTGACCATTGGTTCTCGACTCATACAACAATTAATCAGCTTATTGCTGTTGTTTGCCATCAGCTTGACCTTAACTGGAGCGACTCGGAAGCCAGATATAGTCAGGGTACCAATTTTTGGATTTCATGATGTGATTGACCTGAAAGATAGTCATGAAATTCCCCCGCAGCGGCCTCAATTTGACAGTGACTATACGAAGCAAAATCTCTACCCTTTTTTGAATTACCTGGTTGACCACAACTACTGGTTTCTCTCAACCCAGGACTTGTATACCTATTTCATTCAAAAATCTGAGCCCATTCCGGAGAAATACTGGAATCGTAAACCGGTGATGATCACATTTGATGATGGTTATTACAGTGCCTACAAAAATGTTCTGCCGATTCTCAAGGATCTGGAGAGAAACTACGGAGAAATTGCCAAAGTCGTCCTATTTGTCAACTCAAAGTACATGGGAGCCAAGATGGTAGGCTATCTGCCCCACATGAGCTGTGAAGAGCTGCGAGAAGGTTACAATTGGGGATTTTATGATATCCAATCCCACGGCCATGCCCATCAGAAATTAACTCGCTTGAAGTTTAAAGCCCTCCAGGAGGATTTATCCCTGGCCAAAACCTCGTTGCGAACCTGCCTGGATGATTTAGACACTAGAGGCTGGACGGCTGCCCATTTTGCTTATCCGTTCGGGGAAGTCTCCAGGCGGGTCGAGAAAGCCATGCCCCAATATTACCTGACTGGATATCTATACGATGACGTAATTTCCAGGCCGACTAAACTGCGGGATCCCTATCGAATTTCCCGAATTCGAGCAAATTTATCTACCAGTCCGGGTCAGTTAATTAAGCTTGCAGAGCAGGCCACCTTGATTCATTCTAAGCTTGATCTCAAATAGGAGGTGTTTGATAAGTAGGTGGTTGTAATTAATTGTTAAATGGAAGGGGGTCTGGGGCTTCGCCCCAGGAA
>JAAURB010000132.1 GCA_012033335.1 Oscillatoriales cyanobacterium RM2_1_1
CTGGGGCTTTGCCCCAGGAAGGGGGCAAAGCCCCAGACCCCCTACATGTATCTTCTGGTTAATTGTGCCTAGCTACTTAGTCAGTAGGCCGGTTCAGTTCAATGGAAGACTTAAATATGGGCTAGATTTAGGATCTTTAAAATTGAGATAAATCGGCCTGAAATTTTCTGAAATCTTGCGAGAGAGTAATCCATCCAGCGACTCTCCTCAAGATGAAGAATTTAGCGATTTTTAATCCCGTCAGGTTCGGATTTAAGAGTTGGGAGCGGGCAGTATTACTAACTCCCGCACTTCAATAGCATTGGAAACGCTGTAGACAGAAACTACAGGTCTATAGGTCAGCGGATTGCTGAGAAAGCACCCTAGAATCTTCTGAGTCGGTGGACTGCCGAGATTGTAAGCTCCAGTTGTAGAGCTGCTTGAACCCATTGATCTTGTCTGCAACCTGAGCGAATTTTGCTTTGGTATCCTTAGCAAATTCCGCCCCTGTCCAGCCAGTCGGAAGCCAGATCAATGCCCGCCCAATATCCATAACAACCTTCAGAGTAGGCTCAGGCTGATGCTTTGATGCAATCGGTACGGGAGTTACCGTGATCCCCCGACTCCCAAAAATAATAGTCGCGATCGCCCTTGAACGCCGCATATGAAAATCAGAGGTGATCAGATAGACATGCTGCACCCCAGCTTTTCTAAACGTTGCCGCCATGGTCGTAAAGTTCTCAATCGTATCCAGGGCCCGATAATCAAACTTGACGCGCTCCAGATTCACTCCTGCAGACTCAAAAATCTCCTCAGCAGAGCCTTGCGAAATCCCCGAGGAAACCCAAACTCTCAAATCAGGATGAAATCTGGCGAACTCAGCCGTGAACTGTTCCCGCTCTGGCCCACCCCCCAGGGTAAAAATTGCCTGAGGTTGGGGCGCGAGGATAGAAGAAATCACCAATCGCGCCGGAATAAAACTAATCAACATCACAAGGGTGGTAGTGCAAACCCAGGCAAAAAAGCGACGGCCCTTAGGTTTTTGAGAGAAGAACAGACTCATAAAGTCCTGCCATTTTGCTTTGATCCTAACCTGACAATCCCAAGAGAGAGCAGGGGTTTTTTTAAAGATTGCCCGGTCAAATGTAAAGATTCTGTAAAGTAGATTCCCTGAAATGAACAGGTGGCCCCTCTGGCCAATTACCAATTAACGGTTCAGATCTGATCGCTATAGTAGAATAGGCGTACTGTAAATCCAGTCAATCTAAATCTAGAAATCTAGAAGATCTTAATTTTTAGCCATTGCTTCTATGAGCTTAAACATTGTTACTTTGGTCGGCAGAGCAGGTAGAGACCCTGAGGTTAAGCACTTTGAATCCGGCAACGTAGTCTGTAACTTCACCCTGGCGGTGAATCGCCGCACTCGTCGTACTGATGAACCCGACTGGTTTGACCTAGAACTCTGGGGCAAAACCGCTGAGGTGGCGGCCAACTATGTCCGAAAGGGTAGCCTGATTGGCATTAAGGGGGCTTTAAAGTTTGATTCCTGGAACGATCGCACAACAGGACTTCCCCGCTCCAAACCTGTAATCCGGGTTGATCAGTTGGAACTGCTGGGATCCAAACGGGATAACCAGGAAGAAATGCCCCAGGGCAGCTATGACGAGTTTTAGATTTTGCCGTGACCCCAGAAAATTCAGTAAATCCAGAGAACCCAGGGAACCCGACCAATCCAGAGAATCTGAAAGCAGCTCAAACCTCAGATCATACGGAAGAATCCTTAGAATATCTAGAATATGACATCGGTCGGGCTGCTTTTGAAGCGGGTCGCTATCGACAGGCAGTGATCCATCTTGAAGCTGCCCAGGCTCAGGTTCAAAGGGATTCTCCGCTCGGGGGAGAAATCCAGCTGTGGTTGGCCACGGCCTATCAAGCTCTGGGGCGGGAACCGGAGGCAGTTGCCCTGTGTCGTCAATTGACAAAGCACTCCCAAATCACCACCCGCAAGCAGGCTCGACGGTTATTAGAGGTATTAGAATCCCCTGTCCTGAGTAACAATGCCAATCAGATTCAACTTCCAGACTGGAGCCAGATTGAGCGCAATCCTTATCTAGACTATAGGGTGAACCCTGCCCCTAGAACCCAGCCAAAATCTACCCGGCTGTTGGATCAATCGGATAGCCCCGAGATTGGTCAGGATGTTCAGCTAGAAAATGGTTTTCTTTGGGTCGCCCTGGGAGGTTTGGTGCTGATACTGGGGAGTTTGTTGCTTCTGGGCTAGCGTGATTAAATGGGATAGACTGGAGAGTAGTGCAAGTCCCCTCTCACGTTGAAACCGATGGAACGTGAAATTTCAGAACTAAAGCGACAACTTATGAGCCTTAATCGACCGAAGAAGCCCAAGATGTTGGTTGTAGACGATGAACCTGACAACCTGGATTTGCTTTATCGAACATTCAGGCGAGATTTTAGTGTGTTCAGAGCTGATAGTGGAGTTCGAGCCCTGGAAGTGCTTGAGGCGGAGGGGGAAGTGGCGGTCATTATCTCTGACCAGCGAATGCCAGAAATGAAGGGAACCGAGTTTTTGAGCAAGACAGTTCCCCAGTTCCCCAATACGGTGCGGATCATCCTCACGGGCTTTACCGATATTGAGGATTTGGTGGAAGCGATTAACTCTGGTCAGGTTTACAAATACATCACCAAGCCCTGGGATCCCAACGAACTCAAGGTCGTGGTTCAGCGGGCAGCGGAAACCTATGAGCTCCTGAATCAACGAACAGCCGAGCTTCAGCGTTCTCGAGGGCAAACCAAGCTGCTAGAAACCCTGATGCAGACGACCCAATCGGGGGCAAATGCACAGAATATCTTTGAGTCCTTGGCCCAGGCAGTCTGTTCTGCCCTGAGGGCTGACGGCTGCATTCTTCAACAGGTTAAAGCCAATACCTTGGGCACTTTGCAGGGGGCTTACAGTTCATTTGGTACCCTGACCAACTGGTTGGCGGGCGATCCTTTGGCCAAGGCAGCCTTGAGCAGCCAAACTCTTCAGGCCGTATTGAATATCCCAAATGACAAAACCCTGGCAGGGGTAGATCATTACCAAACCTCTGGGGTTCAAGCCCATATCTGTACCCCGGTGATGTATCAACAGCAGATTATCGCCCTCCTCTCCTTGCAATGGCAAAACCCCTGCCAGCTTGAGCCAGAGGATTTAGAAACGATTAACCTGGCCACCCAGGAAATTGCCCTAGTGCTTCAGTGCTGTGGAAGTTAAGCCATTCCTCCGGCACAATTCTTGAATGACCCCCCTCCATTACCCCTGATGACCCCGGAAGTAGGTTACGTTCAGCAGATTTTTAACCGAATCGCTCCCGTGTATGACCAGATGAATGATGGACTGAGCCTGGGCCTCCATCGGGTCTGGAAACGGATGGCGGTAAAATGGTGTCAGCCTTTTTCGGGGGCAACAGCCCTTGATCTGTGCTGTGGCAGTGGGGATTTGGCCCGGTTACTGGCTCAGCAGGTGGCTCCTTACGGACAGGTTTATGGGGTAGATTTTTCGCCAGCCCAGTTGGCGATCGCCCGGGGTCGAGAACTGGCTTTTAGCCTGCCTATAGCTCCCCTTATCTGGGCCGAGGCGGATGTACTGGCTTTGCCCTTTAGGGATCAAACCTTCGACTGCGCCACTATGGGCTATGGTCTACGGAATGTGGCTGACATTTCCCAGAGCCTGAGGGAGCTTCACCGGGTTCTCAAGCCGGGAGCAAGAGCGGCGATACTTGACTTTCATCGGCCTGGCAATCCTCAGCTCAGTCGATTTCAGCGATGGTATCTGGATACCTTCGTGGTTCCCCAAGCTCGCAGTCAGGGATTGGAGGCCGAGTATGCCTATATTTTCCCCAGTCTAGAAAAATTTCCTATTGGCTCAGAGCAGGTCGAAATTGCCCATGAATCTGGTTTCCATCGGGTGACTCATTATCAAATTGCAGGGGGTATGATGGGGGTGTTGGTCGTCCAAAAAGATGGTGAATTGGTCTGAAAGCTGGATCTTGATTGCTCCTCCAATTTTGGGGGGAATTATTGGCTATTTCACCAATGACCTGGCGATCAAGATGTTATTTCGTCCCTATCGACCGGTATACCTGGGGGGACGACAGTTGCCCTTCACCCCTGGGTTGATTCCTCGGAACCAAGAACGACTGGCGAAGCGGGTTTCAGATACGATTATGGGCTCTCTGCTGACTCCGGAAGAGCTACAAAAGCT
Organism: Oscillatoriales cyanobacterium RM2_1_1; assembly: GCA_012033335.1. Lineage (GTDB taxonomy): Bacteria > Cyanobacteriota > Cyanobacteriia > Cyanobacteriales > Microcoleaceae > JBHJGO01. The sequence goes on from JAAURB010000132.1 coordinate 4,241, forward strand.
GGCCCGACGTTTATTAGAGACAGAACGAATGCAGGGGGCGATTCAGTGGCTGTTGCAATTGGCCCTCGATCAAGTTAAGGCCGATACCGAAGCAAAAACTGCCAGGATCCTGGCTGGAATTTTACATGATCTGATTGGCGAATCTTTTCCCAGGGTCTTGCGGGCCTGGGCACGTCAGGAGGATTTTCTAGAATCTCAATTTAACCAGATTTTTGATCGGGTTCTGCTGGAGTTCCAACTCAATGAACGACAAGCCCGTCAGCTATCGGACTGGATTCTACAAATCGTTATTCCCCCTGAAATTCTGCGTCAGGCTCTGATTGACTTTTTGACGGATCGAAATATTGCCATTATCGATGAAGGGTTTCGGGAAAAAACCAGCGGTACTTACTGGGTCGTCGCTAATTTATTTGGTCTGCGCAATAGCCTCACCCGACTCCGGACGTTTTGCTTGGATGAACGGGAGGAAAGCAATCGTCGTCTGGCTGAATTGATTGTTTCCCTGGGGGTGCGCGATCGCCTGAAAGAATGGTTACAAAATCTTTCCCTGCAAAATCTGCCGGTTGCTACGGTTCGGCAACTCCGCAAAACCATGTCCGATACTGTACGAGGGTATCTTCAGGACAAGGGGATTGATGTTGTTCAGGGGTTGACCGCCTCAGTAGAGTGGGAACAGGTTGCCAGTTTGATTCTCAAGCGCCTGCAGTCTTCTCCCGTGGTACTCAATTCTCTAGAAACTGTCAGCCAGGAGTTGGCCTTAGTATTGGAGCGTTACCTGGAGCGGGATTTAGAAAATATTATGACCCAGGTCATTCCTATCCTGAATATTGATCAGGTGATTATTGATCGGGTGATCGCCACGTCTCCCGAGGAGTTGGAAAATGGCATCAATGGCATTGTCAAAAGTGAATTGCAAGCTATTGTTAACTTAGGAGGAGTACTGGGGATTGTGATTGGTTTATTGCAGACTCTAGTCTTGTGGTTACGCTAGCGGTGTCAGGGGGGCTCAAAAAGCCAGAGTTGTTGCCCCACAGATGGAGCCTGCCATTTAAAACTGCTGTACTTTTGTGGTGTATTTTTGTTGCAAGTTCAATGTTCTTTCGCCCTTGGATACCCTTTTCAAACCCTTATTATCATAAATTTTTCATTAAAAAATGATTTTAGGTGTCAGATAGGGTTGCTTTTTGGGGAACTCTGGGGATACATTGTTCCTTCGTGCATTTTGTCATCAGGGGCATATCGTCATGTATTACAAGCAAATCGAAATCGCAAAATTCTTGGTCAAGCATTCTCCTCGGTGGTATCGAGTGGCCAGTTTGGCTATGACCTACGAAACTCATGAGAAAGTCATTCGGGACTGGCTCAACGATCTAAGAAAACATGGACTGATTGAGCTTGACAACCATGGAACAATCGTCAGGGCAACCCATTCCGCCCTGAAAACTGATTTCAATCAACCCTTATTCTCGAAGGCATAGGGCTTTGTCGTTATTCTCAGTGGTTCACGGCTCCCTGAAGTTCAATCCGCTGATAGGCTGGGGGTGTCTGGCTCGAAACAGGGCCATCAAAAACAGAGCTAAAAAGCTTAACAGACTCTGTTCTATCTCGTACCAAGAAAAATCCTATCTGACAATGATAGACAACTCTTTAAATCCATACCCAATATATTCTGCTGAGAAACTTTGTTTTTTGAGAAATTCAGTCAGTACGGCATGGCCATCTTCTTCCCACCCAGGAAAATTAAAATAATCATCAAATAAAATAACGGTGCCTGGTTTGATTTGGTTTGCCAGCTCTGTTAGGACTGTTTCAGTAGATGAGCGCAGGTCACAATCTATATGCAAAAATGCGATCGCATCATCATGATTTTTGCACCAACTAGGCAGCGAATTTTCAAAATACCCTCTCCATAACTGGACGTTATGGGGTACCTTCGGTAACTTCCCCTGGGTTGTAAATGTTCCTTGAGGATTATGAACCCAGGCTTCCGGCAGCCCTTCAAATGAATCAAATCCATGTACTTCCTGATCAGGGTTATTTTTTGCAATGTATCTCAGAGATTCTCCTTTAAAGACACCGAACTCTAGATATAACCCATCAATTGAAACCTTTGTCAGGCAAAGATCCATCAGTTGTTTGGGTGTGCGAACTGCAACAGCTCTTGGGCAGGTATTCAAGATAAATTTGACAGTAGAATCCCGAGCAATTCTACTTAAAATTGTATAAGGATGATTTGCACTATATTCGAAGGTTGCATAAATTTGAACAAGTTTTTCTTTGACAGAATTTCTAAACTGATAGTTTCTAAAAAAAGGCATAAAATTTTCCTATAGCAATCCTAAATTGATCATAAAGTAGTTGTAATTAATTCTTAAATAGAAGGGGGTCTGGGGCTTCGCCCTAGGAAGGAGGCACTGCCTCCTTCACCCCCCATCAATCTTCTAATAAATTACGTCAGGCTAATCATAACGATAACTATACAACAGTTGCTATAACAATAAATGTTAACGTTTATCGTTAACGGTAGAATAAAAACAAAAAGAATGAAACCCAGACATCAGTTGCTTTCCGGATTGATTCAAGCAGGGTAGGAGAGCAGTCAAAAGGCATTGCTTCAACCGGCTAGAAAATTTGATTACCTAAAAGAGCAACTTCCCCATGCGCCCATCTCTGCGGCATCGACCAATTCCATTCCGTAAGTTCAAGATACCCCTACAGGTTATCTTAGTGGTTCCCTTGATCACACAAATTGTGGCCTTCGTAGCCTTGACTGGCTATCTCACCTATCGCAGCGGTCAGGCTACAATTTATGACTTGGGCAACCAACTAATTGACGAACTAACCAAACGGGTTGACGAACGCTTAGACAACTATCTTGAAGATGCTCTACTCGTCACCCGGATCAATGCCGATGCCTTTCAGATTAGTCAGCTTAGTTTCACTGACCTGCCAACCATCCAACGGCGATTTCTCTTGCAAATGCGCCAGATTCAGTCCCTGGATGGAGTTTATCTGGGAACCCGAACCGGGGAGTATTTGGGAGTCCATCGAGACCTCCAAAATCAATTGCGTTCCTCCGCTAGCAAGGCGTTTTATCCGCAAATTGCCAATTTGACTCAGCCTGGAAATGCAGTTAGTGTAACTTTGCGACAGGACTACGATCCTCGAACCCGTCCCTGGTATCAAGCGGCTACCCGCCCGGATCAGCCGACCTGGAGCCCGATTTATGAATTTACCCAGGGGGATTTGGGGATTACGGCAGTGCAGCCCATTAACCAGCAGAATACTCAGCAAGGGGTGGTTGCCGTTGATCTGAGACTATCGGTGCTGAGCAAGTTTCTACGAAGTTTGCAACTGACCCCATCCGGTCAAGCTCTCATTCTGGAACGATCTGGCGATCTGGTGGCTACCTCAACGGGTGAGTCACCCTATACCCTGAATCCCAACAATGAAATGCAACGGCTACCTGGAATCAACAGCAAAGATCCCCTGACCCGTGGCACTTTACAATACATTACCAATACCCTGAATCTGAGCCAGCCTAACCTGGTCAAGCAATTTCAGTTTGAATTGGTGGGGAAGCTCTATTTTCTCAAGGTACTGCCTTACTCTGACCAAGCGAATCTGGATTGGTTGATTGTGGTGGTTGTCCCTGAAACTGACTTCATGGAGCAGATTGCTGCCAATCGGCGAACGACTCTGTGGCTCTGTGGGCTGGCGATCGCCCCAGCAGTTTTCATCAGTTATCTGACCTCCCGCTGGATTGCCCGGCCAATTTTTCAATTGGCTCGAGCCAGTGAAGCCCTGGCTGACGGGGATTTGAACCAGGAGGTTCGGGAAACTGGGGTACAGGAATTGGAGATTCTAGCGGATTCCTTCAACTGCATGGGGTATCAGATTAAGAATGCCTTTGGGGAATTAGAGGTGCGGGTTGAGGAACGTACAGCTCAACTGCAACAGGAGATTGCCGACCGTCAACAGATCGAACAAGCCCTGCGATTGTCGGAGAATAAGTTTGCGAAGGCGTTTCACTGCAATCCCAATCCCAGTGCCATTGTCCGTGTCCAAGAGGGAAAAATTATTGAATTGAATCAAAGTGCTGTTCAGTTCTTTGGCTATGACAGAGCTGATGAGATGATGGATCAAACAACCCATAACCTGAATATCTGGGTCAATCAGAAAGAGCGCGATCGCATCGGTAATTTACTCCAGCAGAAGGGTGAAGTTCAGGATTTAGAAGTCCAGTTTTACAACCGTTCCGGGGAAATCAAAACAGTTCTCTATTCAGCGGAATTACTCGAGCTCAATCGGCAACCCTGTCAATTGATAATTCTCAGTGACATTACCCATCGCAAACAGGCAGAAATTGTTCTAGAACGGGCCAAGGAAGCGGCTGAATCGGCCAACCGCTCTAAGAGCGAGTTTTTAGCAAATATGAGCCATGAACTGAGAACCCCGTTGAATGCCATTTTAGGTTTCTCTCAATTGATGGTGCGGGATCCTGCCTTAAAGGCCGAGCAACAAAAAAACCTCAGCATTATCAATAGCAGTGGGGAACATTTACTGGCTTTAATTAATGACATTTTGGACTTATCTAAAATTGAAGCCGGACGGATGGTTTTAGAAGAAACTGATTTTGATCTCTTTGATCTGCTCAAGACTTTGGAGCAATTGTTTCGATTAAAAGCCGATACGAAGGGATTGACTATTCAGTTTGAACGGGATGAAAATCTGCCCCAGTTTATCAGGGCTGACAAAGGCAAACTCCGGCAAGTTCTGATCAATTTACTCAGCAATGCCATCAAATTCACTGAGAAAGGTGGAATTGCCCTGCACACCTCTGCTGAGATCATCACGGCTGATCAGCTCCAGGTTAACTTTGAGGTGTCGGATACTGGCCCTGGGATCAAACCCGAAGATCTCGACACCATTTTTGAGGTATTCATGCAATCTGAAACTGGTCGTCAGTCGCAGCAGGGAACTGGATTGGGATTGCCGATTAGCCGTCGATTTGTCCAGATGATGGGGGGAGATATTGTGGTTCATAGTACCCCCGGGGAAGGAACTGCTTTTACCTTCTCCATCCAGGCAACTCCTGGCAATATCAGCCAAATCCAAGCTCAGCTATTCCACCAAGCCGTTATGGGTTTAGTCCCCGGTCAGCCGGACTATCGGATTCTAGTGGTGGACGATCGCTGGGAAAATCGTCAACTCCTGACCCGGTTACTGAAGATGGTGGGATTTCAGGTGCAGGAAGCTGGCAATGTCAGGTTGCCGTGGATGTCTGGCAGCAGTGGCAACCCCATCTGATCTGGATGGATATGCGAATGCCGGTGATGGATGGTTATGAAGCTACCCGGATGATTCGGGCTTCTCCCCAGGGAAAGTCTACTGTGATTATTGCCTTGACTGCCAGTGCCTTTGAACAGGATCGAGGGGCGGTATTGGCTGCCGGGTGCAATGACTTTGTGCGTAAGCCCTTTCGAGAGTCAATCATCTTTGAGAAAATGGCTCAATACCTGGGAATCCGATATCGCTACGCCGAGGAGCCTGAAGAAAATCATGGCTTGACCTCAGCATCTACCAGACCATCCCAGGATATAACCACCTCAGATCTGAAGGTCATGCCGTCAAATGGTTAGCAGAATTTCACCAAGCTGCTGTAATTGGTCGCGATCAACAGATGCTGGCGCTAATTCAGGCGATCCCAGCGGCATATCAATATCTGGTTTATCCCCTCACGGAGCTGACA
>JAAURB010000133.1 GCA_012033335.1 Oscillatoriales cyanobacterium RM2_1_1
GTAGAAATGCTGAAGCACTCGATTCGGTTGCTGACTTCTACTTAATCTCAAATTCTGGGGATGTCCCGATTCCGCAATGATTCATTGATCATTCAGCAACGCCGTTATTTGATCAGGTTGTGCTAACGCCTGAAGAAGAACTGGTTTATGAAGCACTGCAAACAATTGAGCAAAAAATTGAACGGATTGCGACCGTTGGCTCAAAAAATATAGAGACGCAGAGCATGGTGGGTTTGTCGTTCGTCTCGCTAACGATCACCAGCGTGTCCCTATCGGCAGTATGGGGGACGGTATATGGCGGATGCTAGGACTTGCTCTGGCAATTGTTAATACCAAAGGAGGAATTTTACTGGCTGATGAAATTGATACGGGTCTTCACTTCAGTGTGATGTCTGGTATGTGGAGGCTTATTTGGAAAACAGCAAAGCGATTAGATGTCCAGGTTTTTGCTACAACTCATAATAGCGACTGTTGGACTAGTTTGGCGGCAATTGCGAATACCGAAAACGAAACTGAAGGCGGTATTACAATTCAAAGGATTGAACGTGAAAAGCGATCAAGTATTATTTTTAACGAGCGCCAAATTGTGATTGCTGCTGAACGAGGAATTGAGGTGCGTTAAGTAATGGCAGAAGTTCATCCAAACGTGCTCCTCGTTGAGGGAAAGCAGGAAGTTCGAGTTATACCAGCACTGATTGAAGCAAATGGAATTAATTGGGGAACAAGAACAAATCCTGTCGTTTATCTTCGCGATTATGATGGTTATCATAAAATTGTAGACTCAGATGTTATAGCAACTGAGTCACAAGCTTCTAGATTATCTGCTCTTGGAATCATGATTGATGCTGACGATAATCCTCAAGGCAAAGTGTCCGACAAGCTTGTTTAAAGGGTATCCCTGACATCCCAGAAATTTTGCCGGAAAAGGGATTAATTCATACTACTTCAAATACAATCAAATTTGGAGTTTGGATAATGCCCGACAACAAAATGCGGGGCATGTTAGAAACTTTTCTGGCATATATGCTTCCTAATGAAAATGAACTGCTCTGGCAGTTTTCTCAAGAGACAACTCAAGAAGCTAGGAGAAAAGGAGCACCGTTCATAGATTCACATTCCGACAAAGCCAACATCTACACTTGGCTATCTTGGCAAAATCCACCGGGAAGGCAATTGCACCAAGCCGTTATGGAGCGGATTCTGAATCCTCAACATCCAAATGCCCAAAATTTTATAAGTTGGTTTAAAACTCTTTACGACTTAGTACAAGATACCACGTTGGAAGTGGGGACAGCTTTGCAAGTCCACTTTCAAATCCTGCAAAACCAAGCTTATTCATTGTCCCTATAAAGAAAGGAGCGCACATGAAGTTTAAAAAGCCAGCAAACATTAACCCACATAGAATGGGCTGCCAGTTCAATGGACGCAAGCGAATCGATGGTAGTGGCTGGTGCTCCCAAAAGAGGACGATTCCCAAAACCATCATGAAGAGTGTCACTAAAACAATTTGCTGAAGGATCTTGCTAATTGAACTCTCACCAACAACCTCTGTTCCGTCTGCACCAACGCAGTGTTAGCCTGCCGGGATTTCAGGTACCTTAGAGATTAGAACTAGTTCACTCATTCTGACTAATGGCTCGAATTAATCTGTTGGACACGCGCACTACTAGTTTCGGCGATTTGATCAGCAATGGCAAGATTTACCGAGTGCCGCCTTTTCAGCGCGATTACTCCTGGAATGAGGAAAACTGGGAGGATCTTTGGCAAGATATTCTAGTACTCCACATGAACCCTGATTCTAGCCATTACATGGGCGCACTTGTTCTACAAAACTCTAGCACGTCAGACAAAGAGTTTACGATCATAGATGGGCAACAACGGTTAGCTACTCTTAGTATTATTGGTATTGCTGTTATTAATCGGATTCAAAAATTAGTAGACTGGGAAGAGCAAAAAAAGCAAAAAGAAGCTAATCAAGAACGACAAGAAATTCTCAAGCGTACTTATCTTAGCGATAAAGATCCACGGTCTCTTCGTTACTCAAGCAAGCTTCTTTTAAACGAAAACAACAATGATTTTTATCAAAGTAATTTGATCAATCTGAGGCAACCACTTAATATTAGATCACTTTCAAAGTCTAATCAATTACTCTGGCAGGCTTTTCAGTATTTTTCGAATCATTTAGAAGAACTTGAAGATGTTATTCAGAGTGGGGAAAAGTTGGCTGAGTTTCTAACAGATACTGTTGCTCAAAGACTCCTTTTTATTCAGATTAATGTTGAGGATGAATTAAATGCTTATACTGTGTTTGAAACTTTGAACGCTAGAGGCATAGAACTAAGTTCAACAGATTTACTGAAGAATTACTTGTTTTCTCTCTTTCAAGGCCCCGATGATTTGCAAGCAGCGCAGAGGCAGTGGAGAAGAATTATTAATACAGTTCAAATGGAGAAATTTCCTGAGTTTCTCCGTTACTACCTTAGTCTTAAACAGACTAGAGTGAGACGTGAACGGCTATTTAAAGTTGTTCGTGAATCTGTAAAGGATGGTCAACAAGCATTTGAATTGCTTGATCAACTTGAAAATTATGGTAGTCTTTTCATTGCTCTTAGTAACTCTAACGACGAGTTCTGGCGTGATGCCTCAGAAAACCGACCATATATTCGCGAACTTGAATTATTTCGAGTAAAGCAAGCCTATCCAACTCTATTCGCAGCATATAAGAAGTTTTCTCCTGAAAATTTTACTCGCCTATTGAAATTTGTGTGTGTATTATCTTTTCGCTATACCGTTATTAGTAGTCTGAATCCCAATGAATTAGAAAACCTTTATAACAAAGTAGCCATTGCAATTACAAATGGTAAAATAACAAATCCAAAGCAGGTGTTTGATCATCTTCGCTCAATTTATGTTTCAGACGAGAAGTTCTTACAAGACTTTTCCCTACTCTCAATTTCCACAAAAGGACAAAAGAAGAAACTAGTACGATATATCTTGTTTAAGCTTGAGGCAGATGCGTCACATATAGAGGTCAATGAAGATAGTTTTTCCATTGAACACATCTTACCTGAATCACCCAGTAGTGACTGGCGGCGAAGCTTCACTGATGCTCAAATCGAAGAAATGGTATATCGCATTGGGAACCTGACTCCTCTGGAGCCTCATCTTAATCGTCAAGTAGGAAATGAGCTTTATCCAATCAAGCAAACAGCTTATCAGGAGAGTGTTTACACACTAACAAAAAATGTTTTGGCTGAAGAATGGAATCCAAATACGCTCGCTACACGGCAAAAATATCTAGCACAACGAGCTACTCATATTTGGAGATCAGACTTTCCTCTGTAAGCATCAAGTAGCGATAAGCTCCTTGTAGGCAGTTTTTCGGAACGGGCGCAACTTTCGAGTCTAGGTACACTTGCAACTCTGAATTGGCTGCGATCCAACTACATTTTTCCAGGTTCTATTCTGTAAAACGATCAATCAGGGACTTGAGCCAATGAAGTTAACCAACTTTATTTCCTCCCTACAAACTTATCCTCCCGACCCAGCCTTTTACTCCAATTAATATTTGGTTGAGCCCGGGGGGAAATTGTGACAATTGCCGAACTGGCATATTCAGAAGATATGTATTTTGTAGTTGATTTAACTTGATGAGGGGGGATCTGAGAAGGATTTCAAAGATCTCTAGGGCTCAGATTAAATCAGGGTTTCGTAATGGTATGCCTCTTCCTTTCTGTGCCAAATCACTCAGACTAAAGCTGCGATCGCAGGCAATTTAGTTGCTGCATGTCAATTTTTAGTCTCCAAGATTTTTGACTCTGAAGCTTGTGGGGAAATAGGCATTGATTAATGTCTATGCTCTTACATTCAAGGCTGACTATCACATCTTAGCTATAGGGTGCAGGTATCTGGGGGTTGGATACAGTCAGTCTCATTGCTATCTTCAAAAGTTTGACTTTGTCTAAGCAAGATCATTCTGTAGTTTTTATTCATTTAAACGCCGATCATGAACAATCCATCCTTCCCCATAGGTACTAATCTGAATGGGATTTCAAACTCTTCTCCGCAGTTTCCATTCATTGATTATTTCAAGAGTTCTCGAGATTGGAGCATCAGCGGCAGTGAGAATCAGGTCAGCTTTGATGCAGACGGTTGGGTTACCTCTTTAGATGGGGATACCAGTGTTAGAACTTCATTTCCTAATAACAATCTCGGAGGGCAATTTGTTGTCCTCTATGAGGGTGAAGGCACAATTGGCTACACTGGTGCCGTTAAACAAGACAAATCGGCTTCCGTGCCCGGTCGAGATATAGTCAATATCGAGCCCAATAAAACCCCCGGTTTGACTATCACGGAAACTGACCCAAACAATAATGGCAACTACATTCGCAACATTCAAATCATCCCGGCAGAATATGAAAACCTGGCTGAATCACAAACCTTCAATCCAGATTTCCTCAAGAGTCTAGAGGGTTATCAGGTTATGCGTTTCATGGACTGGATGTCTACCAATAATTCCCAGATTAGCGACTGGGACGATCGTCCTGACATTGAGAGCGCGAACTATTTTGGAGAAGGAGTTCCCGTCGAAATTTTGGTTGAGTTAGCGAACCAGACCGGAATTGATCCGTGGTTTACGCTTCCCCACCTGGCAACGGATGAATACATTGAAAACTTTGCTCAGTATGTAGAAGACAATCTCAATCCCAATCTCGACATCTATATCGAGTATTCGAACGAAGTCTGGAACAGTGGACTGAATCAAACTCGCTATGCCCAGGCCCAGGGTTCCCAACAATTTCCAGATGCAGAGAATCTCGCCGAAGCCACCCGATACTGGTATACCCAGCGCACCATAGAAATGGCTCAAATCTGGGATGAGGTGTTTGGTCAGAATAAGGATCGGGTGACCGGGGTTGTAGGAACGCAGGTGGCAAATGATTTATTGGCGACCCAGTCTTTAGAATATATTGAGTCCACGGGACTGTCCTATGAGGAGGCCGGTATTGACGCAATTGGTGTTGCTCCCTACTTCAGGTTAGAGCTACGGGATCAGTCTAATGTCAGTGCAATCGAGGGTTGGGTGCAGCAAGGACAGGATTTTGCCCTAGATCAACTGTTTAAAGAAATCACAGTTGGGGGAGTCATGCCAAAGGGATACCCTGGAGGTTCCCTTCAAAGGCCCATTGACATGGTCACCAGCCACCTTGCCTTAACTGAACCGAGGGGTCTAGACTTAATCGCCTATGAAGGGGGGCAAAGCGTTGCCCCTCTCCAACGAGGAGGTATGGAAAATAACAAGGCCCTGGCTGATTTGTTTATCGCGGCCAATCGGGATCCGCGGATGGGAGATGTCTACAAGCAATATCTCAATACCTGGGACGAGTTAACCGGTGATGATTTATTTGTTCACTTTTCAGATGTCAGCACCTACAGTAAATTCGGCAGTTGGGGCAGTCGGGAAAGTATTTACCAGGAAAGTTCACCCAAGTACGATGCGATTCAGCAGGTAATTGGAAATCATTCGGGCCCTGGAAACCCTCCTCCTGAACCCGATCCAGACCTTGATAAAGACAATAACCTCACTGGAACTCCTGGTAATGATGTAATTATTTCAGGTGCAGGGAATGATAGGATTTCTGCCGGTGCTGGAGATGATGTTCTGATTGGGGTGAATGACCAGAATATCAATCCGGGATTGGGGGAGCAGGATCGACTCAAGGGGGATGCAGGAGCTGATACCTTCGTATTGGGGAATAGCACCAAGGTCTTCTACAAAGACAACAGTGCTACGATCTCAGGTGGATGGAAAGGCCGAGCCGTCATTGTAGATTTCAGTTCCGGTGAAGATCGGATTCAGCTATCTGCCTCAGGAAATTATCAGTTAGAAGTGGCTCAAAACTCTACCCGGATTTTTGAGATCAGTGGTTTGGTCAAGGATGTGATTGGAGTCGTCAACAATACAACCGATCTCAATCTCCAAAACCTTGACCAGTTTGTTTTTGTTTAGGATTTTTCTGTTGAAGTTCTAGTCATTCCTGTAGGGCCAGCTTTTTACTGGCCCTTTGATTGATTGGGATTGGTATCCTGATCTGAATCAAAGGTTATGGATCAGGTTCGACCTAGCGATGTCAGTCAACTCCTGACTCGAATTCTTCCACCAGTAGTGTATTCCACCGTTTCATCTAATAATTTCAGAGCTTATCTATCATTGGATTAGCTCAACTGAATCAATGGCAGGGATAAATTTTCTTCAGCCAATAAAACGGTAAAACAACATTACTTTACTAGATTCCAGAATATTAAATTCCGAAATTTCATTCGGTATAATTTGGTGCGAGATTGCTCTAGCTTATAGCTCAAATTAATAAGATGCGACCTATTCGTATGCTTAAAGAAAAATTTTAATACTTATACAAAGGAAAAACTTCTCCCTGTTTTGAGTTTGAACCCCACTGTAATAACGTTCTTTTAATTCTGGCCATAAGCTGGCTTTCCGATCAATTTCTGGAAAGTCAGGAGTTAAGTTTTATTAATTTATCTTCAATCCAGGGTATCCAGGTAGCAGTGTTACGGTACTATGTCTTTTGAGTTGTATCTATAAAAGTAAATTTAATTAATTAATCTAGAAAAATGTTCCAACCGTTCCAAGCCTTTTTAGAGCAAGAGCTTTTTAGTCATTTTGACTTGAAGAACCGTTCCATTCCTGATGGTTTAGAAGTTAATGTTAGTGAACGAGGGAAAAATCCAGCAACCATTCAAAGTTGGTGTTATGAGTGTGATGAGCTTCGCAAAATTCGCTACACTTATATTGATGCAGGGGAAACTTCACAAATTTTTAATAGTGTAATTTATCCTCGGCAAAATTATGATCTTCCCTTGCTGGGTATTGACTTTCTGGCGTTTGGACAAAAAAAAATTCTAGTTGTTTTAGACTTTCAGCCCCTATTTCAAGATGACAGTTATCTTGAGAAATATATTGAGCCCATGGCTCCCCTCCGAGCAAGATACAGGGAGCTGGCTCAAGATTTGGAAATGAAGTTTTATGATTCCAATCAATATTTTTCAAAGAACTTACTATTTGCCAAAACTGATGCGGAAACTGTTGTAAACCAGTTATTTCCTGCTTATCAAGAATATATCGGTTTGTATTTAGAATTACTCCAGCAAACTCAGCCTTTAACGGATCCAGAGGATATTCAACGGGTGATTAAAGCCCAGAAAGATTACGATCAATATAGTGCTGAACGAGATCCAGCCTCGGGATTATTTAGTAGCTATTTTGGTCATGAATGGGCGGAGCGATTTCTCTATGAGTTCCTCTTCGAAGATGCTGTTCCTTTAGCAATTCCGATGGGAAAGCGTTGATATGACCCTTTATCAACCTTTTTTAGACTACGCTTTAACCCAGCTTGAGCAAAGCCTGAACCTGTCTCCCTATCCAATTCCGGATGGGTTTACACAAAAGCAAGGAACCATGGGTAAGGGCCAACGGCAAGAGGATGTTATCACTACTAGCTATGGCTTCAAGGCTGATAAGCTGAGACAGATTCGAGCCGCACATGTTCAGGGAGGTGCGGCTTTACAGGTATTAAACTTTGTAATTTTTCCAGAGTTGGCCTACGATTTACCCTTTTTCGGTGCTGACCTGGTAACGTTGCCGGGTGGTCATTTGATTGCCCTGGATATGCAGCCATTATTTCATCATCAGGCTTATCAAGATCGTTATACTAAGCCCCTGTTGCCTGTTTTTCATCAATATCAACAGCAATTGCCCTGGGGAGGGGATTTTCCGGAGGAAGCCAAGCCCTTCTTTTCTCCCTGCTTCTTGTGGACGCGGCCCCAGGAAACTGAGAAGGTAGAAACCCTGGTATTTGAAGCGTTCAAGGCTTATCTCCAGGTTTATCTCCAGTTTGTTGATCAGGCAGAACCAGTTCAGGATGCCAATCGACAGCACGAGATTCTCCAGGCTCATCGATGTTATGCTCAGTATCGGGCCGCCAAAGATCCGGCCCGGGGAATGTTTACTCGTCTATATGGTTCAGAATGGACAGAAGAATATATTCATGGATTTCTGTTTGATCTGGAGAGACAGTTGGCAGCAACCTGTTAAGTTGGCTAATTTTCCCCGAATCTTAAACCTGTAAATCGTTAGAATTTTGATCATCAATCATTAATTCAATTAGTAATAGTAATCAGTTATCAATCCATGGATAGGCGCTTTTTTAACCTGTTTAACTTAACTGAAGCGCAAGCCATTCAACTATTAAAAACGCCTCTAGATCAGCTAGATGATCCTTCGGAGCGCTATGTAGCGGCAGCTCAACTTGCCTATTTCTCGACTGAATCCTCAGTCAAAGCCCTGATTGAGGCGACTGAAATTCCAGGTTCTGAGCTGTATCACCGGATTGCTCGACGCAAAGCCATTGAAAGCTTGGGCAAGCTCAAAGCCCCTCAAGCACTGAGGGCGATTCGAGCTTGTTTGTCAGATCAGGATTGCTATACCGTAGAAAATGCAGTTTGGGCCATTGGAGAAATTGGCTCTCAAGATCAGGACATCCTGGCAGAAATTACGGCCCTATTGCATAAACCTGATCAGAGCTATCGGGTGATTATTCAGACCTTGAGCAAGCTCAATTATTACCCTAGCCTGAAATCGATTGAGCAGTTTGTGGAGGCTGAAAATCAGAATCTTGCCAGTGTGGCGATCGCCACCATTGCCCGTTTGAGTGGAGACTATACCCAAATTGGCCGCGTTGTTGAATTATTGCAACACTCTAATGTGGAAGTGCGCCGCAGTTGTATTCAGGATTTGATTGATGCGGACTATTTTTTCGCCATTCCTGAGATTGCAACTTGTCCGGTTTCGTTGGTGTTTCGTCTGCGGGGGATTCGGTTACTGGCTAGTTCAGGAAAACAGGCTGGTCAGATAACTTTCGCTGATGTGGAGCCCTATCTCGATCAGGTGATCTGGGATCATCCAAATAACTTGAAACTGGTTCATGAGTATGATCAAGCCCCTGAGTTTGATTTTTTGCTTCAAGAGCTCTATCAGACGGATTTTGGGCGGTGCTATTTGGGAAGCAAGACCTTACTAGAGTTGTATCCTGATCAGGCTGCATCCGGATTACTGGCCACCTACGCTGCCCAGGCCCATAACGACTACGGCGCACACTACCATGTGATCAAGCTTTTAGGCTGGCTAAAGTATGCCCCGGCCTATGATTTGCTTGTTGAAGCCTTGAATAACACGGCCCCCCAGTTCCAAAAATCTCGAGTCGCAGCGGCGATCGCCCTAGGTCAGTTGGGGAACCCGGCAGCCATCCCGCTGCTCCAGCAAGCCCTAGAGCAAAAGTCCTTTGAGCTGAAGTACGCCGCCTTGATCGCCTTGGAACAATTAGA
Source organism: Oscillatoriales cyanobacterium RM2_1_1 (assembly GCA_012033335.1). GTDB lineage: Bacteria > Cyanobacteriota > Cyanobacteriia > Cyanobacteriales > Microcoleaceae > JBHJGO01. The sequence continues at coordinate 9,403 of JAAURB010000133.1, forward strand.
AGACTTGACCGGCAAAGCCTTGCTGGCCAAGGATCCAGATTGGTTGATTCAGGCTAAAGCCAATCGCTAGGTTGTTCTTGTAAAATTTCTTGAAGATTTCTTAGAATATTTGAAGATTCCTTAGAATAAGTGAGAGGGCTGGTGAAAACAAACAACACTTGCCTATTTCAACAGTCAATTCAAGTTTCCCTAAATTAGGAGATCAATTCAATGCTTGACGCTTTTACCAAAGTTGTTTCCCAAGCTGACGCTCGGGGCGAAATGCTCAGCACCGCTCAAATCGATGCCCTCAGCCAGATGGTTGCAGAGAGCAACAAGCGCTTGGATTCCGTTAACCGGATCA
>JAAURB010000134.1 GCA_012033335.1 Oscillatoriales cyanobacterium RM2_1_1
CCCTGCCGCATCCGACTAAGATTTAGGACTGTACAGGGTCATTTTTCAATAGCTCTCCCCACCGCTGTTTCATTAATTTAGATTCCTGCTTAAACCGTGCTTCCTTTTCCGGAGTATCTTCATAACCTCTACTCTTTGATTCGTAGTGATAAAGTACAGCATAAGGAAGACAGATATTTCGATAACCTTGCTTAATGAGCTTTAGACAAAAATCAACATCGTTAAATGCTACAGCTAAAGTTTCATCCAATCCCCCAACCTGTTCATAAACCTCTCGCCGACACATTAAACAAGCCCCAGTTACTGCTGAATAATTATTTACAGTTGTTAATTGATTGTAATATCCCGAATTGATTGCGGGAAATCCTTTATGGCTATGACCTGCGACACCACCAATTCCTAGAACGACTCCTGCGTGCTGAATCGTATCATCAGGGTAGAGCAGCAAGGCCCCGACAGCTCCAATACTGGGCCGTTGAGCTTGTTCAACCATGGCCTCCAGCCAATCTGGCGTAACAACTTCTGTATCATTATTTAGGAGGACTATGAAATCTCCACTGGCTTTTTTCACTCCAAAATTGTTGATCTTAGGATAATTAAACGGAATGTCTAATTCATAATATTTAAATCGCTCTGGCTCTTTTTCCTCCCAATACTCGAAGATACCTAATGTCTCTGGTTCATCACTCCCATTGTCAATCACAATCACCTCATAATTGGGATAGGTACTTTTCTCAAAGATAGAGCGCAGACATTGATCTAACGTTTGCCCTAGATTGCGAGTTGGAATGATGATACTGACTAATTTATAGTCTTCAATCTCGTAGCGAATTGTATATTGTCCCGGCAAGTTCACATGGTCGGAAATAATTTTGCCGTTCTCACCCCGTCTGAGAAAAGCTTCTGTAATCGCTTTTTCCGCAGCTTTATAAGCATAGAGCTTACTACTTGGATCAAAAGCGGTTGAATCTTCATGTTGTCTCCAACTGTAAAGAATCTTAGGAATATGGAAAATCTTTTCTGTTTGTTCAGTAAACCTTAAAACCAGATCATAGTCCTGGCTTCCCTCAAACCCCATGCGGAAGTTGCCAATCTGATTTAAGATGCTCCGACGATACACCCCTAAATGACAGGTATACATCCGCGACAAAAATGAATCAGGGCACCAATCTGGCTTGAAATAGGGAAATATCCGCTGACCATACTGATCCATTTTATCCTCATCGGAATAAATCATGTCAGCTTCCGGATGCTGATTCAGTAACAGTACCACTTCGTATAAGGCCTCTGGAGTCAAAACATCATCGTGATCCAGAAGAGCAATAAATTCCCCGGTTGCCAACTCTAAAGCAGAATTTGACGCGGCACAAATATGACCATTTTCTTCTCTGAAGACTACTTTAATGCGGCTATCTTTACTGGCATATTCTTCAAGCATAGGTTTAACCCATGATTTGGTCGAAGCATCATCTGCCAGACACAATTCCCAATAGGGATAAATCTGTTCCAGAACTGAATCAATCGCCTGTTTTAGAAATTTTTCTGGGGTATTGTAAACGGGGGTGATGATACTAACTAAAGGCTTGTAGGTCATTAGTTTAATAATTTCAACCATCCGCCGCAAATCTCCGGGGCGGGGACAGTTTTCCTGCATCCACTGCTCATAAATAGCTGGGTCAATTGGAAACCGTTGATTGGCCTGACTAGAAGCATCTACTTCTACATCTGAGCTTGATTCCAGGGTTGAATTTTTCTGGGTCAGGGTTAGAGAGTTGACTGAACTCTGAGCTATTCCCTGGCGTGGCAAAATCCGACTCAACTCCGAAGATGCTTCTGTATCCTCCGGCTCCAACTGCTGCGCCATCTGATAAAACACAATCGCCGCATCGGTCTGATGCTGTCGTGCCAAGGTACTGGCCAACTGACAATACAACTGAGCATCATCCGGCCTAATTTCCAACGCCTTGTGGTAAAGCGTCACATGATCTGGATTCTCCTGGATCAACTGTTGATAGTAACCCAGGGATTCTGTCAAATCCCCCATGGCCCGCGATCGCAGGGCATCCGCTAGCTTTTCCTCAATCGCAACCAGGGTCGGATCCAATTCCCAGGCGGCCCGATAGGCCCTCACCGCTTCCTCCCAATTCCCCAACCGGCTTTGAATCTCCCCCAGATTGTAGTGTGACCAGGGAAAATTGGGATTGCGTTCAATGGCTCGATTGTAAGCCTCAACCGCCTCTGACCAGCGTTCTAGCTCGCTCAACGCCTCCGCCAGACCATTGTACGACCAGGCAAACTCTGAATTGAGCTCAATCGCCTGACGATAGCAGCTAATAGCCTCTTGCCACCGTTCCAGTTTTAGCAACACATCCGCCAAACCGTTATGAGTCCACCAGACTTCAGGATTGAGAGTAACGGCCTGACGATAGGCTTCCAGGGCTTCTGGTAATTCTTCGCGATCGCGCAGCAAATCCCCTAATTTCTGATAAACCTCAGCCTCCTGAGAACCCAGGTGAATAGCCCGCTGATAGTGCTCAATGGCGGATTCAATCTCACCACCAATGACTAACCCATGACCGAGAAATTTATAGATTTCTGGATCTTGGGACTCCATCAGAGCCAGGGCCTTTTGCAGGGTATTAACGGCTTCAGGCCAGCGTTCCTGTTTGGCCAAGACTTTCCCCAGGCCAAAGTAAGGGGTGGCATCCGGAATATTCACTTGAGAATTGACCCGTTGAGAATTGACCCGTTGAGAATTAAGGGCAATAGCCCGTTGATAGGCTGTTTCGGCTTCGGGTAAGCGCCATTGCTGCTGCAAAATATCCCCCAATTGTTGATAGGCCCAGGCCGAGTTGGGATTGAGTTCCAGTAGCTTTTGATAGACGGCAAGGGCTTCTGTCCATTTCTCCTGCTGAGCCAGAATTTGCCCCAAACCTCGATAAGACTCTAGGTTTGCCGGATCAAGCTCCAGGGTTTTCTCATAGGCGGCAACAGCATTTTGCCCCTCACCCTGTTGCCGATAGATTTCACCCATGCCCTGATGAGCCGCCGCCTGTTGGGGATCCAATTTTAAAGCCTGCTCAAAACAAGCCGCCGCCTTGGCCAGTTGGCTCTGTTGCAGATGAAACTGACCCAATTCCAGATACTCCGCCGCCGTTGCCCGGTCTGGCTCCAGACTATGGGCCCGGGCAATACACTGTACCGCTTGCTCAGGGTTTCCTGAACGGGTGAAAATTTTAGCCAGATTGCGATAGGCCCCAGCGAAGTCAGGCTTGAGTCTCAGGGCTTGTTGATAGTAGCTGATGGCCTTTTCCAGACGCTCCTGCTGGCCATAGAGGCTACCCAGATTAGCACAAACTTCAGCGTACTCCGGATTGAGTTCCAGGGCTTTTTCATAGGCCCGGGTGGCGGCTGGAACCTCCCCCAACATCTGGAGAGCATTGCCTTGAATTTTGTAGGCGACCGCCAGATCAGGCTGAATTCTCAAGGCTTTTTGGCAGGTGGCGATCGCCAATTCCCAATTTTTCAAGGCGCAGTAAGCATTGGCCTGATCGATCAGATCCTGGGGGGTTGCAGGTGCGGGTTGCAGGTGCGGGTGCGGTTGCGGTTGGAGAATGGGTTGAATAGGTTGGGAAATTGCAGGAACTGTACCGTTGGCCTGGGATGAAGTTGAAGTGGCGGCGGCCAGGGTATCCCTTGGGGAAAATTCGAGTTGGGAATCCTGACCCTGGTGCAGGGCTGCCGCCAGGGTTTCTGCCGGTAGGGCTGCTGGCTGACTTGAAACAGCCTGCAAAGTTTCTGCTGGAGCAGTCCCAGTAGCAGCGTCCAATTCGGTGGCTTTGCGTTGACAGGCGGCGGCCCGTTCGGGCTGATTGAGATTTTTCCAGACCTTAGCCAGGTTGCGATAGGCCCCGGCAAAGTCAGGTTTGAGCTGAATCGCCCGTTGAAATTCTTGAATGGCCCCCTGCCACTGCTGGGTTCGGGCATAGAGACTGCCCAGGTTGGCATGGAGTTCCGGCCAGTTGGAATTGAGCTGAATCGCCCGCTGGTAATGCTGTTGGGCCTGGGAAAATTGCCCCTGCCGTTGGCTGATGTCCCCTAGTAGTTTGTGGGCTTCAGCTTGTTGGGGTTGAAGCTTGAGGATCTGTTCAGCGGCTTTGCGGGCATCTTCGAGCTGACCCTGATTCAAATAAGCTTCAGCCTGTTGCTGAAGATAAAATAGGCTTTTTCTTAAAATATCTTTTTTTGAAAAATTTTTTGATCCCATGGTGATTAATCGGGCTTGATTCGCATCAGGATTTGACCATACTCAACGGGAGCGCCATTCTCAAGCAAAATCTCAATCACCTGACCTGAAACCTCCGCTTCAATTTCATTCATCAGTTTCATCGCCTCAATGATACAAACTGCTTGACCAGAACTGATCTGATCCCCGGGATTGACGAAGACCGGTTCATCTGGAGCCGGAGAACGATAGAAGGTTCCCACCATCGGAGATGTCACCTCAAAGGAGCGGGTTTCACTGGGGGGAGGGGCAAGACCAGGGGAGGTCATGTTGCTTGGAGCCCCCATACTGCCTGAAGCCTCAATATTCATCCCTGGAGCAGCCACCCACTCTGAACGGTTAGGGCCTGCCGTCAATAGGGCATCCATCGGAGGTAAAGGGCGATCCCCCAGGGAAATTTCCTTACGAACCGTCAGTTCAAAGTTCTCACTCTTTAAAGTTAACTCCGAAATGTTCGTTTTATCAAAATCGGCCAAGAGTTCCCGAAGCTGATTGAGATCAAGTTGCACAGTTGGTTTAGCTCCCTCTAGTTGAGTTCAGCCTGTCTGGGTGGGAACAGCCTGTCCTCTGGTTTGATCAGATCTCGATGAGATCGCCTGAAGGGAATCCCCTATTCCCGACCCAGGTACGTATCATTGCGGGTATCAATCCGAATCTTCTCACCAATAGAAATAAACAGGGGAACCATGACCATCGCTCCGGTTTCCACGGTTGCCGGTTTTGTGCCGCCGGTGGCCGTATCTCCCTTGACCCCAGGATCGGTCTCGGTGATTTCCAGGGTGACCGAATTGGGCAGTTCAACTTCTAGAACCTGCTCATTCCAGAAGATCACGTTGACTTCCATGCCTTCTTTGATGTACTTGACGCGATCGCCAATTTGTTCGGCGGTGAGTTGAGCTTCTTCATAGGACTCCATATCCATAAAGACAAACTGCTCTGCTTCTTTATAGGTATACTGCATTACTTTTTTTTCTAGGGTAGCCTGAGGTACGGTTTCCCCGGCGCGGAAGGTACGTTCCACACTGCTGCCACTCTGAACGTTCTTGAGCTTTGTTCGAACAAATGCAGAGCCTTTTCCAGGCTTGACGTGAAGAAATTCAACTACCCGCCAAACCGATCCATCCAATTCAATCGTGACACCTGGGCGAAAGTCGTTACTTGAAATCATGCAAACTTCTTGGGTAGCAGAACAATCGGCTTTTTATTGTACCTTCAATCAGGACTCCCCTATAGTCTTCAGCAGAGTTCTTTACATTCTTGAGCTCGGGCCCGAATTTCAAACCAAACGGCAAACGAAGTTTCAAACTGCGAGATTACCCCCCTGTGGCAAGATGGGATAGGGAAAAGATAATTGACGTTTTTGCTGTTCCGAATGAACTTCTGAACTAGTCAGTAGGTGGTTGTAATTAATTGTCAAATGGAAGGGGGTCTGGGGCTTCGTCCCAGGAAGGGGGCACCGCTCTCTTCACCCCCCATCAATCTTCTAATTAATTGCGTCAAGCTACCTACAGCGATTTTCAATCCCGTGAGGTACGGATTTGGGGATTGGGGAGACGGTGCGCCACCCCCTCCTGCACTCCACCAGCGTGAACAACGCTGTAGTCTGACTAGAGTTTTTGTTGAAATCTGAAATCGCTATTACATTACTATGGTAAATCTTTACAAACGCTGGCTGAGGGCTGGAATTGTTACAGTACTGCTATTTTCTTTATCCCTGGGTTTGAGTGGTGCCTGGTTTGATGGGGGAGAAACCAAGCCCAAACGCGAGAGTACCCTGCCCGCTGGCAATGCTATTACCGACGGCAAAGCCCTATTGCGCTATGCCTTACCGATAGAGAATGAGCCGATTCGCAAGCTGCAAAAAAGCTTAGAGATGATTGCGGAACGAATTCGAGGGAAGCGCTGGAGCCCGATTAGTGGAGACATTGCGATCGCCGCTAGAGTCCTATCCAGTGACCAAGAGAAAATTCTGGCCAGTATTCCCGCCGATCAGCAAGCCAGAGCCCAGGATCTGATCGACCAGTTAAACAGCCAAATTGATCAGATGCGAAGGGCCCTGGAGGAAAAAGACGGAGAAACCCTCCTGGAAACTCGAGCAGCTATGTTACGGGATGTGGGTCAGGTTGAGGAATTGATGGTGGGAGAGTTTCCCTTTGAAGTGCCCTCAGAATACGCCAACCTGCCCCAGCTTAAAGGCCGCGCCACCGTAGAAATCACCACCAACAAAGGCAAAATCACCCTGGTGGCAGATGGCTATAGCGCCCCAGTCACGGCGGGAAACTTTGTGGATTTAGTCCAGCGGGGATTTTATGACGGCTTGAAATTTATTCGTTCGGAAGCTTCCTATGTCTTGCAGGTGGGGGATCCCCCAGGCCCGGAAGAGGGATTTGTTGATCCAGATACGGGAACATACCGGGCGATTCCCCTGGAAATTCTGGTGCGGGGGGATCAAGAACCCGTATATGGCTATACCCTGGAAGAAATTGGTCGCTATCGAGATAAGCCTGTACTGCCCTTTTCCGCCTATGGAACTGTGGCCCTAGCCCGCCCTGAGCCCGATCCCGATGGGGGTTCGTCTCAGGTTTTCTTTTTCTTGTTTGAGCCGGAGCTCACTCCTGCGGGCCTGAACCTGTTGGATGGTCGTTATGGGGCTTTTGGCTATGTGATTGAGGGGAAAGAGGTGCTGGAGAATCTGGGAGAAGGAGATACGATTCAGTCGGCCCGGGTGATTCGGGGGGGTGAAAATCTCCTCAAGTCATAGAATAGAACAGCCGTCTCGACTATTTCCCAACAGGCAAGATGCCTGCACAAGCTGTTTCCCAGGATTTGCATCTGGTTTGATAGACATTCCTGAATTGATTAAAATCCAGGAAGGCATAATTATGAGATACAACATTAAGATGCAAGATCAAATGCAGCACTAATGCAGGTTAAGACGCAGATTGGGTCGAGGCAGGTTGCTTGAAAGGCTTGGGAAACCCAACCCGGGAGTTCCTGAACGTGCTGGGTTTCCCAAGCCCAACACCAACCTAAGAAATCTATCTTTTGAGGTACGATGGCTATCTTTGAATTTCTAGGAATTGCTGGATTGGGGGTGCTGGTGGGATTTTTAATCAACAATCTCAGCACTAACCGTTCCCAAAAACGGGAGCTGGATGTGGCCTTTTACCGATTGCTCGCCAGCCAGAATGGCCGCGTTTCCCTGATTCAACTGGCGGCGGTGGCCCAGGTTAGTGCCGAGGTAGCCCAGGATTATCTGGATCGCCAGGTTCAGATGTTTGCGGCATTTCCTGAAGTGGATGACGAAGGCAATACGACTTACCGATTTCCCCGGTTGAACTTGCCAAGAACAACGGAACGGGGGGGAGGGGGTTGGTAGGGCCTAATCCTCTTCCCAGGGAGGAACGTCATCTATTTCTGATACCTCCTCAACAGCAGGTTTTTTGCGCTTGCTGGCCCGAGGCTCTGGAGCCGGAGCCGGAGCTGGGGCCACCCGTTCCACGGTTTCACTGTTGTTCATTTCCAGGCTTTCCGCCACCACTTCCTCTAGGCTCAAATCAACGGCTTGAGCCAGATTGGTAATAAACCACAGGCAGTCTCCAAGCTGTTCCTGGAGCTTATTGAGGTTGACATCATCCAGGGTTTCCAAACGTTTAGCCTTAGCATTGATCTCCTTGACCTCCTGCTCTAGACCAATTGCACAAAATTTGAAAAACTTAATCGAGGCCAATCCCTGGCGGGTTGCTCTATACTGATAATCTCTTAAATCCATGGTTTAGCCCTAAAAATAACCTGGTAAAGTGTCCCGTTGAACCACGAGGATCAGAGAGGTTGACAGTGAACCTGTAATACCCAACATTAACTCAACCGCCAGAATAACCGACTTCAATCCCTAAAAATGCTCAAAATTTGCGGAGACAAATCCCTGAATAATTATAGACAATTGATGAACGACTCCTTGTCCTGTCACTGAATGAGAGGTGTCTATATCGGCACTCAAGCCGTTGAGGGTGACTTCCAGTTGGCTATCACGATCTAAAGTGAATTGATACTAATCGTTATTAGAGAAACTGACTGAATCTAAAAACATCTCAGTCCCCGCCAAAATTTCTAAGTCAAAGACTGTATTCAGGGTGCCTCCAGGGTCAGGTATTGGAACAGCATCAGGAAGTGGGTTTAGCATAAATGATTTGGGATTGCTATATTGCGTTTTACTGGTTTAAACGATTGATTGGAAATTGCCGCCTGAGCGTCCCAAACGTAAGACTTTTGAGCGAATCAGGGCGCAATTTTTTTCTGGTTTTTTCTAGAGGTTGATCGTGTCTATCCTGCTAGATAATCTGACTCGAAAGTTGGGTAAACCATGGCTCTGGAGCCATGCACTGTTGGTGCTGGCTTTTTTGTATGGGCCAATTTTAATCTTGATTCTGTACTCGTTCAATGCCTCTCGATTTGATGCGGTCTGGACGGGCTTTACTCTGGAATGGTATCAAGCTCTATTGGGCAAACCGTCAACGATAGTCACCCTGGACAGTGCTCAGGTTTGGAGCGCTTTACAGAATAGTTTAATCGTTGCGACGATTTCAACCTGCTGTGCGACGGGTTTGGGAACGGCAGTGGCCTTGGCTTTAGAGCGCTTTCAATTTCCAGGTCAGCGCCTTTTAGAAGGGGCTTTGTTTCTGCCGATCATTATTCCTGAGATTACCCTGGGCATTGCCCTACTGGCATTTTTCTCCCTGATCTTCCAATTGCTAGAAAGCTTGACGGGGGTGCGTCTGGTTTTAGGACTGCCAACTGTGATTATCAGCCATATTACCTTCAGCCTGGCCTATGTTACTCTGGCTGTTCGGACGCGGCTGGCAGAGGTTGACCCCCGAATCGAAGAAGCAGCAATGGATTTGGGCGCGAATGAATGGCGCACCTTTACCCGGATTATCTTACCCCTGATCTGGCCTGGAATTCTCAGTGGAGCGCTTCTGGCTTTCACCGTTTCCCTAGATGATTTTGTCATTGCCTTTTTTACTACTGGGGTAGGGGCAACCACCTTGCCGTTATTTGTTTATGGGATGATCAAACTCTCGGTCAGCCCAATGATTAATGCTCTATCCAGTTTAACTCTGCTGGCTTCTCTACTATTGGTACTATGCTCGTTAACCCTTGAGCGATCGCGGCGCAAGTCTTGAGGGGACTTTAGAAAAATCAGCATTGTGGAATGGCGGCATGATTCGCCCCCCAATCCCTGGGGGCCGTTGGAAACATTGACGGCGTTGCTGAATGATGCAATGAATCATTGCGGAATCGGGACATCCCAGAATTTGAGGTAATGAAGTAGCAACCGAATCGAGTGCTTCAGCATTTCTACGGATTTGGAATAACAGAGCGTCTTGCGA
>JAAURB010000135.1 GCA_012033335.1 Oscillatoriales cyanobacterium RM2_1_1
ACACCGGGTGGTTTACAGCGGGTTTTAGACATGCAGCGGGTGATTCACAATGGGGCTCGTCCTCATTGGGGACTGGAAAAGGTGTGACTCCAGCGATGGCAATAGGATTATGTTCTTGTCCACTCGATATGCTGCAATTACTGAATAGCAGGGGATTCTCATCTGCCTCCCTTTAACAGACCAGTGCCACTTTCAGTGGTCACCCGTTACCTGACATCTGCTACCTGACGCCTGTTACCTAAAACGATAGTCCGCACACATCTATTGTGGCAAATTCATTCTGTTCTTCTGCAAAGATTTATAAAAGGAACCAAGATTAGAGGGGGATTATGGAAGATTCATTACAAATGTATTGCGATTGCGAACAGTCAGTGGGGAGGCTGCCAAGAGATTAGCAGCAGGACTGACGATGATGTGATCCACGGCATGGTCTACAACCTGTTCATAAATGAAATCGTCAACGTTTACATGCGCCAGATAGATTCCTAAACCACCCAGTTCCCGTTCTTCTAACGGTTTTTCTAAATTTTTCGGGGAAGCGTTTTGAGTGGGATCGTAGAGAATTCCGGTGTCTTCAATCCAGAGAATGAGTTGGGATTTTTCAAGCTTGGCATGGAGGTTCAAAATCGGTTGACTCTGAATATTTTCTCCAGCAAGATGCTTTGAATTTTCAGAACAATCAGAATAGCCATAGTCAATGATATTGGTCGCCACTTCATCAACGGCCAATCGTAGTTTGGCAATTTTTTTCTCACTTAATTTTGCCCAGGTTCCCACCTGTTTCACGTATTCGGCAATGACACTCAGAGAATTTAAATCGGCAGGAACCGTGAGAGATTCATAATATTCAGTCATCGTAGGTTTCGGTGAGAATAACACTGTGATGAAAGCCGGTTTTTTGAATCGTATCGGTAACGATTTCATTCGCTCCAACAATATAAATATCAGCCGCTTTCCCCATTTTTTGTTTGGCAAAAATCAGCACCCGAAGTCCGGCACTGGCCATGTATTCTAAGTCCTGCATAAATAGAACTAAACGAGAGAGTTGAGTCTGGGTTGCAGTCTCAATTGTAGCCTTGAATTCATCAGCAGTATTCCGATCTAATTCTCCAGAGAGAACGATTTTAGCAACGGTATCTTGGGTGGTTAAAGTAGTATTGAAGGACATGATTTTGGGTTAGGTATTGATTAGTTTTGTTATTGGTTGATTGTTAGTTTCCCCTCAACCTTTGGCAGTATGGGGGCTAAAAAATTCATTTTCCGATCAGAATCACAACCGAGCGATCGCCCACTAAAAATTGAGATTGATCCGCTAGACGGGGCTCTGTTCCAGGTTCCCAACTATCCTGGGGTGGGGCGCAACCGGTGTTGGCAAAAACGTGCCATTGTTGGCCATCCGGTAGTTGAGGCAGCTCAAAATTATGGGAATGCCAGTGACTATTCAGAGCGACATAGAGATAGTCATCCCGGAGGGTTCCAGCGTGGGCGTGTTTGCCGCAGAGCATCAAAGCCAAAGTACGGGATTCCGTTGACCAGTCGGCATTCCAGGCTTGAATACCGTGCCAGGTGATGTCGGCATAGCCAGAGCCGATATAGTCCTGATTGCGAAGGTGAGAGGGACTGCGGAGCACCGGATGGGTATTGCGAAAGGCGATCGCCTGTTTGACGAATCGAAATAAATCTCGATTGGACTCCAGCAACTCCCAATTCAACCAATTCAGGTCAGAATCGTGACAATAGGTGTTGTTATTGCCCTGTTGGGAGCGCCCCACCTCATCCCCCATCAGCAACATGGGAATGCCCTGAGAAACCAGCAGGATGGCGATCGCATTTCGCATCTGGCGCTGGCGCAGGGTATTAATGTTCGGATCATCAGTCCAGCCCTCTGCACCACAATTCCAGCTTTCATTCTCATCCTCGCCGTCCCGATTGTCCTCGCCGTTGGCCTCATTGTGTTTGGAGTTGTAGGACACCAAATCCGCCAGGGTGAAGCCGTCGTGACAGGTGACAAAATTAACTGAAGTGGCCGGAGACCGTCCTGAATGGGCATAGAGATCGGGGGAACCCTGCAATCGCTGCGCTAGCTCGCCCACATTGCCCTCCCCCTTGAGAAATTGGCGCACGCAATCCCGATATTTGCCGTTCCATTCCGCCCAGCGCCCAAAGGCCGGAAAGGAGCCAACTTGATACAATCCACCGGCATCCCAGGCTTCCGCAATTAATTTACACTTGGCCAGAATCGGGTCAAAAGCCAGAGTTTCTAACAGGGGGGGATTGGCTAGAGGTGCGCCCCAGGGATCGCGTCCCAAAATTGAAGCTAGATCAAACCGAAAGCCATCAATGTGATATTCACTGGCCCAATAGCGCAAACAATCCAGCACTAAATTTCGGACAATTGGATTGTTGCAATTCAATGTGTTTCCACAGCCACTAAAGTTGAAATAATAGCCCTCCGGAGTCAACATATAATAGGTCTGATTATCAATGCCACGAAAGGAAATGTAGGGGCCATTTTCATTGCCTTCAGCCGTGTGATTGAACACCACATCCAGAATCACTTCAACCCCATTTTCATGGAGTTCTTTAACCAGATTTTTAAACTCATCCCCCTGCATTCCATATTTTCCTGTAGCCGCATATCCGGCTTTGGGCGCAAAGAATCCAACGGTACTGTAGCCCCAATAATTAAATAAGGTTTCACCTGTAATCGGTGAAGAACGGGAATTTTCAAACTCATCAAATTCAAAAATTGGCATTAACTCAACTGCGTTAATTCCCAGTTCTTTTAAATAGGGAATTTTCTCCCGCAGTCCGGCAAAAGTTCCCGGATGCTTCACTCTAGACGACGGGTGGTGGGTAAAACTGCGAACGTGTAATTCATAGATGACCAAATCCTCTGGTGGAATTTCTAAGGGGCGATCGCTCTCCCAATCAAAGTCATCAAAGGCAATTCTTGATCGATATTGATAGGGATTATTCCAGTCCGGTTGCTCGCCCCAAATATTTCGCCCGCCCAGAATTTTGGCATAGGGATCACAGAGAATTTTTTGTTCGTTGAACCAGTGACCTTTGCGTGGGTTGAATTCTCCTTGAAAGCGATAGCCATATTCTAAATTTTCATAGTCTAAATCAAAGACAACCATACTATAGACATTACCAATTCGGAATTCATCCGGAAAGGGAATTTCAACTAAAGGTTCAGCAGAATATTTTTCAAATAAAACCAGTGTGCAGGCGGTGGCATGGCTGGAGTAAATGGAGAAGTTTACCCCACCGGGAATTAAAGTCGAACTAAAGGGAAAAGGTCGTCCCCGACGCAGGTTAAATCCTTTATGAGTATGGGTGGGATGGACATCAATTCGTTCTAGAATCATAATTCACTTTAGGGTAGAGCCAATGAGCAAATAATCGGGTCATACGTGGCATCACAACATAGGTCATTAAAGGAACCAAAATTGCTGTTGTGACAAAACTTCTGGGGACAGGCGATAGGGTTTTGAGCACAGGAGAAAGCAGGATATTAATCACGTTCACCAAAGGAAAAATTGCCAACCAGGTGACCGTTACCATTTTGTAGCGGGGCGGCGGTAGCATCGGTTTTCGAGTTCCTAAAGTGAACCAGGTTTCCAAGCCCGTAATCACTTCAAAAATAGGTGAACCAACCGTTAAAGCTTCGCCCCGAGCCATCCACTGCCGCCGACAATCTGACTCCTCCCAACGACGCAAATTACTCTGGTGATCAAATTTGAAAATGATCAGATATTCGGGATGTTGAGGGTCTGTCGGTGAAAACACATTGGTTCCTAAATGGCCTTCAAAAGTCATGGAAGCATTGATAATTCCAGTTAGAAATTCCTCAAATTCTTGCTCACATCCGGGTTTAACCCGCCGCTGGACTGAAACCGTTACTGGAGGATCATTCTGGAGGTTTGTGTTCATCGGAATTTAATTGTTTAAGTCCTGCCTCCACAGTGTTGCATGTGATGAAAAACTTCAGAAAGCCCGTTACAGACATCACATCTTTCACTTCTTCCGAAAGCCCTACGAGAACAAACCGACAGTGGTTTGCTGTTGCGTAACGATGCAGCGTGAGCAGAATTCTTAATCCAGCACTGGACATATAGGAAACCCGAGTTAAGTCCAGTAAGAGTTGACTTTCAGGTTTGAATAAGGGCGTGATTTGCTGTTGAACTTGGGGAGCAGTATTGGCATCAATATCCCCGGCTAGTTCAATCACTGCAATCTCATCCTGATGTTTGAACTGAATATTCATAGTTGACTTTAAGTATTAGGAGCAATTCGGACTTTAATTTTCACGCGTTCCTGAGTTTCAGGGAGATGAACGATCAATTTTTCAGCATCGAAATTCGAGTAAGGTTGACCATTCACCTCAACAGAATCAATCCGAATACTGCCCGGTGGTAAAATATCTGGAGCAACCCGCAAAATTCGATCGAGAAATCCATTCAGTAGGGGCTTGAAATAGAAATCCATGGGCTGTTTGGTGATAAGCAAGTTTGTATACACCGCCGCTAAATAACAGAGTTCAAAGGAGTGATAGCCACTCATGGAATGACTGCCTTTGCCCCGTTCATTACCGCTGGCTAAAAACGGAATCCCATTAGCCAAAACATTAAAATAAACACCCCCTTCTTCTGTATCTAGAAACCAGGCATTGTAAAATGCAGCCGCTTCACGAGCATGACGATGATAGGTTTTATCCTCCAGGCAACCCGCCAGAATTAAGTAGGCTAAAATTGACTGCTCTTGCTGCCACCAGGCTTTGCGATCATGCCAAACAAAACGGTGAATGTTCTCCCCTGGATTGAGGAGCCGTTCTACGACATCATACCAACCTCCACGCTGGCGATCGCTGCCGACCTCTGGCATTTGATCAGCAATTTTTTGAGCCAGTTTCAGATAGCTATCTTTGGGATTTAAGCTATACATTCGCATTAAATTCCAGACAATTTTTAAGTTGTGTCCCACCACCGCTCGATTTTGTTGCCAACCCCAGGTAGTGTCGTGTGCCCAATCCTCATAGAATCGTTCCTGGACAAAGGGGCTGTGTTCATCATCGGGAAAATATTTCTCAATTGTATCGAAGGTATCTTCCAGCATTTCAGCATATTCAGCTCTCCCGGTTGCCAACCATAAATTAATTAAATAGGCCGGGGCATGATCTCCCACTGAGTTCCAATTTTTTTTAGCTTTGTTTTGTCCTAATGCTTCACTTTTCGGGTCAAGGGTCACCGGATCAAGATGGGAAAAATAGCCGCCATATTCACCATGATCTCGAAAGAAATCTTGAAATAATTTCAGCGTTAATTCCGTATCTTCTAGGATTTTAGGATCTCCCGTAATCCGATAGGTTTGAGTCGGCCCAGCCAGAGCATAAATCTGTTCGTAGGCCGGAATCGCATGGTAATCATCCCCAAATTCAGAAGCAAAAATTTTCTGCTCTCGCGCCCCCTGCACATCAATACCGTGATACCAGTAAACAATGCCTTCATCTTGATCTAAAAACCGCATGTGTTCCCGCAAGTATTCAGTTCCAGCCTCAGCCGCCGCCAGAAAATGATCTTCTCCAGTCATTAAAAATGCCGTGGCAAATCCATAGACCAGACGAGAAATGGTATCGGTTTCCTGACTGAAATTATCCGGCGATCGCATTCCAGACAGAGCCAGATTAGTGCGATAATTTCGATAGTCAATTTCTCCTGAATCGAATTGAGATTTGAAGTAAAAATTACCCAGCACACTAACCTGGTTAATCCACCAATTCGGCTTTTCAAATTGGAATTCCTCTGCATTTCGCCCCAGAAAAACGATGGACTTCACCTCAAATTCAGGACTGTCAGGATAGAACACTCCGTAGGCAAACAGATAACGATTGGTAACCAGCATGGAACGCATTGTTCCCGTTGCATCAGGATAGGGTTCGTCTAAATTTTGCACCAATTTTGCATAGGTCATGGGCGTTAAAACGGCTTGAAAAATACGCCCGTCTGAAGTTTTCAGCTCAAAGCTATCGGCATCTGGATTGAAGTGCGTTACATAGCCTGCAATTAAGTCAGAAACAGGAAAGTTAAGAGTTGTCATGAGTCAATTTTGAGTCTAATTTAGAGGATTAATGAGTCTGTTGAGCAGGTTGCTTCGCCTGAGAGATAGGTTTTTCAGCCTGATCAAGAGTGGATAAATCTCTGATTTTTAGATTCCCGTCTACGCGGAAATGACATCTGAGAAGATCTAAGCTGAACGGTTAAGTCTCTAATTGATTTGGCAGAAGCGTCAAATATTTTAAGGAACTTGAATAGTTTCTACACCCTGAATAGTGTAGATTTTGACATCGGCAGGTTCAGCCAAAATCTCTGCATATTGTTCGGTGAGTTCTTGAGTGTGAGGCTGTTCTAAATGAGCTTCAAAAGAGGCTTGATCTTGCCATTCCTCAAAGAAGAAAAATAGATTGGGGGTGTTCTGATCTTCATAGAAAATGTAAGTATTTGCCCCCGGTTCTTTTTCGTTTGTGGCTTGAGCGGTTCGAGTTGCCACATCCAAAAAAGTTTGACGATCCTCAGGTTTGACCTTTAAGTAAGCAATGACAACCAAAGGTTGTTCAGTTTGAGGGGCAGATTCAACAGTTTCTTGAGCAGTTTCAGTTGGTGTATTTTCAGTAACCGTCTCAGTTATAGAGCGTGACTGGGTGATAAATCCACAGCTTGTCATCCCAATTAAAGCTGGAATTAAGAGCGCAGAAAAAATGATTCGTTTCATAATATTTTTCTGTTCAAAAATTGAGTTTTTCAAGCCCGTTTTACAGCGAATAATGTAATGTCATCTGACTGTTCAGCCGTGCCAATATGAGCCAGAACATCAGACTTGACCGTTTCCACGGCTTGTTCAGCCGAGTCAAAGGGGCGTTGTAAAATTTCTAGAAATTTTTCTCGCCCAAAAAATTCTCGATCTGAGTTCCGCGCTTCCGTTACACCATCGGTACAACCAAACAGAATTTCACCTGAATTGAGCCAGATTGATTGTATTTCAAACGTCATGTCGGGTAACATCCCCACTGCAGTTCCTGTTGGCTCTAATGTGGCTCGAATTCTGCCTTGGGAGGTGAGAAGAATTAATGGTTCATGACCCCCATTAATATAGGTAAGAAGACCGGTTTCTGGATGCAAAACGCCGAAGAAAAGTGTGGCAAACATTCCTTCATCCCCGTGATTTTGAGCAATGTAATCATTAGTCAATTGAACAGCCTGTAAAATTTGTGGGTGAAGGGACTGAATAGACTTGATTTCTGAAGATTCAGAAGGCACCTGATTCAAAAAATTTGCATCCAAACATTGAATCTCAGATAGTGAGGTTTGCCCTGAAAAAATCCGAATTAAACTACGGAATAAACCCATGAATAAACCTGCACTAACCCCCTTGTCACAAACATCGCCAATCACAACTCCTAAGTTGTTACAGGGGAGTTCAAATACATCGTAGAAATCACCAGCAACCCGACGAGCCGGAGACATAAATGCCGCCAATTCATAACCCGGTTTCTGAATAATTTCACGGGGTAAAAAATTTTGCTGCATCAAGCGCCCTTTTTCTAATTCTTGATCCAGGGCTTTGGCATAGGCCGCTTCGCGTTTCAAACTATTTTGAAGTTCTGCTTCTGCTTTTTTTCGAGCATCAATTGCCTCGGTAATTTGACGAAACATGGTCTGAAAAGCCGTGACTACATCTCCCAGTTCATCCTGTCGTCTGACAGAGGCTGAATAAAATTCAGGGGGGATTTGATCCTGACAAATGGCATTCCCTGCTGTTAGCAAATCCCGTCGCAGCCGAAAAATAGGGGTAATTACAATTGGGTCGAGAGCAATCCAAACCGTCAGGGTCAAAAACAGAGAAATAATGATCACTAACCCACTAATTCGGGCAATGTAAGCCATTAATTCTGACTGAACTGAACTGGCATCATGACGTAAAGTAATAGTGTAATCTGTCTTCATTGAAGAGCCTAACCATATCACATCGTCATAGAAACTACCCTGACGTTGGGAACGACGACTTGCCAGTTCATTCCAGGATGCTTCAGGAAAATTACCAAAATTACCAACTTTTTCTCCTGAGGACTGATAGACCGCTCCACCTAGAATCAAGGCATGACTTTGCTCTAAATCCTGTAGATGAGTCATCAGCTTAGACCCAGATAGATTGGGATAAGTAATCAAAATCCAGGTCACTTTTCCTAGAGTAATTTCCTTAATTTGATCCAGAAGTTCTTGCTCTCGTCGCTGCACAGAGGGAACCAGAATAATACTTTCAATGGTGATGATTCCCATGAAAACCCAGAAGGCCAGTTGTCGAGACAGGCGAGAATTCCATCGGGTTTTCAAAGTCTTGAACAGAGATTTAAAGAGGGGAGGTTTGGGGACTAACATTTGACCCTAATTTGCCATTTCTAAAGTCGGATAATCGATGTAACCTTCTAGAGTTTGTGCATAGAAAGTTGACCGATCATAAGCATTTAAATCAGCCTCTAAACGAAATCGCTTGGGCAGGTCAGGATTGGCAATAAACAATCGTCCATAGGCCACTAAATCGGCATCACCTTCGGCTAGAATTTTATTCCCGGTTTCACGAGTAAATCCTCCCGCCGTGATTAAGTTTCCCTTGAAAATAGGCCGAAAGAATTTAACCCCTAAACCATTCGATTCATCCTCAATACTTCTATCCCCTTTAATTCGGGGTTCAACAATATGTAAATAGGCCAGATCAAAGGAATTTAATGCTTTGGCAACGTAGCTGAACAACGCTTGCGGATTGGAGTCCGAAATACTCATAAAGGTGCTACTAGGGGAAAGCCGAACACCCACTTTTTCTCGTCCCCAAACACCCGTTACTGCTTCCGTGACTTCTAATAGAAATCGTACCCGATTTTCAATTGACCCTCCATATTTATCAGTCCGTTTGTTGGAACCATCCTGAAGAAACTCATCCAGTAAATAGCCATTAGCACTGTGAATTTCAACCCCATTAAACCCCGCTTTCATGGCATTTTTAGCCGCCTTTTTATAGGTTTCAACGATGCCAGGAATCTCTGCTGTTTCCAGAGCGCGAGGCATCACAAAGGGTTTTTCTCCTTCGTAAGTGGCTGCCATTCCCTCTGGCGCGATCGCACTGGGCGCAACGGGCAGTTCACTGTTGGGCTGTAACGATGGGTGGGAAACCCGCCCCACATGCCAGAGTTGCAAAAACATGCGTCCACCCTGGTCATGAACCGCCTGAGTAACTCGTTTCCAGCCTTCTACCTGTTCCGCTGAATGAATACCGGGCGTGTGAGGATAGCCCATACCCTGGGGTGAAATCTGGGTGGCCTCGCTGATAATCAAAGCGGCAGAAGCCCGTTGGGCATAGTATTCGGCATTCATGGCCTGGGGAACATTGCCCTCACCCGCTCGCATTCGAGTTAAAGGAGCCATCACAATTCGATGGGGCAGCGATAATTCGCCCAATTGAAAATCTGAAAAGAGGTCAATTTGTGTGTTCATTTTGCTTGCTATTGGTGATTGTTTGTTGGTTGTTAAGTAACTGGTTGTAATTAATTATCAATAGAAGGGGGTCTGGGCTTGTCCCAGGAACGGGGCAGGCCGCCCAGAC
>JAAURB010000136.1 GCA_012033335.1 Oscillatoriales cyanobacterium RM2_1_1
AGAATATTCATCAATACCTGATTCAGTTGGCTGGATAGCATTCGACCGGGGCAATTTCCCATAAGTTTTGATCACTTTGATTTCAGGATAGTCAGGTTTAGCCTTGAAGCGATTCTGGAGAATGAGCAGGGTACTATCAATTCCTTCATGGAGATCGACTACTTTTAAAGCGGCCTCATCAAGTCGGGAGAAATTTCGTAGAGACAGGACAATTTCCCGGATTCGTTCTGTACCCACTCGCATGGATTTCAACAAGCCCCCAATGTCTTCCTTGAGAAAATCCAGCTCGATGGCTTCGAGTTCTTCCTGAATCTCTTCAGGGGGATCAGGGTAATGGGTTTGATACAGATCAATCAGGTTGAGTAAATCCTGGGTGTAGTTTTCCGCATGGGTGACATTACCATGGATAAAATTCACCGGATTATTAATTTCATGGGCAACTCCAGCCACCATCTGGCCCAGACTGGACATTTTTTCCGCTTGCATCAGATGGGCTCTAGTGCGTTGTTGATCCTCCATCAATTCTCTCACCCGCCCAACCAGTTGGTTCAGGGCAGCGGTTAAATAGCCGATTTCATCATTTGTAGTGACTGGGGCTTGCAGGCTAAAGTCCCCGGTTTGCTTGACCTGATCCGCAAATTCAGTAGCCGATCGCACAGGCTGGCAAATCGTACGACTGGTGTAGAGGGCAATCCAGGCCGCCACGATCATAGACAATAGAATACTCGCTGTCAGGATCTCTGAACGCAGCCTTGAGGCGTGATGCAATGCTTCCTCTGCTTCTACCCGCTCGTCTATTACTGCGTCAACCAGGTCTTCAAGGCCATGAATAAAATCGTCAAGCTCATTAATAATTGGATTTCGACCGAGGGCCAAAAATATTTCTTGATTGGCTGCAATACTCTCAGGACTATTATCCAACAGGTCAACGGACTCAACAATAGTCCGTACTTGTTGCTCGTAGTTGTCCAGGGCACCGCCGTACTTTTTCTGGACATTATTGAAGACATCTAACTCCTCATCAGTTTCTCTAATCCCGGCTGATTCTGCTGCCTCGTAAGAATCTTCAAGCTCAGCCCAGGCTTCGCGGGCCGCTTCAGTATATTCTAGAAACTCAGCATAGTTGCTCTGAAAACGTTCCGGCTCTTTGACTAAAGCCGCCAATCCTTGCTGATATTCCTTGGCTTCGAGAGTATTCAGTTGGACATCCATAACCGACAGCAGTTCTTCTAGAACATCCTCCCGGAGGATTTCAGCCTGTTTTTGATGGGCATTACCAATTTGCACCCCTAGCCAGGTTCCCAGGGTTGCCAATCCCATGGGAATCAGATAACCCAAGCCGATCTTTTGACTGAGGCTACGGGATGGGGACAGGCGGAATGACTTCTGCCTCTTGGCCTTTTGATCTGGGGTTTGCTGACTCAATGTCTGTCTCCTGAACTAAACCTGAATTAAACTAAGCTAAACTAAATGCTCAACAGCCTTAAGGAAACGATAATTTGATTTGATCCTTGATTTCATCCTAGACCTGGTAATATTTCGGTCTACGTGATTGTTGTCACAGGGGTAACATCCTTTACCGTTATAGTTCCCCCTTCCGTTGACAAAGCTAAACCTGAGCGGAAAAGATTTGTTGAAATACTTTTCATAGTTTCCATAGAATTTACCGGGTTTCTCCTGCGGCTAACCCTATGTTGCCAATCGGATTCGTTATCCCTGGGTTGCTGTCCTGGGGTTTTCCGCTGAAGTCTTAGCTCTTCATCCCCGTTGTAGTGATCCCGCGAATAAATTGCCGTTGACCTAGGAGAAATAAAACTACCACAGGCAAGGTCGCAATCACAACTGCCGCCATCAACAATGACCAACTGCTGGTGAACTGTTCCTGAAACTCTGCCAGGGCCAACTGCACTGTTCGCAGTTCGGGGCGCGTCGTAAATACCAGGGGCTTGAACAGATCATTCCACTCCCCGATAAACGTGAATAAAAACAAAGTAATCAAAGCCGGACGGGCACAGGGTAGCATCACCCGCCAGAGAATTTGCCAGCGGTTGGCTCCATCAAGGGCAGCAGCTTCTTCGAGTTCTACCGGGATCGTCAGAAAATATTGCCTCAATAAAAAAATCCCAAATCCATTCACCGCCGTCGGCAGGATCAAAGCCCCGTAGGTATTGATTAAATGGCCCCATTTCAACACCAGAAAAATCGGAATCACCAAAAGCTGAAATGGAATCACCAATGTTGCAATCACCAGAATCAAAATCCCCTGCCGTCCTGGAAATTTAAGCCGGGCTAGGGCATAGCCCCCCAGGGCAGAGGTGAATACCTGCAATCCGGTCACGGCGATCGCCACCAGGGTTGAATTGACAAATGCCAGGAGAAAATTCCCCCGATGCCAGGCTTCGCTATAGTTGGCCAGGGTTAATCCCGTTTGTCCGATCCCCTCAGGGGGAGCCAGGGAAGTCCAGATCACAATCCCTAGGGGCAATAGGACAACAATAACCCCCAGCAACAGGAACCCTGAGGTTATTCCTCGGGAAAATGTCATGGAATGCGGGTCTGTTTTCATAAGTGTTTTCAGAGTTAGGGGTCAAAAAGTTGAGTAAAACTTATGGAGAATGGCTCGAACCGTCATAGAAATTGTGGATTTTGTAGAGAGTTCATCCGGTTATTCTCGGGGAAAGAATACCAAACTGGTCAATTCTTCGATTAAATAGGTAAAGTAAACTATATGCCCGAAATTCCTGGTCTCTGCTCTAGTCTTGAAGTCCCCTAAGTTCTATGGGTTAAAACCTGTGTGTTCAAGTTGTCCTAGTCTTCCCTGTGAAGGGTCTAAATCCAGGAATATTTGATGGTGTCATCAGTTAGCAGCTAGAGTTTCAGGAACCGGTATAAAACAACAGTTTGTGATGAGGAAATATAAAACCTATGCCACAGCTTGAAGCTATTGCAGAATTAGATTTTCATTCTGACGTTTATAAAGACGCATACAGTCGGATCAACGCTATTGTAATTGAAGGAGAGCAAGAAGCTTACGACAATTACATTAGACTGAGCGATCTGTTATCGGATCAGCAGGCGGAGTTGATCAACCTGTCTAAGATGGAGAAGCGTCACATGAAGGGATTCCAGGCCTGTGGCAAGAATTTGGAAGTCACCCCTGACATGGCATTTGCTCAGGAATTTTTTGCGGGTCTACACAAAAATTTTCAGGATGCCGCAGCGGAGGGCAAGATTGTCACCTGCCTGTTGATTCAGTCCTTGATTATTGAGTGTTTTGCGATCGCCGCCTACAACATCTATATTCCGGTTGCCGATCCCTTTGCCCGCAAAATCACCGAAGGGGTTGTCAAAGATGAGTACATGCATCTTAATTTTGGCGAAGAATGGCTCAAAGCTAATTTTGCCGCCTCAAAAGTGGAACTCGAAGCAGCCAATGCCCAGAATCTACCTCTGGTCTGGAAAATGCTGAATCAGGTTGCCGAAGATGCTGCGGTTCTAGGGATGGAAAAAGATGCGCTGGTGGAAGATTTCATGATCGCCTATGGGGAAGCCCTGAGCAACATTGGATTTAGTACCCGTGACATTATGCGGATGTCAGCCTACGGGTTGAAGACGGTTTAAATTGCCGTCAGGGCACGGAATTCTTCGTGCCCTTTGCCGATCAGTTTCGCACCTCACTCCGAAGCTGTGGTCTAGAATTTACTTAATTTTTGAAGTACAATATGTTCGGCTTAATTGGTCATCTCACAAGTTTAGAACATGCTCAAGCCGTTGCAGAGCATTTAGGATACCCGGAATATGCAGATCAGGGATTGGATTTTTGGTGTAGCGCCCCCCCTCAGATTGTTGACGATATCACAGTAACCAGTATTACGGGCCAGGTGATTGAAGGCAAATATGTAGAGTCTTGCTTTTTACCGGAGATGCTAGCGGCGCGTCGCATCAAGGCTGCAACGCGCAAAGTGGTCAATGCCATGGCCCATGCCCAAAAGCACGGAATTAATATTACGGCCCTGGGGGGATTTTCTTCAATTATTTTTGAGAATTTCAAACTGGAGAATATTAAGCAGGTTCGCAACATCAAGCTGGAGTTCGAGCGCTTTACCACTGGCAATACCCATACCGCCTATGTGATTTGCCGTCAGGTGGAACAAATGGCTCCTAAGCTGGGGATTGACTTGGCTCAAGCCACTGTGGCGGTGTGTGGCGCAACTGGAGATATTGGCAGTGCGGTCTGTCGCTGGTTGGACAGACGGACAGATGTGGGAGAACTGCTCTTGATTGCCCGCGATCGCGACCGTCTCCAGAACTTGCAAACCGAATTGGGGCGCGGCAAGATCATGGGACTAGAGGAAGCCATGCCCCTGGCTGATGTGATTGTTTGGGTAGCCAGTATGCCCAAGGGAGTCGAAATCAGTACCGACAATCTCAAGAAGCCCTCCCTGATTATTGATGGAGGCTATCCCAAAAATATGGCAACTCAGATCCAGCATCCTGAAGTTCATGTGCTTGAGGGAGGAATTGTGGAGCATTCCCTGGATATTGACTGGAAAATTATGAAAATCGTCAATATGCAGGTTCCCGCCCGTCAGCTCTTTGCCTGCTTTGCCGAGTCGATGTTGCTAGAGTTCGAGAAACTCTATACCAATTTCTCCTGGGGACGGAATCAGATTACCATTGAAAAAATGGATCAAATTGGTCAAGTTTCAGTCAAGCATGGATTCAAGCCTTTATTGCTATCTATCTGAGAGGACGTTGAGTTTCCGATTGTCAACTGAATTGGGGGACGTTATCTAATTGGCGTTATATAGGGATTTTTGGCATTGCTTAATGAAGGGATGAACAAGAATTTTAGATGCCTTCAATATGGGCATTTCAGCAAGCTTTCCTTCTGAATTCATCCCCAGAATTAGCAACGCCCGATTTTCAATCCTGTAAAGTTTGGAGCAGGGCAGGTACGCCACACCTGCCCTGCTCCAACAGCATGAGAAATGTCGTAATGGTGCCTGTCTAAGGATTAACGGAGTTGAGCGATTTGAGTCCCATTGCCCTGGATTCAACAGTCAATTCGGGGATCTCCCGGAGCTCCCTCTCACTGAGATCATATTGCTCACATACCAGGCTCAACCGCATTCCTGCCGTTTTGACCTGATTGACAGAATGGGTAAGATTTCCTTGAAAATCAATCAACAAATTAACCTGGGGCTTAATCTGTCCCACCTGTTGGCGATGGTTACGCAATATTAATTCTCCCCCCTCCATCCCTCCAGGCACTTCTACATACAACACACTAACTCGCAATGGGGTCTGAATGGTCTTACAGTAAGAACGCAGGGAGCGATCAATGTGAGGATCAACCCGCGACCCGATCTGCAGCACTAGGGGATTTAAATAAAATCCGTTGCAAGATGGTTCTAGAGCCCGTTCTAGATAGGGCTGAAAGTATGGGAACTGATGCTCAACCTGGGATAAATGCGATCGCCGAAACACCACAGAAAATCCCCGGGTGCCAACAAAATCCCGATTAAGATTATTTATAGCCAGATAGGGACAGCCCAGGATCTTGTCCCGCAGTTTTCTCAAGTAGCGATCCGAAAAAGCCACGGGATAGCGCTGAAAGTAACTCACAGTTTGATTAGCCTTTTTTAAATTTCTGTAGGTTTCCAGTCAATCGATCCTGGCTTCGCTAAATTCGCTACTCAATCAGAATTATAGCTACAGTCACAGTCTTTAGGATGGAAATATTACTGTGGAGGTACGCCGTTCCCACAACAAGACCCCCAATGTAATATCTAAAGCAATAGAAGGCGGGATAGGGTGTAAGTTTTGATAGGAATTTGATACAGTTCTATTGAGTTAATGATTACTTTTTTGTAGAGTTTTTGGGGCATCGGTAAGGATAAGAGCCTAAAGTGCTAATGCCTGATTCGTAACATTAACGAGTTTCCCCTGATTGGGTCTGTTCAGCTTAGGGAATGGGAGTGGAGAAACTCCCCAATGGGCCAAGCAACTACTGCAGAGCTTGATGAAATTTTGGCCCGAGGTGCATTTGAGAAAAGCAGTAAGCCTGATCGCGATCGCGCTCAGGAAGATTTTTTATTTTCCTGATTCTGAAATTGAGAGCAGAAAAGTAAGGTAGATGAGCCTTTTGAGTAGTGCTTAAGGCTCTTGTTTATCAGTTATTAACTAGCCAACCCTCTGGGAGGGTTAATCAGATGTTGAAACTCAGGTCAAGCCAGTTAACTCTAGCTACTTTATTGCCGTTATTAGTCATAGGATATGTTCCTGCCGTGGCAGCGATGGATTCTGATCAGGCCAGTGATCTGAGATCTAAAGGGGTGATCAAGACTCCAGCCCAACCATCCTTGATCTCCACTCCAGCAGAAAGATTGACTCTGGAATTACAAAACAGAAGAAACGACGACAGCAGACGCACAATGTGCCAGGTCTTTGGGACTTGTTAACGGGATCATCTCTTTGCATCTCAAAGGCGATTTAGGCTGTTTTAGGGGGGTGGAAATGGGTTTCAAGTGGTGTAGGCAAACTGAACTCGTTATGAAAATACAAAAGATTTAGACTGTGCTGCCCAGTCTACGGGGCAACCAATCCAAAGGTTCTCATCAATAGGTTTTCATTCATTCTCTAATCCTGCTGTTTTGAGGAACCCTATCACCATAATATTTATTAGTAATTATTTATTAGTGTGTAACCAGACCTCAACTCAATTGAGTTGATATCTGACTGAACAGTTGTTGAGAGTTAGTCTGAATTGTTGAGTACCGATCAATAATTGGTAAAATTGTCTGTTCTTCCCGCTCAACATGATCATAAAACTGCACAAAGATCCGTTCGATTTCTTCATAAATAATGCTGAGTTTCTGATTCAACCGATCAGAAACATCCCCTTGAAACCGACCCTTTTCTCGGTCTAAAGCCTGCTCGAATTTCTGAATAATCCGATTGCGCTGCCATGCCACCCCCACAGCAAATAAGATCACGCCAATCCCAGCAAAGGCAATTCCTAAAGCATTCATAATGGTCTCTGCCACGGCAAATTGCAGCACATTCATCACCGTTCCAGCCACGGCAATAAATGCCCCTCCCACAATTTCAACGGCCATATCCTCAGCATCCGAATTAATCGAACGCACCATTCCTTGATCTGTCATTAATTGAGATACTTTGGCTTTTATGCTTTCGATCACTTCCTGACGGCGTTCGAGAATCTTCAGAGAAATATTGCTACTGTGAATTTGATGGGCTTGAACCGCATTTAAATCATGGGTTAGTCCTTCTAAAAGTTGCCGAATGCTATCCACAAAATTCTGGGCCCCCTCAGTGGAGACTTCTTCAAGGGAAGACTTTAAATCAACCTGACAGCGAGCTTGAAATCCTTTGATCCAGACTTGAATAGAGGCTTCTCGATTGAAAATGCCAACAAAGGCTTTCTGAATTACGGTAAACACCGATAAACTTTCTCGAAATTCAGCTTTGATCCGATCAGAAATAGTCCCATAACGGGCAGCCAATCGCTCCACCAAACTATCAATTTCTGAACGCGATCGCCGTTGGGCAGCGGCAATTCTAGCTTTAATCTTTTCTGCGGCTGCTTGGTCGGCTGCCAGTTGAGTCTGGATAGCACTAATGTCCTGGGACAGGGTTTCAATAATTTTTTGGGTTGTTAGACTAACAGAACGCAACTTGATTTTATAACTCTCCCCAGAAGCCACCATACTTCTAATATAGCGCCTGATCTCCTCAAATCCGCTGCCATCTTCTTGATTAAACTCTCGTTCTGCGGAGGTAGTGAAGATAATCGGAGATTGAATACTTTTCTGATGGGCATATTCTTCAACCCGCTCGATATTTTTAGCCAGGTCACTGGGTTTGAGTAAGTCTGCTTGTTGCAGGACAAAAACCACTTTCTTACGCCATTCTGTGCTGACATAGTTTAAGAAATCCCAGGCACTTTTTTGATAGGGATTTTTGGCAAACAGGACAAAAAATGTCAGGTCACTGTTAGGAATATAGCGTTCGGTGATGATTTGATGATCTTGAATAACCGTATTGGTTCCGGGAGTATCAACGATAGAAATATCTTTTAAAATCTCAATCGGCAGGCCAATTTTTCTCAGGTTGGGTTCGACCTGGGTGACAAAGCTTTCCGCTGAATAAACAATTTGCTGAACCATATCTGTACAGGGTTCAATATCTGTTGCACAAACCTCTGCACTCAATAAAGCATTTACAAAGCTACTTTTTCCGGCCTTAACTTCCCCCACTACTACAAATAGAAACGGCTCACTGATGTTGCGTCGGAGCCGATCAGTAGTATCCCGGAGTTCGGGGTTGTTGATGTCAGCCGCAAGCTGTTGCATGGCATAGAGCAAATCGTTGAGCGCCCCTCGATAACTCTGCAACTTTTGATCGACAATTGAGGTGTTCATCTTTAAGGTGCCTGCCCACTAACAGTGCAAATTTGAGAGGGGGTTCAGAATTTCCTGACGTTTCTAAAACGTCTAAAATTTCTGAATCTCAGTACTCACCTTAAAGATTATACTAATCTGCCCTAATCGCAGGAATTGAATCCGTCAGACATTCAGCAAATTTGGCCAGTTGCGGGGTTAAGCGTCATAGCCTCAACTCCCAACCCCAGGAACTTAACCCTAAAGCCTATCTGATCAGATCAGCCAGAAGCTTGGGCCAGTTTTGATTGGCCTTAGCAATATTGCCCGGAATATCCTGTTGCCACTGCTGCTGAACTCTTTTGTCGTAGTTGAGGTAGAGCTTGCCATCGACGACTTTCCAGGCATCTGGGGTGATTGGAGCCGTATAGCCCTGACTGACAGCCCAGGCACAAAACCCGCCGTATTGAGGGGCATAGGTTGCTGGAGATTTGATAAATTTGTCTCGATTCTCAGCACTAGAAAAATACCAGGTGGCATTCATCCAGCGGTGGCTCAAGGCTGACTTTCCAGGAACAGGCTGGCCCACCTGAAAGTAAGCGACTGGATCGGTGCCATCAATGGCTATTCCGGCCTTATTCGTATAGAAAACCTGTTGGGTCATGGGTTGAGCTTGAGCCAATTGTATCTCAAGTTGCGGGGAGGAAATGGCGGTAGCTTCCAGGGTAGTTTCTGGAATAATATTTGCAGTGGTTTCTAGAACAGGGGCGGGCTGCAAATCCAGATTAATTTCAGGACTTTGGCTCCACTTTAGATTGGCTATCAGTCCTAGGCTTAACAGGGGGGCGATCGCAAATATAACTAGATTAAAATTCATTAAATCAACTCCTGATTTAGGGCTTGAAGTCAGGTTTGAGGATTTCAAGCTTTAGGATCTCAAGCCTGATGCTTTCAAGTATGGAGAGAGTCCCTGAAGCGGGACTGAGAAGGTTCTGAAAGTCTTCTCAGGCAATAATGCCTAGGAACCTCTTGCAAACAAGATGCAAACCTTGTAGTGCAGCCATCTTACCTGCCGGGAAACAGCC
>JAAURB010000137.1 GCA_012033335.1 Oscillatoriales cyanobacterium RM2_1_1
AGGAAGGGGGCAGTGCCCCTTCAACCCCCTACATGTATCTTCTAATTAATTGTGCCTAGCTACTTATCTACGTTTGAATCAGCTTAAATCAGCAACTACTTGTTACCCTGCTTGAGTTTCAATCCAAGGGAAGGAATTGTTTGGGTTCTCATTCTAGATTTAGAGCTTGTTCAAGATATAGCAGTCCTCAATTAATGATGAAAAAAGCAAGAGTAGGGTTTGGGAACTACGTCCCTAAAAAAGAGGCAATGCCCCCTCCACCCCTCTCACAAATCATTTGTGATTGCTACAGCCAGTCGATTGTCAATTCTGATCAATCTCCCCAAATCCTCTCAACAGGAGACCATCTGGGCAATCTCGGAAGTCTGTGTTTTCCCGGTTTTGCTTTTCGGTTAGGGGAGGAGAGTTATTTTACTCTGAAGGAAAGCCTGGAGTTGCAAAAAGCCTTGAAGTTTATTGAGGGCGAGAACGCAAACATTTAACTTTTTTCTAACATCTTCTAGCTCTAAATTTAAACTGATTAAACTTATCCTATTGAAATAGCCTGTTCAGTTAGTTTGTTAGATGAGCTTGTTAAAATAAAGTTCATCACTTGAATTCATTGTCAGCCAGTAATCTATTCAGGTTAGGAGAAATTCAATGGCACTTGATGTTGGCAGATTCTTTAAAGCTTGCAGTCCATCCTACAAGCTTGATATTTCCAAGCCTGAAGATCGGCAATACTATATCGATTTCTCCCGGGTTCGAGGGAGTCATGTGATCAAAGAACTGCGACGCACCATCGCGTTTCTGACTCAAGAACCCACCTGTCAGCTATTCTCAGGTCATATTGGCTGTGGTAAATCCACTGAGCTTTCCTGCCTCAAAACCGATCTGGAAAGTCAGAATTTTCATGTGGTCTATTTCGAGTCCTCCCAGGATTTAGACATGGCGGATGTGGACATTAGCGATATTTTACTGGCGATCGCCCATCAAGTCAGTCAGAGTTTAGAAGATGCAGGCATCCGATTACAACCCAATCGGTTTCAACAGTTGCTTCAAGGCGCTGCCAATTTACTCAATTCCGATGTCTCTGATCTAAAAATCAGAATTCCGGGAGGCGAAGTTGGCTCAAACCTGGAAGAGGGTACTTTTTCCCTGGCTTTTGGCATTGGTGAAATCACCACAAGAGCGAAAAGCAGTCGAGATGTGCGGACACTTCTAAGGCAGCATTTAGAGCCTCGAGTGAATAATATTATTGAGGTGATTAATCAAGAATTGCTCGCCCCTGCCCAACAGCAGATTCAACGGCAGGGCAAGACTGGATTAGTAGTAATTGTTGATAATTTAGATCGTTTAGATAATACTCCCAAACCTTCAAACCGGGCTCAACCCGAGTATTTATTTGTTGATCGAGGAGAGCAACTCAACAAGCTCAATTGTCATGTGGTTTATACAATTCCCCTAATTTTAACCTTTTCTAACGATAAGGAATACCTGGTCAATCGTTTTGGTTCAGCTCCCAAGCTTTTACCCATGGTCAGGGTTCGGGAGCGCAATGGTAACCCCTGTAAAGAAGGCATTCAACTCCTCAGCCAGATGGTGCTAGCCCGGGCTTTTCCAGAGGTCGAACCCGAGCAACGATTTAACCTGATCTCAGAAATTTTTGATTCCTCTCAAACCTTAATTCGCCTCTGTCAGGTCAGCGGGGGTCATGTTCGAAATCTATTGGTTTTGATGTCAAACTGCATTCAAAAAGATGATCCGCCATTTTCCCAAGAGTTGTTAGAACGAGTGATTAGTGAACGTCGAAATGAGCTCAGTAAAGCAATTACAGCAAATGAATGGGAACTTCTAAGGAAAGTTCACCAATTCAAAACAGTACGGGGAGAAGAAGAATATCAAGCCCTGTTACGGAGCTTATTTGTATTTGAATATCGAGACGATCCCCAGGGAAATTGGTTCGATATTAATCCCATATTGGCAGACGCTCAGGAGTTGAGGCATGGATAATGACCGAACCCAGCAAAACCAAAATTCTCTTAAGCAATTGATTCGGACAATTCGATTGTCCCAAGGGGAGTTTTCCCTAGTATTAGCCTGTTGTAGTTATCACAATGTCAGGACTCAAGTCATTGAACAATTTCGGGTACAATGTCCGATTCCAACCCGGGAATTAACCCTGGCACCAGAGACAAAAACCCTCTATACCACCGTAACTCAGGCGGTTCAGGATGACTATCCTCAGGCATTAATGGTACGGGGTTTAGAAACTGTGATCAATCTTGAGCCGCTGTTGATTGCCACCAAACTCATTGGGGAGGAATTTTACCGCTTTCCGTTTCCATTGGTTTTATGGGTGACCGATGAAGTTCTCCAGAAAATGATCCGGCTCGCCCCGGATTTCCATGGTCGGGCCACCAGTATTCAATTCACCATTGCCACTGAGTCACTGATTGATCTGATCGACAACACCATTGAAGCAGTTTTCCATCAAGTTTTAAAGTCCCGTGAAAATGTATTTTTGGATAATCTTTCCCTGGGTTTGGAACCCGGTTCTCCGCGATCAATTGAACTATTATCAGCGTGCCGGGAACTGGAATATCGAGCCGTTAGATTGACTCCGGAACTGGCTGCTGGCCTGGAATTTGTCCTGGGTCGAACCTCAGATAATACTCAAGTTATTGCCCGCGATCATTACGAACGCAGCCTCAAGCTCTGGCGCAACTTAGGTAATCTGGAACGGCAGGGACATCTTCTATTTTATCTGGGGTTATGGTGGTTGAATTATAGTGTTCAACACTATGCTGACCGCAAAACGGCAGGCCATCGAGCCCAAACCTATTTTCGCGAATCTATTCAAGCTTTTGAGGCCGCCGATCAGCCTGAATTTGCCGCTAAATTTATTAATTTTCTTTGTGAGGCGCTGCATCGTTTAGAGGATTGGAATGAGCTGGAAATTCAAGCCAAAAATGCTTTGAGATTCCATC
Organism: Oscillatoriales cyanobacterium RM2_1_1; assembly: GCA_012033335.1. GTDB lineage: Bacteria > Cyanobacteriota > Cyanobacteriia > Cyanobacteriales > Microcoleaceae > JBHJGO01. The sequence goes on from JAAURB010000137.1 coordinate 2,970, forward strand.
AAGCTTACCCGGATTTATTTCGTCTGGCTCGAACCTATGGCTTTTTAGCGGAGGTTGAGCTGGCTCGATCAGCTCGAAGCAAAGCTCAGACTTTAGCACAAAAAGCCCTAGTGGGATTAGATATTGCCCAGGAAATGTATCTTGATCCTTCCCCTCAAGATCGGGCTTTTTTAGATTGGGAAAATTCATTTCATCGGGGCTGGTATTTATTTTCTTTGGGTACGGCTCAATATCGCTTAGGCCAAATTCAACAGGCTATTACGACTTTAGAATCGGCCAGAAAAACCACTAAACCCTATTACGATCCCCTGCTTTATATCGGGATTTTAAAGCAACTGGGTGCAGCCCATTATCAGCAGAACAATTATCTAGAAGCCTTCAAAAATAAACGGGAATCTCAAGTCATAGAAGGACAATTTGGCTTGAGAACCTTTGTCGGAGCCGCTCGCCTGCGGCCCCGGCAGCAGATTAAAAACCCGGTTCTGCCTCAGTATTCCAGTTCAGGCGGAATTGCCAAGGAAATTCTGGCTTCTCGGCGTCACTATGACTTAAATGAATTGCTCTCGAGGATCAAACGAGACGACCATCGATTAATTATTATTCATGGTCAATCCGGAGTCGGGAAAAGTTCTCTGCTCCAGGCTGGTCTGGTGCCTGCCCTGCGAGAACAACCGATTGACACCCGGAAACTGCTTCCAGTTTTACAGCGAGTTTATAGCAATTGGGCTGAGGAATTGGGTGGGCATCTTCAGCAGGCCCTGACTGAGGTTCAACCCAATCTGACCGGCGATCGCCCCAACTCAATTGAAAGCCTGATTCGACAATTACAAAAAAACTCCGCCAGTAATTTATTGACAATTTTAATTTTTGATCAATTTGAAGAGTTATTTTTTGTCTGCCCAAAGTCAGAACAACGACAATTATTTTATAAATTTCTAAAACAGTGCTTAGATATTCCCTATGTCAAAGTTGTACTGGCACTGCGGGAAGACTATTTACATTTTTTATTAGAATGTAATGATCGCCTGGTGAGTCTGGATATTATTAACAACAATATTCTTGACCAAAAAATCCTCTACTATTTGGGGAATTTTGAGTCAGTAGAAACTAGGGCATTAATTCGAGCCCTGACGGTTGATACGGCATTTCCCCTGGAAGAAAGACTGATTGACCAGTTAGTTGAAGATTTATCAGCGGAACTCGGTGAAGTTCGCCCGATTGAGTTGCAGGTTGTCGGGGCCCAACTTCAGGCCGAAAAAATTACAACCCTGGCCAAGTATCGCCGACTTCCCCGGAAACAGGAGCCGAATCCCTGGACTTCATCCTCAATTTTTTTGTTGCCTTTTCAAGAATTTACCAAGGGATTGTCCAGCCATCTTTCTGAGCGCTGGTGTAAATTATCTGGCTTAAAACCAGAAGCAGATACCCATGTAAAAGGTCTGTTGAAACCCAAGTTTGTTTTGATTAATCGATATTTAGAGGATGTGATTAAAAACTGTGGGGAAGAGAACCAACAGGTGGCAGAGGTCGTACTCTATCTACTCACCGATGAGCAAAAAAATCGCCCCCTCAAAACCTCAATTGATATCGAACGGGAGCTTAAAGTCCTGGCGGACTATCCCAGTACTCGACTGGAAACCCTGGATTTAATTCTAGAGATCTTCGTCAAATCTGGAGTGGTGACGATGTTGAAACAGGTTCCGTCTCCCCGTTATCAATTGGTGCATGACTACCTGGTGAATATTATTCGCCAGCGCCAGGGAGACAAAATTCTCAGAGACTTGAGGCAATCTCGCCGTCAGCAGGAGTTCTTGCAAAAGGCAATTACCTACGGGGCCTTGGTTTTTGGTCTGGTTATGGCAGCCTCCGCTGGATTTGCTGGATGGCAGTGGCACAATGCCCGGGATCAGGAACAACAAACCATCCTGGCTAAGCTCAATGCCAGATATCAACTGTTGGAACAAGTTGAAGAAGATCAACTCGCCGCCTTTGTCACGATTCTGACTGCGGGGCGAGAGCTCCAAAACCAAAAAGTTGACTCTGATCTGGAGCGAGAAACCCTGAATCATCTCTGGAGAGCAGTTCACTTTACCCCAGAGCGTAACCGCCTCGAGGATCATAGGGCGACTGTTACCAGTATCAGCATCAGTCCGGATGGAGCCCTGATCGCCTCTGGCAGCTCCGATACAACAGTCAAGCTCTGGAATATTGATGGCTCCCCTTATCAGAATCCAGCGGGGCAAACCATGACCCTGGAGAATAATGATGGGGTTCGCAGTGTCAGTTTTAGTCCGGATCAAAATCCTCAAGACCTGGCGATCGCTGCTGGCGGCAAGGATAAAACAGTAAAGCTCTGGAATTTGACCAGTCCTCAACCGATCTGGATCTCCCCTGAACATGGGGATGAAGTTCGATGGGTCAGCTTCAGTCCAGATGGCCAGACCATCGCCTCCGCCAGTGCCGACCGTACAGTCAGGCTCTGGGATCGCCAGACCAAAAGTCTAATCACAACCCTCCGGGGCCACAGCGATGAAGTCTATAGCGTCAGCTTCAGTCCAGACAACCAAACCCTGGCCTCCGCTAGCAAAGACAGAACCATCAAACTCTGGGCCTTGAATGGCACGTTGCTGAATACCCTCAAAGGCCATGAGGATGGGGTCACCAGTGTGAGCTTTAGTCCAGATGGCAACACCCTGGCCTCCGCCAGCGATGATGGGACGGTCAAGCTCTGGGGCTTGAATAGATCCCTGTTCAAAACGATTGAAATCAAAAATATTAAGACCAGTAAAAAAGTGGCTGTGAATAGTGTGGCTTTTGATGCAACGGGAGATCAGCTAGCCACCGCCAGTAGTGATGGTCAGATTAGAATGTGGACTAAGGAAGGTCAATTTGTCTTGGCTCTACCGGGTCATCGGGGAGTCGCCAATCAAGTCAAGTTTCTCTCTAATTCCGAGCAAAAACAGGCCCGGGAAATTCTAGTTTCGGCGGGGGCAGATAAGACGATTCGGCTATGGAACCTGGCGGCATCCCTGCCCACGGTCGTGCAGCCTAGTTATACTGTTTCGGGATTTGGGGCCACCTTTAGCCCAAAAGGGGACTTGATTGCCTCTGCCAGTGCGATTGAAGAAAATAATATTATTCGGCTCTGGAATCCTGAAAAAGTTACAGAATTCACCCAACTTCCAGGGCAAAAAGAGTGGGTTAATAGTCTGGCTTTTAGTCAGGATGGTCAGGTGATCGCCTCAGGACTCGAAGATGGCACGATCAAACTGTGGCAGCGCAACGGCAAGTTGATTAAAACCCTGACCGGTCACCAGGGGGCAATCACCAAAGTCCAGTTCAAGCCCCAGGACAAAAATAACCCCCAACCTGAACTTTTAGCCTCCGCCAGCAAAGACGGCACGGTCAAACTCTGGACATTGACGGGGAAACTGCTGTACACCATGGATCGTCATCCTAGTGCTGTAACTGAATTGGATTTTAGTGCCGATGGTACCCGGTTGGTTTCTGCCAGCAATACTCCGAATGGGGAAAATCTGCTGCTGGTTTGGCAGTTAGATGGGACTCAGATTGCTTCATTAAAATCTGATGAAAGGTTTTCTTCCATTAGTTTTAATCCCAGAGATAAAAATCTAATTGCCACAGCCCTCGCGGATTACTCCATCAAATTCTGGAGATTGGAGGGAGAGAACTTAGTCCTGGTCAATCCGGCTTCTACCAATCTTGGAGAGCATCAGGAGGTGATCTATAAAATCAGCTTTAGTCCCGATGGAGCTATTCTGGCTTCCGCCAGCGCCGATGGAACAGTGAAGATCTGGGATCAAAATGGCGTTTTCCTGGCAACTTTGCATGAAGGCACAGAACTGATGGAATGGGTGAGTTTCAATTCTAAGGGTGAATTAGCCGCCATTGATAATGTTAATCAGATCAGGATTTGGCAGGACACAACTCAATTTGAGAAACAAGAAGGTATAGATGAGCTATTAGAAAAAGCCTGCCAGCAAATTGGAGATTATCTGCACTATAACAAGACTGTCAGTGAAGCAGATAGATCCCTGTGCCCTGAGAAAAAGTGATTCCCTGCTGGATTAACCTGGGGTTCCACTGACAACTTATCAACATTCATGGCCGAAAACCGCTAGGAAAACCTGGGGTTCTGGCCTATTCTAGAACCATGAAACTGGAACCTGAATATTGCTATCGGGCTGTGCAGGCGCGGGATCCGCGATTTGATGGCAAATTTTTCACAGCGGTTTTGACCACTCGGATTTTTTGCCGACCAATTTGCCCAGCCCCCACGCCCAAGCTAGAACACTGTAGGTTTTTTGTCAGTGCCGCCGCTGCCTTTCAAGGGGGATTTCGGCCCTGTTTGCGATGTCAACCAGAAGTAGCGCCCCATCTGCGAATGGATCCAGGAACCCAAGCTATTTCCCAGGCGATGAGTTTAATTTCCCAGGGTTTTTTAGATGACCATTCCATCAAGGAACTGGCTGAAAAACTGCAGATCAGCGATCGCCATCTCCGCCGATTATTCATTCAATCTTTAGGCATATCTCCTGTCGTCTTTGCTCAAACTCGCCGCATTTTATTTGCCAAACAACTACTGAATGAAACCCCTCTTTCTATCACTGATATTGCCTTCGCTTCAGGATTTAATAGCCTTCGACGATTCAATGAAGCCATCAGTCAAACCTATGGAAAAACCCCAGGGGCATTGCGGCGGAGATCGCCAGAACAGTCTAATTCAACCCCTGAAATCAGCTTAAAGTTGCCCTTTAGTTCTCCCTATCATTGGGAATCCATGGTTGATTTTCTTGCTCCTAGAACGATTCCAGGAGTAGAATCTGTTACCCCCCATTCCTATCAACGAACCGTAGAAATCAATGGAGATTACGGCATTGTTCAGGTTGAACCCGTCCTGGATAAAACCTATTTACGCGCGACAATTCAGTTTCCTAATCTCACTGCTCTTGCTCAAATTGTTGAGCGTCTACGGCATGTCTTTGATCTCGATGCCAATATCACTGAAATTGAAGCCCATCTTCAACAAGATTCTCTCCTAAGCCCCCTGATTCAAGCCAAACCTGGGGTTCGGGTGTTGGGTGCCTGGGACGGGTTTGAAACGGCGGTGCGTGCCATTTTGGGACAGCAAATTAGTGTTGCTGCTGCTACTCGATTGGCAGGACGTTTGGTGGAAACCTATGGCGAACCGTTACCTTTTATAGGGCTTGATCACTTCTCAAACCTGAGTCGAATTTTCCCCAAACCGGCGACATTAGCGAAGGTCAATTTAGCAGAATTAGGGGAGTTAGGACTGTTCAAAACCCGCGCCCATGCTATTACTTCCTTGGCAAAAGTACTGGTCGAACAGCCCAACTTTTTCCAGACTTGTTCTCCTCTAGAGGAGATCATTCAGAACCTCTGTAAACTGCCTAGAATTGGGGAATGGACAGCCCATTATATTGCGTTACGGGTATGGCGAGAACCGGATGCTTTTCCAGCCAGTGATTTAGGACTGCTCAAAGCCATTTATCCAGGTCAAAAACTGACCAAAATCCAGTTATTAACCCTCGCCCAGCCCTGGCAACCCTGGCGAGCCTATGGCGCAATGCACCTGTGGATGAAGGACTTTATGACAGTTGAGATCCGAACTAACTGCAACTGATTAGCCATCACTCCATAACATTTTTAAGCATTAATAGAGAACAATGATGCAACTTTTCATGGATAGAATTGACTCGGAGTTGAGCCAGATTTTGATTATTTCCGATGGGGAACAGCTTTGTTCCCTGGACTTTGCGGATTATGAATCTCGAATGATGACCCTGCTCCAAAAAAGATATGCGAACTTTGAGTTGCTTGAGGTTAAAAATCCCCAAGGCTTCAGCCAAAAAATTCAGCAATATTTTCGAGGAGACTGGCGGGCCTTAGATAATATCCCGGTCAATCCCGGTGGCACTCCCTTTCAACAAACAGTTTGGTCAGCCTTACGACAGATCCCCCCCGGCATAACCCTATCCTACCAGCAGTTAGCCGTCAAAATCGGCAAACCCACCGCAGCCCGGGCGGTGGGTATGGCAAATGCTCAAAACCCAATTGCCATTGTGATTCCCTGTCATCGGGTGATCGCCGCCAATACAAAGTTAGCTGGATACGCTGGCGGCATTGAACGCAAACGCTGGTTGCTCAATCATGAAGCAGCATTACTTGACATTACGGCGTTGCTGAATGATGCAATGAATCATTGCGGAATCGGGACATCCCAGAATTTGAGGTAATGAAGTAGCAACCGAATCGAGTGCTTCAGCATTTCTACGGATTTGGAATAACAGAGCGTCTTGC
>JAAURB010000033.1 GCA_012033335.1 Oscillatoriales cyanobacterium RM2_1_1
TTCCTGGGGCGAAGCCCCAGACCCCCCTTCCATTTAACAATTAATTACAACCACCTATTTAATTGCCTACTAAAACTGGGCTCGGGTTTGGTTGCTGAAGAGTAGTCATTCAAGCGCTAAATCTAGCTCATAAAAGTAGTTCTGAATAGGGTTTGAAGCTGGTTAAAACATATTTGACTATAAACAATTCAAAGGAAGTGGATTAATCCGCTTCCTTTTTTGACTGTTTGCTTGTTTGTCTTGTTTGATCCGAGAAGCATCTCAAAGCTGCTGCAAGAGTCCAATTCGCCAGACAAGCTACTTAATACCAATTTGAAGAGTATTTGGACACTATTGAATATTTCACAACCCTTCCTATTCTCCTCCGTTTGTCGTAGACCCGAAGTGGTTTCTCCCCAAATATGACAAGTTAATACAACAAATTAAAAGGAGACCGAGTGTTCCGTCTCCTTAAAGGTTTTATTAAATTTTTTTGGGTTAACTCTAACAATAAATCCTTAACTGGGCCACTGCTTTGCGACTAACTCCGCCAAATCGACGACCCGCTGGCTGTAGCCCCATTCGTTGTCATACCAGGCAATCACTTTAACTAGATCTCCATCCATCACCATTGTCAGACTGGCATCAACAATGGAAGAGACATCACTGCCTCGATAATCAGAGGAAACCAGCTCTAGATCGCTATACTCTAGAATACCTTTCATTGGGCCTTCCGCTGCGGCTTGAAGGGTTTGATTCACTTCTTCTGCAAAGGTTTTCTTTTCGACCTGAATAACCAGGTCAACGACTGAAACGTTAGGAGTTGGAACGCGCATGGCAATTCCATTTAGTTTGCCTTTGAGCTCAGGAATCACCAACGCAACGGCTTTGGCTGCCCCGGTAGAGGTTGGTACAATATTCATGGCTGCTGCCCTTGCCCGTCGGACATCCCGGTGACTGGCATCAAGTAGACGCTGATCTCCAGTATAGCTATGGGTCGTTGTCATTGTTCCTTTGATAATACCAAAGTGGTCATGTAAGACTTTGGCAACTGGGGCAAGACAGTTTGTAGTGCAGCTAGCATTACTAACCACGTTATAGTCATCGTGTTTGTAGTCTTGATCATTGACCCCTATAACGAAGGTGCCAATGTTTCCACCTTTGCCCGGAGCTGTGATCAGTACCTTCTTCGCTCCAGCCGTTAAGTGCTTGGAAGCACCTTCCTCAGTAACAAAGACCCCAGTTGCTTCAATAATCAAGTCAACACCCCAATCTTTCCAGGGCAAATTCAGCGGATCACGATCCGAGACACACTTAATAGTTTTGCCATTGACTGTGATCGAATTCTCGTCCGCTCGGATGTCTACCCCTTTCAAAACCCCCAGCATCGTATCGTACCTCAGCAAGTGGGAATTGGTCTTAGGATCTGAAGTATCGTTGATAGCAACTATCTCCAGGTTGCTGTTCTCTCGAGTTAGCCAGCAACGCATGAAGTTACGCCCAATGCGTCCAAAACCATTAATTGCGACTTTAATCACCTTGTTCCTCCTAACAGTGGCATTGCCCAACTCAGGCTCCAGCCTTCTTAAAGCAAGTTCCTAATGACCCCAATAATACCGCAAAGGCTGTTCCTTTCCTACTCTCGATGAGGAATCCTGATCCGGTATGCTGTCGGAAGAGTTTTCTGTAGAGCTGACCAACGGACTGAGCCAAATCTCAGATTTCAGGTTCAAATCTTTGAAAATGCGTCCGGTAATTTACATCTAAGGGGAGGATATAGTATACATCTACTACAGGATTCAACCTCCTTTCCTGGGTTTTTATGAGACTGGTCTCCTGAAAACTAGAGATTAAATTGGAAATCTAAAGATTAAACTTTCCCCAAAAAGTTCAATTCTTGCTATGATATCGCCTGTTATTGGCACGGTGTGGTCTGTTGAGGAGCTAAGATGTCCAGTTACGTTGATTTCAGTGGTAGACCCTTCCATTTCATTGGCATTGGTGGAATCGGAATGTCTGCCCTTGCCTATATTCTAGCAAAGCGTGATTTGCCAATATATGGCTCTGACTTGCAAACAAGCCATATTACCCAACGGCTTCAAGCTTTAGGAGCCCATATTTTCTGGGGTCAAGACGCTAGCAATTTTGAGGTTTTTCAGAAACCTGCAAACTTGCCCACCAGTCAGTCTGCTGCTCTAGAGACCTCTCTAGAAAAGACTACGACCCAGGCAAGTCTGCTTCAGGTTTCGCCAACTCAATCTAAAGCCCAATCTAATCGCCAGATTCCCCTGACTCTGGAATTGCCTCAAGTGATCTGTTCCACAGCCATTCATCCTGATAACTCTGAGTATCAGGCGGCTGTTGCGTTGGGTTGCCCAATTTTTCATCGGTCAGATCTGTTGGCAGCCCTCGTTCAAGATTATTACGGAATTGCCGTGGCTGGAACCCATGGCAAAACGACCACCAGTAGTCTGGCTGCTTTTATGCTATTGCAAGGGGGCCTGGATCCAACGGTTGTGGTCGGGGGTGAGGTGAGTGCCTGGGAGGGAAATGCTCGCATGGGTTATAGCCCCTACCTGGTGGTGGAAGCAGATGAGTCTGATGGCTCCCTGGTAAAACTGGCAGCCCGGGTGGGAATCGTGACGAATATCGAGCTGGATCACCCTGATCACTACACTAGCCTGGCGCAGGTTGTCTCTACGTTCCAGGAGTTTGCCCAAAATTGCCAGACTTTGATTGGCTGTATTGACTGTATTACTGTCCGAGAGCAACTTAATCCAGATATAACCTATAGCCTTAATCCCGAGCTGAATGCAGACTACACCGTTGATTTGGTGAACTATCATGCTGGAGGCACAACGGCTCGAGTTTGGGAACGAGGCCAGGTTTTGGGGCAACTCAGCCTGAAACTGCTAGGTCAGCACAACTTGCAAAATTCCCTTGCAGCGGTGGCCATTGGCCGACTTCTGGGTTTGGATTTTTCGGGGATTGCTGAGGCGATCGCCCAGTTTGAAGGAGCCCGCCGCCGATTTGAACCTCGAGGTCATCACCAGAATATCCTGTTCGTCGATGACTACGCTCATCATCCCAGCGAGATTCAGGTGACGATCGCGGCTGCCAATCTTAAAAAACAGCAACTACTCAATTCCGATCAACCGGCGTTTAATCGGGTTGTTGCAATTTTTCAACCCCATCGTTATAGTCGCACCCAAATATTTTTGGAAGAGTTTGCCCAGTCTTTTGACCAGGCAGATTTGGTGATCGTGACAGATATTTACAGTGCTGGGGAACCTGACACGGGTTTGGTCAGTGGCCAAAACCTGGCTGACTCAATAGCACTCCGGGGTCAGGCTCAGATTTTTATGAGCGATCGCTGGAATCTGTTAAAATCCGACTCGCTGAAGTTCTCCAACCTGGAGACTTGGCGTTATTTTGGGGCTGGGAATCTGAACAAGATTATCCCAGAGGTTATGGCGGTTTATCAAACCTGACCTGACTTGCGGGTGAATTGAACTTGGAGCCGAGACAGACTTTCGCGGTTTGCCAAGCTTTCACCTTATAGATTGTGCTGTTTATCTGAGATATTACTCCGGGACTTAATCATGATAATGACGCTTTCCTACGATTCTCCAGGTCAGGTTGACTGGTGTAATGACCAAGTTTCTCCTCTTTTAGGTACAGACTGTGTGATTCGACCCGATGTTTCCCTATCGTCCTTGACCTCTTACCGGGTTGGTGGGCCAGCCGAATGGTACGTAGCCCCCAATAACCTCGATGACCTCCGAGCCAGTTTAGAATGGGCCAGCAGTGAAGGATTGAGAACAACGTTCCTCGGCAGTGGCTCAAATCTGCTGATCAGCGATCAGGGATTGTCTGGACTGGTGGTTGGCACCAGACATTTGCGCTATAGTCACTTTGATTTGGGAACTGGGCAAGTCACGGTAGCGGCTGGAGAATCCCTGCCCCGTTTGGCCTGGAAAGTAGCCCGCCTGGGCTGGCAAGGGATGGAATGGGCGGTGGGAATTCCGGGAACAGTTGGGGGGGCTGTGGTGATGAATGCTGGAGCCCATGGCACCTGCACCGCCGATCTATTGGTCAATGCTAATGTTCTATTTCCTAAGGGCCAGCTCAAGGAACTGACTCCCCAAGATCTAGGCTACCGCTATCGCACCTCAAATCTTCAGGGTAGCAATCGAATTGTCACCCAGGCAACCTTCCAGCTTCAGCCTGGAGCCAATCCAGCTCAAGTCCTGGCAGATACCTCAGAACACCTCAAACGACGGCTGACAAGCCAGCCCTATGACTTGCCAAGCTGTGGCAGTGTATTTCGTAATCCTGGGCCCCAGGCGGCAGGATGGTTAATTGAGCAATCCGGCTTGAAAGGGCATCGGATTGGGGGGGCAAAAGTTGCCGAGCGTCATGCCAATTTTATTGTGAACTGTGGGAATGCGACTGCCAGCGATATCTTCCAACTGATTCGCTATGTTCAGGAAAGGGTCGAACAACAGTGGTCTTTTGCCCTGGAGACCGAAGTCAAGATTTTGGGGGATTTTCAACTGGCTTGAGCTCCTTAAGACTGAGGCGAAACATTGACGTTTTTTCGGAGTCGGTATAATGTTGTTCGGAGGTACAAACTCCCTCAACGGCTGGGGAATTCGTGGTTTAATTAATGGGCTTGAGGGGACAGACAACCTGAAGTGTTAGAGATTGAGCATTCCTCCAGGCAAAGTGGAGCAGTAATATCCAGATTGTGCTGAATTCATCATTGAACTATGAATAAACAAGGACAAGGTTTTGGTTTTGGCCTCGGAAAAATGAAGGAGCTGACCGAGGCATTCAAGAAAGCTCAGCAAGTTCAGGAAGGGGCCAAACAGCTTCAGGAAGAATTGGACGAGCTAGAGATCCTGGGAGAAGCGGGCGGAGGCTTGGTCAAGGTCTACCTAAGTGGCAACCAGGAACCGCGACGGGTTGAGATTTCTGCGGATGTTCTTGGAGAAGGGGAGGAAGTCGTCTCTACTCTGGTTTTAACTGCAATGCAGGAAGCCTACAATAACTCCACCGCAACGATGCGTCAGCGGATGGAAGAGTTAACCGGGGGATTGAACCTTCCCGGTCTGTAGATCCTCAGAACAGAAATGCCTTAGCTGATTTTGACTCCCAGCTTTTACCTGAAGTAAATGAGGGGCAAAGAACGTAAGAACAAGCGTTAAAAGTAAGCGTCAAGAGCAAAAGTTAGGGGCACTTAGATGTCCCTAATTTTTGCTGCCAATATTACTATCAATATTTTAACTGTTGATCAAGTTTAGGCTGGTTGACTGACCAAATTCTCTCCCCTTAACCAACCAGAATCGAATCAGATCGATTTTTATCAGCAAAAATTCGGTCAGTCAGATGTTCATTGAACACCCGTTAAACAACTTTACGTTCCGGCCAAACTTGCTTAAACTGAGAGGTGGTTTGCCAATCATCATCAATGCCCTACAAATTGCTATTTGTCTGTTTAGGAAATATTTGTCGTTCTCCCTCCGCCGAGAATATTATGAACCACTTGGTGCATCAGGGGGGCCTGGAAAACCAGATTCTCTGTGATTCCGCTGGCACCTCCAGCTACCACATCGGGAGCGCTCCTGATCGACGAATGGCAAAAGCAGCGGGCGATCGCGGCATTACCCTAGAAGGCAAAGCCCGCCAATTTACTGCTGAGGATTTTGAGGCATTTGATCTGATTTTGGCCATGGATCGGGACAACTATGGTCAAATTTTATCCCTTGATCCGCAGCGGCAATACCAGGATAAAGTTAAGCTGATGTGTGACTTCTGCCGTCATCATAGTTTGAGAGAGGTTCCTGATCCGTACTATGGTGGCCCAGAAGGATTCAACCAGGTGATCGATTTACTGCTCGATGCCTGTGCCGGCTTGCTCGAAACGATTCAACAAGAACAGTTAGAACTTCCTTCATAACCTTTTATGGCCCATAGTCTTACGACTCCCCCGATCCTGAGTACTGCTCCTGAGGTTGAGGAAGAGGAATCTGGACTGGATTTTTTTTACGACAAACCTGGCACCCTGCCCGGAACCCTTGACCTTGATCCCAATGATCCGCCCCCGGAGCTGATTTTGATTTATTACAATCAAGCTTCAGCGACCCGAATCATGTTGGATCACCCTGAGGACTGTCTTCCCTACTTGGCCAATACAAACTCTGTCTGCTGGCTCGATGTCCAGGGATTGGGCAATACGGATACCTGGCAGCGGATGTCCCAGGTATTTCAGTTCCATCCGATTGCCCTAGAAGATGTGGTGAATCTACCCCAGCGACCTAAGGTGGTGGTTTATGAGAATCCTGACCATATTGTGATTGTGGCCCAGATGGTGATGCTAACGCCAGAGGCAGAAACCCATAAAGAGCAGGTCAGTTTGATTCTGGGCAATAATTATCTGATCACGGTTCAGGAAGAACCCCGGTTTGACTGTTTGCAGCCGGTGCGCGATCGCATCCGCATCAACCAGGGAGCACTGCGGAAACATGGAGCCGATTATCTGGCCTATGCGATCCTGGACGCGATCATTGATGGGTACTTTCCGGTTCTAGAAGACTATAGCGATCGCCTCGAAGATCTAGAAGATGAAGTCCTGTTCAAGTCTAACCGTGGAACCCTGGAAAGAATCTATGAAACGAAACGGGAGATTCTATTTCTCCGACGCACTATCTGGTCACAGCGAGAAGCCCTCTACAGCTTGGTACGGGATCGAACCCATCTGATTGGTAAAAAGACCCGGGTTTACCTGCAGGATTGCTATGATCACGCAGTCAATCTGGTGGATATGTTAGAAACCTATCGGGAATTGGCCTCAGATTTGACCAATCTTTACCTTTCATCTATCAGCAACAAGATGAATGAAATCATGAAGTTCCTGACCATTGTTTCCGCTATCTTTATTCCTCTAACCTTCATCGCCGGACTGTATGGGATGAACTTTGACCCTGACAAGTCTCCTCTGAATATGCCTGAGCTGGATTGGTACTGGGGCTACCCGGTTTGCCTGGCAGTGATGCTGATCACTGCCCTGGGTTTGATTTTTTATTTCTGGAGGCGGGGCTGGTTTGAGGATTTTTCTAAAGTCAAGCGCCCAGACCTATCTAAACGGCAATAATTTACCTGACTCAGTACTCAAAATGCTGTAGATATGGTATCTGTGTATGGTGTTGGATGAATCGAATTGGTTTCAACTGTCTTTAGATCCAGAAATCCTAGAAATTCCTATCTCTAAACATGTCATCTATCCCCCAAATGATGCCCAAAACCAAACCATCTCCCCTATTGCCTCTGGGGTTGGCCGCCCTGGTGATCGGTGGCAGTGTTGGAGCCTACTATGCTTTTGTCTCTAAGCGATCAGTCGAGGGATTGCCTGCAGGGGCAACGGTTTTGCCCGAGGATGTCATGGTTGCCCTATCGGTCTCGACGGAACCCAAACAATGGGAAAGGCTCCAGCAGTATGGTACTCCAGATTCAAAGGTAGCATTAGACAAGTTTTTACAGGGATGGCGCGATCGCTTCTTTACAGACAAGGGTTACGACTTTCAAAAGGATATCCAGCCGTGGGTTGGGGACAAAGCTATGTTAGCCTGGCTACCCCATCAAACCCTGGCCTCAGGTCAAGCGCCCCAACCGGGAACCCCCTTGGCCTCCCCTAATCAATCCGCCTTAGTGGCGGTGCTGCCCATTGCCGATCCGGCCAAGGCTCAAGAAATTCTGGCCCAGCCCCGGTTACTGGCGGAGGGAGAGGTGCTAGAACGTACCTATCGAGGAATCAATATCATTGAATCTCAGAACACCTCGGTGGAGAAAAATTATGCCGTTGCTGTTCTCGGTCGCGAATTTGTAGTGGTGGCCAATGACACCAGCGCCCTGGATCGGATCATCGATGCGTATCGGGGAGAAGCCTCTTTAGGGAAGATCCCGGGCTATGCCAGTGCTCTTCAAAAGATCGAAGTGCCCCGATCCTTTGCTCAGGTTTACCTGAATGTGCCGGTCGCGGCTAATGTCGCCTCCTTTACCTCCAGTCAACCGATTCCCTCGGAAAATCTGGCCAAGCTCCAGCAAACCCAGGGGTTTGCCTCGAACGTCATCCTGGAACCTGAGGGATTGGCTTTCAAAGGGGTGTCCTGGCTCAAGCCCAATAGTCAGAAAACCTTGGCCGTGGAGAACCGGGCCAAAAACATGCTCAAGCGAGTTCCAGACAGTGCCATTATGGTGGTTTCTGGGGGGAATCTGCAGCAACTCTGGCAAGACTATACCGAAGGGGCTCAAGGCAACCCAATTGCTCCGTTTAATCCGGATGCCCTGGCTAAAAGCTTGAAGCAATCTACCGGCTTGGAGCTAGAAAAAGATTTTCTGAATTGGATGGATGGGGAATTTGCCCTATCCTTGATCCCAGCAAACCCCGATAAGGAAAATCCCCAAAAATTCTCCGCCGGATTTGCCTTGATGGCCCAGGTGAGCGATCGCAAAGCTGCTGAGGCATCCCTGCAAAAACTCGATGAGTCCGTCAAAGCTCAGAACTTTCAAGTGGGAGAGGCCAAAATCAAAGACCAATCGGTGACGAAGTGGACTTCTCCCTACGGCGGTTTTACGGTGATGCGGGGCTGGTTGGAGAACAATGTTTTGTACATGACCTTGGGGGCTCCCATTGCCTATCAGTTTCTCCCGACTCCTGAGGTTTCAGTGGTGACTGATCCGCTATTCAAGCAGACCCTTCCCCCGGAGCCAAATCCCAATAATGGCAACTTTTTTATGAATGTGGATCAGGCGTTTGATCGTCAGAATCTTTCCCTGCCTCAGCTTCCGCCCCAGCAACAGGTTTGGGTGAATGCGATTCAGTCTATTGGGGTGACGGCAGCAGTAGCCAATGATCGCACCACCCGATATGACACTTTTGTTCGGTTAAAGACAGCAAATCCAGTGGAGACCGAGGATCAAGCCAACCCCGAGGGTTCAGATCCAGATGCGGGCAACGAGGAAACGAAGAATTAACCAAACGACCTGCAATGATGCAGGCTATTTGGTTAGCCTCAACCTTTACCTGTCAATTTAGGACTGATGTTTTGGGAAGTTGAGAGTTTGGATTCTGGCGAGTTCAACGTAGATTTCCTCCAATGGCCCGTGTTATTGGTGATGGCTACATCAATCCCATCGATCAAGTTTGTAGACAACCTGAAAATTATCCTTCGAAGTCACCCGCAGGATCTGGTTCCAGGTCATCCCTCTAGAGAAACCAATACCGCACGCTTCTGCTGCTTCTCTCCCCTCAACCACAGCGCTTTTTGCGTAGGCTTCCAGAGTAGAGCGAATTTCATAATACTCTTTTTTGAGAAACTCTGTAAAGAATCCACATCCTTGACGGTAGAGGGTGTCTTTAGCATTTTTGAGGATGAAGAAAACTTTTTCACCGTGGTGAGTAAAGTTCTTATTCGTATTCCACATTGAAGGCTGGAGAACAACGGCAGTCACCGGATGATAAACCCGCGATCGCAGATTCCAGCGTGAAGGATCTGAATTGTTGGTATAAAAATACCAGGTTACTGGGTTTCTGTGGTCTTCGAAGTCCCATTGAACAATGGGAGGAGCATCGGGATTCTTGGCTGTAACCAGGGCCATATAAGACTGATTGACAGCAGGAACAAAGTACTCAATGGTTTCAGCCGTTGGTAAAACTGTTCTGGAAAACTTATCCCAGGTTATGGTAATGGCTGGTACCTCAAACTGAGAACCAGAAGGATTTGAAGGAGTTTTGAGATGGGAGAAAACCCCTGATTTTTTATGGGACTGAGAAGCTGGAGGGAGCCACAGGGCTTGAATGTCAGACAGCCTGGCAAATCGTCGTTCCAGGGAACCTGCTGTTTTGAGCTGTTCAATGATTTTCTCCGCTCGATCAATATTCCCGTCACTGGGTGGGGCAGAGGGGCGTTGATACTGTAAAGGATTCATCTTTGCGTCAAACCTGGATTTGACCTGATTAAAAGTCAGACCTGCCTGAATATCTTCCAGTAACGTGCCAATCATCGTACTTCGAACATGGCAAAACCCCGGCGGCGCATTTACGGCGGCAAGCCAGATCAGGTTTTCTTAAATCCGCAGGTTTAGGGTGGCTTGTCTGCGTTCCTGGAGATTGAGTAGCCACTGGGCTACTTCAATACACTTTTCGGAGCGGTAGAGGGTTCTAGTGGTGAGTAGCGAATAGGCTTGCTGGAGAATCTCAAGGGGAAATTCTGCCAGTCCCCTCCTCAGCATTTCGTAGTCTTGCTGTTTTTGAGCAATGATTTGTTCTATTGTTCCCAGAGAAGAGGGTTTAAAGATCAGAGCCTCTGAAGGAATAACAGAAAAATGTCGCCATCCGCCCTTTGCTGGAATTCCCCAAACGTTCTGGTCTGAAAGAAATACCTGTTTGATCGATGAGCGGGCAACTACTGATTCAAGAGCACGACAAGCCTCTTTGTAAGGCTCTCGAACGGTTTCTGCATTCCACATCACCGGAATCAATTTGCCATCTGGGGCGATAGTCACAAGACTGCCATATTGCCTAATAAACTTTTTACAGGTAAAGCAGGTGCATCGCTGACGGATGGCATCAGGAATAGTATTCAGGTAAATCTGAAATAAATCAGGTGTTTCGGTGACAAAGAGGTTGATCTGACCGGGATTATTTGTAGCGATCGCTTCAAAATAAGTTTGAATAGCGGTGATCTACTCGATGTAGAAACTATTTTGATGACTCTTTGCTGAAGTCTGAGGTGAACTTGATCCAGAGTAAAGACATACAACGACACCTGCTTAAAAAACTGACACTTCTTCAAAAAACTGGGGAAATCCTAAATCGACTGTCCGTGGGTTTGACGCAATAGCCTGCAACTTGTATGGGATGTGGACAGTTCTATAGAACATCACCAATAAATTATGACCATTAGTCAAAGAATCCTGAATTTCTCCGGGGGAGATATTGTGGATCAAAGCTGTAATTGTTCCACGGGGTTCCGCTGGAATTACTGTTGTGGAAACTTTGCTGATGGAGCCAGTTGTCAATTCAGATACCAAAATTATTTTGTAAGCTCTTGGTCTGAGATTGTCCCTGACTGAACTGATCTCTGGAGAATGAGCGCTTATGCAAGTTGAAGGTGCTAGAAGTTGAAAATTATTTCAGTTTTCATGATTCAAACAGTATCCCTACATTTTAGCTTTTGATAAGGACGGACTATTTTGTCCAAAATCCAATCTGAACTTTGGACAAAGTTATATCTTTAAACATGGATTTTTGTCAAGTAAATTTTTGCTAAATATTACGGGAGTCGCACTTGCATCTATATAAATTTTTATTTCAAATACCTTCAATTTTTTTGTCGATTTGTTTCAGATGGCTTGAAAACGATGTTATCACCCCCCTTTTTTGGTAATAATACTCACAGCGCAGTTCTGATTGATCACCTTGATCACATCCTTAGAACTCGAAACTGTTGCTAGCCAGCATTCTTTGCAGACAGCCGACTTAGAGGAAACACTAACTGAGTATGTTCACATACGTTAACCCCACCGTTAGACACATCAAGCCAGACAACTTAGGGGGAAGATCTCTCCTGAAAGTGGTCTATGTCGTTCTCGAAGCCCAATACCAGAGTGCTTTATCCGCTGCTGTTCGCTCCATCAACAGCAACAATCCCCATTTGGCCATTGAGATCAGTGGCTACCTGATCGAAGAACTGCGAAGCCCGGAAAATTATGAGGACTTCAAGCGAGATGTTGCCACCGCCAATGTCTTCATCGCCTCTTTGATTTTTATTGAAGATCTGGCCACTAAGGTCGTTGAGGCCGTAACTCCCCATCGGGATACTCTGGATGTGGCTGTGGTCTTTCCCTCTATGCCTCAAGTGATGCGCCTGAACAAGATGGGGAGCTTCTCCATGGCCCAGTTGGGTCAGAGCAAGAGCGCGATCGCCCAGTTCATGAGAAAGCGCAAGGAGCAATCCGGTTCCTCCTTTGAGGACGGGATGCTGAAGTTGCTGCGAACCTTGCCCAAAGTCCTGAAGTATATGCCAATGGAAAAGGCCCAGGATGCCCGGAATTTCATGCTGTCTTTCCAGTACTGGCTGGGGGGATCTGCTGAAAACCTGGAGAACTTTCTGCTGATGCTAGCGGACAAGTATGTATTCAAGGGGTCAGAATTTACGGCCCGCAACGCCGCTGGCACCCGGTACGCCGATCCCGTGGTCTACCCCGATATGGGCATCTGGCATCCCCTCGCCCCCAAGATGTTCGAGGATGCCAAAGCCTACCTCAACTGGCACAATAGTCGGGATGATATTTCCGAGGAACAAAAAGATCCCCGGGCGATTTCTGTTGGGTTAGTCTTGCAACGAACCCACCTGGTAACAGGGGACGATGCCCATTATGTTGCCATGGTTCAGGAACTTGAGGCCATGGGGGCGCGAGTGATTCCGGTATTTGCGGGGGGGTTAGACTTTTCCAAGCCCGTGGATGAATATTTCTGGGATACCCCCCCTAAGGGTATTCAGCCCCATCCCCTAGTAGATGCGGTGGTTTCCCTGACTGGATTTGCCCTGGTGGGCGGCCCTGCCCGTCAGGATCATCCCAAGGCAATTGAATCCCTGCAACGACTGAATTGCCCTTACATGGTGGCCCTACCCCTAGTGTTTCAAACCACCGAGGAATGGGAGAATAGTGATCTAGGGCTGCACCCGATTCAAGTGGCCCTACAAATTGCGATTCCTGAACTCGACGGGGCGATTGAGCCGATTATTGTCTCCGGTCGAGATGGGGCTACGGGGAAAGCCATCGCCCTCCAGGATCGGATTGAGGCGATCGCTCAACGAGCCATGAAATGGGCGGGTCTACGCAAGAAGCCCAAACTGGATAAAAAAGTTGCGATTACCATCTTTAGTTTCCCGCCGGACAAAGGCAACGTGGGCACTGCTGCCTATCTAGATGTGTTTGGCTCCATCTATGAGGTGATGAAAGCCCTGCAACACAATGGTTATGACATTCAGGGTCTGCCGGATTCCGCTAAAACCTTGATGCAGGAAGTGATCCATGATGCCACGGCTCAATATCAAAGCCCCGAACTAAACATTGCCTACAAAATGTCGGTGCAGCAGTACGAACGGCTAACTCCCTACTCCGAACGGTTACAGGAAAATTGGGGGCCACCGCCGGGGCACTTGAATACGGATGGGGAAAGCCTGCTGATTTATGGCAAAGCCTTTGGCAATGTGTTTATTGGAGTGCAACCCACCTTTGGCTATGAAGGGGATCCGATGCGGTTGCTGTTCTCCCGGTCAGCCAGTCCCCACCACGGGT
Source organism: Oscillatoriales cyanobacterium RM2_1_1 (assembly GCA_012033335.1). Lineage (GTDB taxonomy): Bacteria > Cyanobacteriota > Cyanobacteriia > Cyanobacteriales > Microcoleaceae > JBHJGO01. The sequence goes on from JAAURB010000033.1 coordinate 13,348, forward strand.
TTGCGGCCTATTACACCTATTTGGAACAGATCTGGCAAGCCGATGCCGTGTTGCACTTTGGCACCCACGGTTCCCTAGAGTTCATGCCCGGCAAACAGATGGGCATGTCCGGTGATTGTTACCCCGACAATCTGATTGGCTCCACCCCCAATATTTATTACTACGCCGCCAATAACCCCAGTGAAGCGACGATTGCCAAGCGCCGCAGCTATGCGGAAACGATTTCCTATCTCACCCCCGCAGCGGAAAATGCTGGACTTTACAAAGGTTTGCAGGAACTCAACGAACTCATCGGTTCCTATCAGTCCTTGAAAGAAAGTGGGCGGGGAATTCAGATCGTTAACACCATTGTTGAGAAGTGCCGTCTGGTAAATTTAGACCAAGACGTTGATTTACCGCCATGTGATGGAGCCGAAATGTCCCCTGACCAGCGGGATACCTTGGTGGGTCAGGTGTATCGGCGATTGATGGAGATTGAATCCCGGCTATTGCCCTGTGGCTTGCATGTGATTGGCAAACCCCCCACCGCCGAAGAAGCCATCGCGACCCTGGTGAATATTGCCAGCCTGGATCGGGAAGAAGAGGGCTTGCTGAGCCTGCCCCGAATTCTAGCCGATAGTCTGGATCGGGACATTGAAGCACTCTACCGCAACAATGACCGGGGAATTCTGGCGGATGTAGAACTACTCCAACAGATTACAGAAGCTTCCCGGGGAGCCATTGGTGCTTTAGTTCAGGAACGCACCGACGCAGAGGGCCGAGTCTCCAAGGTGGCCCGACTCAACTTCTTCAACATGGGCAAGAAGGAATCCTGGATTGAGTCCTTGCATCAATCGGGTTTTCCTAAGGTTGATCCTGAAGCCCTCAAGCCCCTGTTTGAATACCTGGAGTTCTGCCTGCAACAGGTCTGCGCCGATAACGAATTGGGTTCCTTGCTGCGGGCGTTGGCAGGGGAATACATTCTCCCTGGCCCCGGTGGCGATCCGATTCGCAACCCGATGGTGTTGCCCACGGGTAAAAACATGCACGCCCTCGATCCCCAGGCGATTCCCACGGCAGCAGCGGTGAAATCGGCTCAAATTGTGGTGGAACGATTATTGGAACGGCAGCGGATCGACAATGGCGGGACTCACCCCGAAACTATCGCTGTCGTGCTCTGGGGAACCGATAATATTAAGACCTACGGTGAATCCCTGGCCCAAGTCATGTGGATGGTAGGGGCCAAGCCTGTGCCCGATGCCCTGGGTCGGGTGAATAAAATTGAGCTGATTTCCCTGGAAGAGTTGGGTCGGCCTCGAATTGACGTGGTAGTCAACTGTTCGGGGGTGTTCCGGGATTTATTCATTAACCAGATGAACCTGCTGGATAAGGCCGTGAAAATGGCGGCGGAGGCCGATGAACCTCTAGAGATGAACTTCGTCCGCAAACACGCCCTGGAACAAGCTCAAGAGCTAGGCGTGAACCTGCGCCAGGCGGCCACTCGAATCTTCTCTAACGCCTCCGGTTCCTATTCCTCCAATGTTAATCTGGCGGTCGAAAATAGCTCCTGGGAAGAAGAATCAGAACTCCAGGAAATGTACCTGAAGCGCAAGTCCTTTGCCTTCAACTCTGACAATCCTGGCATGATGGACGACAATCGCCAGGTATTTGAAACGGCCCTGAAAACTGCAGAGGTCACCTTCCAAAACCTGGATTCCTCGGAAATCAGCTTAACGGATGTGTCCCACTACTTCGACTCTGACCCGACCAAGGTGATTTCCACCCTGCGAAAAGACGGCAAAACTCCGGCTTCCTACATCGCTGACACCACCACGGCCAATGCCCAAGTCCGCTCCCTATCCGAAACCGTGCGGCTAGATGCCCGGACTAAAATGTTAAATCCCAAATGGTATGAGGGAATGCTTTCCCACGGCTATGAAGGGGTGCGGGAACTGTCAAAGCGCCTGGTGAACACCATGGGTTGGAGCGCCACGGCGGGGGCGGTGGATAATTGGGTCTATGAAGAAACCAATGAAACCTTCGTCAAGGATGAAGCCATGCAACAACGACTGATGAATCTCAATCCCCATTCCTTCCGGAAGATTATCAGCACGTTGTTGGAAGTGAATGGTCGGGGGTATTGGGAAACTAGCGAAAGCAATCTGGATCGATTGCGGGAATTGTATCAACAGGTCGAGGATCGGATTGAAGGGATTGAGTAATCGGGCTGACTAAAAAGCTATGTTAGGGTAGGTTTTTGCCTACCCTTTCTTGTTACGAAAGCTGAGATTAAGGGCATCTGAAGCACTCCCTGGAGGTTGGGGTTGGATTAACAGGAATCTGAACCGTAAATTCTGTACCCTCCCCCAGTTGAGATTGCACCTCAATCGTTCCATGGTGTTTTTCAACCACAATTTGACGGGCGATCGCCAACCCCAGACCTGTGCCCTTGCCCACCGCTTTAGTGGTAAACAAGCTTTCAAAAATTCGCTGCTTCGTCTCCTCTGTCATCCCCACCCCATTGTCTTTGACCCGAATCATGGCAAATTCCTGATTGTCTGACAATTCAATGGTCAGGGTGAGGCAATTGGGATTGGCCTGGAGGGCTTGAAAACCTTTACCGTGATTGGCTTCATCCAAAGCATCAATCGCATTAACAATCAGATTCATAAACACCTGATTTAGTTGACCGGGAAAGCAAAGCACTGGGGGTAAATAGCTATAGTGTTTCACCACCTGGATCGTCGGGCGGTATTCATTGGCTCTGAGGCGATGTTTGAGGATGTGTAACGTACCGTCCAGGCCCTCCTGTAAATCAAACATCACAAGCTTCTCGGTATCAGCCCGGGCAAAGGTTCTCAGGCTGACGCTGATCTCCCGAATTCGCTTGACTCCTTCCTTCATCGAATCCAATAAATAGGGTAAATCTTCCCGCAGGTATTCCAGGTCAATCGTTTCAACCAGTCTCTCCACCTCCGGATCAGGTGTGGGGAGCTTCTGCTGGTACAGATCGGTCAGTCTGAGCAAGTTTTTGATGTAGGTCTCAGCGGGCGACAAATTTCCTTCTAGAAAGCCAACAGGGTTATTAATCTCATGGGCAATCCCGGCCATCATCGCTCCGAGGGCCGACATTTTTTCCTGCTGAACCATTTGCAATTGGGTGTCTTGAAGTTGCTGAAGGGCAGCTTTGAGCTCAGTGGACTGGGCGTTCAACTTCTGATTTACTTCTTGCAGGGCAATTTCAGCCTCTCGCTGGGGGGTAATATCCTGGTAAGTACCCAAAACCCCAATAATATTGCCCTTTGGATCCCGCAGGGGAGCTTTGTTCGTTTCCAGCCAGGCTTGCCGACCATCACTCTGCAACTGAGATTCAATGATACCCATTTCTGCCTGACCAGAGATCATTACCCGATTGTCACACTGCCTGTAGAAATCTGCTTCCGTCGTTGCCCAAGGGAGATCATAATCGTTCTTACCAATCAGTTCTTCCGGGGAGGACAGACCTGCATCCCTGGCAAAGGCTTGGTTGCAGCCCAGATAACTGGAAGTCCGATCTTTCCAGAAGATCCGCTCTGGCAAGGTGTCCATGACCAATTGCAACATCTGCTGAGACGTTCTCAGTTTTTGTTCAATCTGACAACAGGACTCCAGGGCGAGTTGATTGGACAATCGGATGGCTTCGAGGTCAGTCTGGTACTGATTGATTTTCTGTTCTAATTCAAAGACAATGGGGTTTAGTTTCATGGCTACCGGCTAAACATCACGAGGTATTGTGAATTCAAAAAACAGCACCGATTGTTAAGGCTAGTTTATCGCGAGACTCTGCTGAGTGGGGGAGCGTTGTGATATTTGTCACAACTTTGTCACCATCAACCGTCACTAATAATTTCTCGCTACTCTGGCTGACTGACAAAACTCTCTCGCCCTCACCCTAGCTCTCTCCCAACTTAGGAGAGGGAACCGGATGAAGAGCTGCCCTCTCCCAACTTAGGAGAGGGCAGCTTGGGCAATCACACCAAAGATTTGTCAGTCAATCAGCTCGCCACCCATTTCTTACAGTGTTTCCAACGCTGCTGAAGTACGAGAGGTAGCGGCGCGGTGCGCCGCCACCTCGCAAATCTGTACCTCACGTGATTAGAAATCGCTATATAACTAGACAAAAAGGTTGTTTTGCTCTGTTTATGCTCGACCAGACTCAAACCCCCCTACTAGACCAATTAAAGCATTCTGCCCGGCGATCGCACTCCGCCTTCTATGCCCCCGGACACAAGGGCGGTCAGGGAATTTCCCAGTCGTTACGAGATTTACTGGGGATTCAGGTGTTCCAGGCAGATTTGCCAGAACTGCCAGAACTGGATAATTTATTCGCCCCAACCGGGGTGATTCAACAGGCCCAAGCCCTCGCAGCAGAGGCATTTGGGGCGGAGCAAACCTGGTTTCTCACCAATGGTTCTACAGCGGGAGTGATTGGGGCGATTTTAGCAACCTGTGGCTTTGCCGATGATCCTGGCCATGGACAGAAAATTATCGTTCCCCGCAATGCCCATCAATCCGTCATTTCGGGCCTAGTGCTATCCGGGGCGATCGCCATCTTTGTCACGCCTGACTATGACCCAGACTGGGATCTGGTGGGCCCAGTCTCTCCGGAATCCATCGCCCAAGCCCTGGAGGTTCATCCCGATGCTAGGGCGGTTTTGATTGTGTCTCCCACCTACCAGGGGATCTGTAGCGATGTGGGAGCGATCGGCCAGATTGTCCACCAATATAATATTCCGCTGCTAGTGGATGAAGCCCACGGCCCTCACTTTGGTTTCCATCCCGATCTGCCAGATTCCGCCTTGAGCTGGGGAGCGGATTTAGTCGTGCAATCGACTCACAAAGTATTAGGGGCCATGACCCAGGCAGCCATGGTGCATGTTCAGGGAGATCGGATCAATCGCCAAAGCCTCAGTCGGGCCTTACAGTTGGTACAGTCCACCAGCCCCAGTTATCTATTGCTGGCTTCCCTAGATGCTGCCCGCCAACAGATGGCAACCCAGGGTAAGGTTTTGCTGGCGAGAACCCTGCAACTGGCTGGGCAAGCCCAAGCTCAACTTCAAGCCATTGCTGGGATTGAGCCGTTTCAACTGGCATTTCCGGCGGGAAGGGACGGCCATATTCAGCTTGATCCGACCCGGCTAACGGTGCGGGTGACTGATCTGGGGTTGAGGGGGTATGAGGCAGATGAAATTTTGCATCAACACCTAGGGGTGACGGCTGAACTACCCAATTTGAAGCATTTGACCTTTATTTTGAGCCTAGGGAATACAGTCCAGGATATTGAAAATTTGGTTCAGGGATTTCGCCATCTGGCCCAACGGCATTGCCCTGGCAATGCCGTTGACAAATTTCCCGCCCCATCCGTTGCTAGGGAAATTTTTCAGACCATCGAATCGATTATCCCCCGAACGGCCTTTTTTGCCAGAACAGTGATGCGGGGGGCGGATCAAGCGGTGGGTTGTGTGAGTTCGGAGTGGGTTTGTCCCTATCCGCCGGGAATTCCCAGTTTGTTGCCAGGGGAACGGATTACCCTGGAGGCCATCGATTATCTGCGTCAGGTTCTAGCTTGGGGTGGCGTGATTACCGGATGCAGTGATCCCAGTTTACAAACCCTGAGGGTTCTAGCAGATCCATAACAATTCACCGTTGCTGTCAGCCAGGTTACTGATCGTTGAGATCCAATGGCAGATAAACTGTAAAGGTCGTTCCCTCCCCCAAGGTGGAGTCCACTTCAATTCGGCCCTGATGGGATTGAACAATCTGATAACACAGGTATAAACCCAATCCACTTCCCGAACGCAAATGCTTGCCCTGCTGGAAGCGTTCAAAGATTCTGGCCTGATCTTCGAGGGAGATGCCAATGCCAGTGTCCTTGATCTCGATTTTTGTCCATTGATCGTCCTGGGTGATCCCAAGCCGAACGCATCCTTGATCGGTAAATTTCAAAGCATTGCCGACTAAATTGGTCAATACCCGGCGGATTTCCAAGCGATCGCCGCGAATCTGTTGGAGATCATGGGCTAAATCAACTTGTAAATCAATCTCTTGATCCTGGGCCAGGGGAGTGAGTTCCTGCACCACCGCTTGCACCAGCTCAGGCAGGTCGAAAGGGACAAAACTGAGTACTTTTTGACCGACATCATAGCAATAGACATCTAGCAACATATTCAGCATAGACAATAGATATTGATTGCTTTGAGCAATATTTCTGATCGCCTCCTTGACCCCATCTGAGGACTCCCCAAACGCCCCCTGTTCCACCAGGGTTAACATTCGATCAACGGCTAATAGGGGCGTTCGCAGGTCATGAGTGAGGCAGTGGATAAAGCTTTCCCGCTGATCAATACTGTGTTTCAACCGCAGCAGGGAACGCACCCGAGCCTGCAATTCGTCAACTTTGACCGGCTTGCGGATAAATTCATCGGCCCCAGCATCTAGGCCCTCAATGACGCTAGATTGGTCGTGGGCTGTGATCATCAGAACGGGAATAAGGGTAGTTTTTGATTCTGGCGGATCCGTCGGGCCACTTCGTAGCCATCCATTCCCGGCATCATGACATCGAGCAAAATCAGGTCTGGCACCTGGATCTCGATTTCAGCTAAAGCCGCTTGGCCATTGTCAACTAGGGTAATCTCATGACCCTCTTGTTCTAGGGCGAGTTGGAGGAGAAAAAGATTGTCGGTGTTATCATCGACAGCCAGAATCCTCTGTGGCTTTGATGATGGAGTAATCATATTTTATTGGGGGTTAAGTATTGGAGATTAATGATTGGCGGTTAATGATTGAGCGTTAGCAAATGGTTGTTGAGCTAAAGCCTGGGCAGGGTCTCAGGTTGATGGCTTAAGTTTGATGGCTTAAGACTGATGGTTTGAGACCTGGAGTCAGGGAGTTGAATTAAGGGGTGATTAACATTTGGGCTATGGAAATTTGGGCTAGAAGCCGTCATTTCAAGATTGTTATTTCAAGATTGTTATTTCAAGATTGTTATTTCAAAATAGTCGCAGTTAATCCAGGATGGTTTATAAAAGTTTGCGGTTCAGGTTTTTATCCTAGAAACAAAGAGGCTGGTATCGATTTGCAGTTCAACCGGAGCAAACCATATTTTGGAGATGTGTCTTAAGCTTTCTTTCAACACTTCTGGTCTTGGAGATATATCTTGAAGACGTATCTTGGAGCTATGGCTAACTCTATTAATCAACTGATCTTAATATTCTACCTCCTCCGCAGGTTTGATTTTTCGGGGGAATACTGCTCGAAAGCTTGAGCCTTGACCCAATTCACTTTCTACTGTAATATGTCCCCCAATCATTTCGATTAGAGATTTGGCGATCGCCAATCCCAATCCCGTACCTAAATATTGGCGGGTTAGGGTTTGATCAACCTGACGAAATGCTTCAAAAATAGTTTCTAAATATTCGTGATCAATCCCTATTCCAGTATCTTTTACCACAATTGCAATCCAATCTGCATCTTCCCCAGTGACTTTGACTACAACTTCCCCCTGGATTGTAAATTTAATCGCGTTGGAGACGAGATTCACCAGAACCCTCCGAAGATAGCTTTTGTCACTGAAGATCTCAGGATCTTGTAACCCTTGAGTTTCGACTCGCAAGCTCAACTTTTTTTTGTCGGCTAAAGACCGCAATTCTTCAACGGTCAAAACAACAAATTTATTTAGATTGAAGCATTCCAACTTCAATTCGATACGCCCTGCCTCTAGCTTAGAAAAATCCAGAATCTCAGTCAACATTTCTAGTAAATTCTGACTATTATTGAAAATGCGATTGAGCATATTCCGCTGATGATCAGTCAACTTTCCATATTGCTGAGTTTGAAGCATTTGAGTAAACCCCAAAATGGCATTCATCGGGGTTCGCAGTTCATGGGACATGGTGGCTAAAAACCGAGATTTTAGCTGGGACGTTTCCTGAAGCTGTAAATTTTGCAACTCCAGTTGTTGTCGTTGTCTAGCCAGCTCATCTGCCCTCGACCTCAAGATCGCTTCAGCCTGCTTTTGATCGGTGACATCGTTGATCGCCCCAAAGCTACCCAGAATTTCATTGTTCTCAACGTTGAGCTGGGCGTGCATTTCCAGCCAACGAAATCCACCTTGCTGAGTCGGGCAACGAAATTCATAAGTCCAGGAATCTCGTTTGCGGTCAATCAAATCTTGAAACAAATGCATCAAACATTGCTGATCCCGCTCGGCATAGACATAGTTCAGGAATAAGTTATTGAGACTGTCTTGCAACGGGAATCCCGTAATCTCTGTCCAGGCTGGACTCAGGAATATCCAACGTCCCGTTTTATCGGTTTGAAAAATCACTTCTTGAATGCTGTTGATCACCGCCCGGTAGATCCGATTGGCGGTTCTGAGCCGATTTTTGCGCTCAGCTAGGGCCTGTTCCAGCTCCTGATTCAACGTCACCACCGTCATCTCAGCCTGTTTGCGCTCGGTAATATCCCGGGACACTGAAACCACTACCGGGGTATCCTCATCGGAGGCATCGATCAGCTTGTTGGTTGTTTCCAGCCAGATATAGGTGCCATCCTGGCGCTGGATTCGATAGCTCTGAACGTATTCCTGGGGCAAGTGGGAAATTGTGGAGCGGGTTCTTTCCAGGGCAGCCAAATCTTCAGGGTGCATGAACTCCAGCAAAGACCGACCCATCAGGGCTTCTGGCTCATATCCCAATAGTTTGCGGGAGACCGGAGACACGTAGAGATAGACCCCGTCTGAGGTCTGGGTCGCAATCAGATCAGAAGAGTTCTCCGCTACCACCTGATAACGCTCCAGGCTTTCTTGAAGCTGGGCGGCTACCTGTTTTTGATGGTTAATATTCTGGGTGGTGCCAACGATGCGATAGATCCGGGACTGACTATCAAACAACGGATTGAGACTGGTCAACCACCAGATTCCCTCTCCACTGGGGGCGACATACTCTTCATAGGTGATCGTCTGTCGAGCGGCAAGGCAATCCTGATAGTGCGATCGCACGATGGCAGCAGCCTCCGGAAGTAGACACTCCTCGGGGGTCTTTTGAAATGCCTCCCCTGAGCTGACCCCTGACAATTTCTCTAGGGTGGGATTGAAGCCCAGATAGCGAAACTCCCGATCCTCCCCGACATCAATCACAAACATCCCCAGTTCAGATCCCTCGTAGATACTCCGCAACAGGGCTTCGCTTTCTCGCAATTGGGCCTCAATCTGCTTGCGCTCCGTAATATCCCGCATGGCAACAACGGCTCCCAATTTCTCTCCACTAGGGGTGAGAATCGGTTCACCGCTGGTCAGAACTGTCCGAGGAGACTGGTCTGGCGGAACAATTTTGATCTCCATGTCTCGGACAGACTCGCCCTGCCAGGCTCGAAATAGGGGAACTTCGGATTGAGCTAAAGGGGTGACTCCATCAGGGTGATACAAACTGTAGTATTCACTCCAGCGTTCTGCAGAAATCGATTCTTGAGGCAGACCATGGAGTTTATGGGTGGCTTGATTGAACAGGGTCAGCACTCTGTCCTGGTCACAGGCAACTACGGCATCGGACAAGCTATCGAGCAGTGCCTGAAGAAACTGGCGCTTCTGCTGCAATTCGGCCTGAATCTGTTGGCGCTCCTGAATTTCCTCGGAGAGTTTACGGTTGGCAGCTTCCATTTGCCGGGGAGAGGGCAGGGCAATAATCTGTGGAAATAGACGTATCAGGCGATCGCCGTTCCCAGAGAAACCACAGCGGTGACCGCTCGAACATAGCCGGAAATCCAGTAATTGGGATGCCAGAGTGTCCAGACATCCAACAAATGACCTGTTCCACAACAAACAATAAAGGCTGCAAATAACAGGGCAATAGAATTGAAGGGAACATCACCCCGTCGCCCCAAAATTCGCAGCATGACAATAGGTATAGAGAAATAGGAAAAAGCAATAATGCCATCACTAATCACATGTAATCCTACTAACCCCGGCTTCCACAGATAACACATCCCGTGGGGCATAAAAGATGCCGCAAGCAGCTCAGCACTAGTTGATAATGCAGCTAACTGTCCCATGCTTGATAATTTTCTATAGTTGATTCCAAAATATTGAACTCCAAATATTCAATTCCGAACCCTGCCCGGGGAACTATCCTAAAAAAAAGCAGATACTGTTAATCCTGTACAACTATAACTGATGTATCAGAAATAGCTTTTCTGTCTAAAGGTAGAATTGTTGGCAGCATCAGTAGTTATAGAGGTATAGTCAAATCAATCAGCCTCTGAGCTTTACATTTTACGATTTCATGTATCAATCAGCACATTTACCAATTCCCATTGGCAGTTTAAAGAATTGCAGTTTAAAGAATTAATTTACAGCCTGTCCTAGACTAGGCATGGCCAGCCCTGACTATTAGAGACTTTATCCACCTCAAATCTGCACCTCACGTGATTAGGGATCGCTATAGATTCAATCAACATAGATTCAATCAACTATTCCTGCAATAAAATATCTAACTTTAGATTCCTCAGCAACATCCAGAAGTTTGATCAGCAACTAAACTTAGAGTAGCTGACCTCTTTTATCCCTATGCAATATCTGGATGTCAACCAGCTCAGTTTACTAAACCGAATGACTAGCCGGATCCGGCAGTCCCTGGAATTGCCTGAAATTCTGGATACTACCGTTGCTGAAGTCAGGGCGTTCTTGAAAACGGATCGAGTCAAAATCTACAAGTTTGATGGGGCCGGCAATGGTCAGGTCATAGCTGAATCCATCCGGCAGGATTGTCTGCCTTCCCTCAAAGGACTCAATTTTCCAGCCAGTGATATTCCGCCTCAAGCCCGGGAATTGTTTCTCAAGGCTCGGGTGCGCTCCATTGTCGATGTGCATCAGCAGGAAATTTATCTGAGTGAACCGGAGCGGCTACCGTCCACCGCTACCGGGGAACTGACCCTCACAGAAGTCCAACAGCAACCCCTGGAGACCCTGTTGCAACGACCCGTTGATCCCTGTCATGTGGAATATTTGACTCTAATGGGGGTGCAATCTTCCCTGGTGATTCCGATCCTGGCCCAAAATCAGCTCTGGGGGCTGTTGATCTCCCACAACATTCAGCCCCAAACCTTCTGCGAAAATCAGTTAGAGGTCGTACAGATGATTGCAGCCCAGGTGGAAATTGCGATCGCCCAATCCCATCTATTGCGACAGGCTCGGGAAAAAGCCCGACAAGAAGCCATCGTCAATCAAGTCTCAACCCTGCTTCACACTCCCTTGGACACTCAGCAGCGATTAGAGATTGTCCTGCAACAGATCGTCAACGCCTTTCAAGCCTCCAGCGGCATCCTCTGTCTGAATGACGGCAGAGCTTTAGCCCCAAATTGTTATGTTCAAGGTTATATTCAAGGGCCGTTGCAAATCTGGCAAGATTATAGCTGGCCACAACTCTTGAGTATGGCTAATCTCCAGATGTCTCGGGTTGCAGTTGACAACTTAGAACTCAATTCTCAAACTCGACAGCTAGCCTCACTGTTGGCTGAAACTTCAATTCGGGGAGTGTTGTCTGTGCCCATCCAATACAGTCAAGAGCATTTGGGCAATTTGACCATTTTTCGGGATGCCATTGAGGCTGAGCGACTCTGGGCCGGGTATCAGGCCCCCGACCCTCGGCAGGCCCGACCTCGACAATCCTTTGAAGAGTGGCGAGAAATTATTCGCGGCCAGTCCCTCCCCTGGACAAAAGCAGATTGTGATCTCTTAGAATCCCTGGGAAATCAGGTGGCTTTGGCGGCAATGCAGGAGCGATTGTATCGTCAGGAGCAAAAGCAACGGATTCTGGTGGAAATGCGAAACAGTGAACTTCATCAGGCCCGCCAGATTGCAGAAGAAGCAAATCGGTTAAAGTCAGATTTTCTCTCGTCTACCAGCCATGAACTTCGCACTCCCCTCGCCTCCACTCTAAACTACCTGAAGCTACTCAAAGAGCAATTCTATGACAATGAAATCGAGTTGCAAGAATATATTGAAGCGGCCCATTCCGCCGCAGAAAGCCTGACATTTTTGATCAATGATATTCTTGATATTGCCAAAATCGAAGCTGGACAAATGTCAGTGGACTGGCAGAAAGTCTCCCTAAAACTTTTATTGAAACAAGAATATTCCCTTTTCAAAGTCGAAAGCCTCAAACGAGATATCAACTTGAAAATTGATTGCCCAATCAATACGATTGTAGCCGATGAAAATAAACTCAGACAGGTACTCACGAACCTCCTGTCCAATGCGTTTAAATTTACTGAAGCGGGGGAAGTCAGCCTGACAGTCAGCCCCCAAATCGATACAGATCCAGTTATGATTCTATTTGAGGTGAGGGATACGGGAATCGGTATTGATCTAGCAAAACACCCGCAGCTCTTTGAAGCCTTTGTTCAAGAAGATGGCTCGATCCGACGGCGTTATGGCGGAACCGGTTTGGGATTGGCGATTTGTAAAAAACTGGTTGAACTCATGGGAGGTCAAATCTGGCTTGAGAGTTTGGGAAAGGGAAAAGGTACGACTGTAAAGTTCACGATACCCAATCTAGATACCCCCAATTTAGACACCCAACTTAAAGGAGGATAAACTTCTTGAACATTCTATTGGTTGAGGATGATGTGTTACTGGCTCGGGGAATGGCCAAACTAATTGAACGGATGAGTGGCCATCGGGTTCAGGTGTCCACTGACCCCGAGCAAATTTTTCGAGATTGCTATGGGGGCAAAATCGATTTGATTCTGATGGATATCAACTTACCGGGAGCCCGGTGGCAGGGAGAAAATGTCAGCGGTGCTGATCTCAGCCGAGCCCTAAAAGCCGATCCTCAAACTCATCGTACTCCAATCATTTTACTCACGGCCTATGCCATGAATTCAGAGCGGGAATCTTTACTGAAGATATCTGAAGCTGACGAATTTCAGATGAAACCCATCGCCGATTATGATAAGTTAATCCTATTAATTAATCACCTGATCAATCAACCTCAATCAACCTCAGTAAACCTGGGGAGTTAGTCATTCATGCCAATCATGACTCCTTTCAGAACGCCTCAATCCCCTATTCTGATGACATTCTCATGAATGGAATTCTCATGAATATAGAATTCCCATGAATAGAGTATCTGTCTTTGGGGAGAGTGACTTTTGAGGGAGCTCCCGAATAATATCAAAGTTACTTTACTCTTTAGACGTTTACCCATGGATAAAATTCGTGTTGTTTTAGTTGAAGATCATAATCTTACCCGGATTGGACTATGCACGGCGCTAAAGCAGTCTGACAGTATTGAAATTGTGGGAGATGCTGCAAATGGCCATCAGGGTTTGTATATCTTGCAACAGAGCAAACCTGATGTGGCAATTATTGACATTGGGCTGCCTGACATGGATGGGGTAGAGTTGACTCAAAAATACAAGCAAACCCAAATAGAAGCGGGAGCCAATCCCCCTAAAGTAATGATGCTGACCATGCATGACGATGAAACCGCTGTGTTGTCGGCTTTTGCGGCGGGGGCAGACTCCTACAGCCTCAAAGACATCAGTATGGACAACCTGATTCAAGCCATCCACCTGACCCATTCTGGGGATTCCTGGATTGACCCGGCGATCGCCCGCATTGTTCTCCAGCAGGCCCGTAGACCAGACGAAGGGGCAGGCAAACCCCCAACTACAGCGATTGAAGCTCTCGATCCAAAGTACCAGCACATTCTAGAAACCGATCCCCTGACAGAACGGGAGTTGGAGGTTCTAGAATTGATCGTAGGAGGGTGTAGCAATGCCGATATTGCCGCCAAGCTCTACATTACGGTCGGAACCGTCAAAACCCATGTTCGCAGTATTTTGAATAAGCTTTGTGTCGATGATCGGACTCAGGCTGCGGTTCGGGCCCTGCGTTCCGGGTTGGTGGGGTAATCCGTTGCAATTCAATCTCACCGGAGCTATTTCATCAAATTTTTTTATGAAAAGATTGCAGATCAAGTACTAATTTCGCAATCATCCTCAGAGGTTCTAACTTAGGAATGAGGGGAACATAATCATATTTTGTTTTAATTAAAAGGAGGTATATTAGAAAGTTTAAAGTTCATGAATGGTAAATCCAAGGCATATCTTGAGCCCCTCGAGAAAGATCTTGTCGTTAATCAAATTGCCAAAAAAGCGGTTTGGACTCCTGATGGAAATGCGTTCATTGCGCCCGGACAGGTGGTCACTTCTGCCCATGCCGTTATTGCCCAGGAAGTTGGAATATTAAGTCAATTGATTGAGGCGGTTAAAGAAGACAATACCCCTCAAAACTATTCATCAACGTCTATTTCCTCAAACCTGAATGATGCTAAGAGAGTGATATCGCCCCATTCTACCTGGGCTCAGCAAAATTCTCAACAGTCTCAACCTAAACCTCAATCCATCTGGGAACAGGTGATTCAGCGAGCAAGTCATGTTTATAATTGCGATCCAATTGATTGGGAATATCAACAGGTTCAGAATATTCTGGGCTACCCCGTCGTTCAGACTATTCGCGATCAGCAGGGAAATGTGATTCTAAATGTTGGTGATTTAGTCACCTATCGAGCCGTTGATCAGGCTAGAAGGGCAGACGTTTTAGATGTCTTAATCAATTCTGTGTACATCTCCCTAACCCCGGAAGGGTAAGGTTTTTCAGCAAGGTTTATAGAAAATCTAGGGGAGACTTAGAGGAGATTTAGAGAGCCTGATTTGGATCTGCTTTTGACACTTAGTCTATGAACAGGGTCTATGAACAGGACATAAAAGCATTAAGCCCCCAGGGTATAAAGAAAGCCATCTCGACAACAGACAATAATTTTGCCATCCCAAACTACTGGGGTGGATTCAAAAGTAGTCCCCGGCTTAAAATGTCCGGCTTTTTCTACCTTTAATTGATAAAATTTTCCCTGGGCATTTGGAATCGCCTTGGGATGATCAGAATGAGCTGACTCCCAGAATAAATTAAACAGATACAGACCGTTGTATCCTGCCGTTACCAGTTTATAGCCATCGGTAAAAATTGGAGTGGAAATAGAAGCCCCCAGTTTTTGCTGATATAAAATTACCGGGGTTTCATAACTACGTTTTAATAATGGCCCTTTGACTTTTTCTCCAGTGGTGATATCCTGGGCCCCAATATAAAGATGGCCATCGATGGCATTTGTCGCAAAAATTGCCGGGTAGCCCTCAGGATTGTACTCATCATTTAAGGAGACTGAACCGATAATTCCCCCTTTCCAGCTACTAACATTGGCATCTCCCGTGGGGACAAACCATTCCACGCTTTGGTCTGGCGGTTGATTGGGATTGAGTTTGATTACCCCGCCTTTACCCGGAATAAACTCTTTTTCAATCGTCCCAAATAATCTCCCCGACCGGGAAACAACTATCGTTCCATCCAGATCCGAACCGGTATAAAAATCCCAAACAATTTTTTGCTCCTTCAGATCAATACCGTAGATATGCCCCGAACCTGAGGCTAAAATAGGCGATCGCCCCAGCGAGCCGGAGACGCTTCACTTACCAGATTACCGCCGTGTCTTTTCTGATCATTAGGACTATAGAGCTTGACCTCCCCCAGAATTTCAGGTTGCATCATCCCCGATTTTAAACTTGCTTTTTGGGTGGATCGATTGAGGAAATAACCAATTCCATTTTCGCCAGCATTAAAAATCCTGCCATCCTCTAAATCTAGAGCCGTACTATCATTATCCTGACTGTAGGATGCCATCTTCCGAATATTCAGCTTCCAAAGTTCCTCTCCAGTTCTAAAGGAAATCGCCCGAAAACTAGGGGCAATGCCATTTTTGGGCCGTCCGGTGCGACTGCCCTGAAGGATGACGATTTGATTGGCTGGGCTAGCGGTTTCATCCAGATAAATACTGGAGGAACCCTTGATCACATCCCCAAAATTGTAGCGCCAGATCTCTTGATTGGTTTCAAAATCAATCTTTCGTAAATGGTAGTCATAGGCCCCAATAACCAGGTAAATCCGGCCCTGATCTCGGGTAATGGTTGGTTGTCCAGTCCATCCCGCCCCACTCCAAACCTTACGAATCTTGCCCACATAAGTCACCCCGGTTCCTAAGGGAAATTTTTGCAAAATATTCACGCCCTGGGGAATTCCCTGACCATAATATCGCCGTTGCGGATTACCTAAATAGGTCGGGATCAACAGTTCCGTACCGGCACTGATTGAACGGAGTAGAGCCTGGAATTGATCGGGCAAGGTTGTGTCTGGAACGTTGAAATTGAATGCTTTGAAGACTACCGAAGGCAATAGTAAGCCGCTGAAAAACTGGAGAGAAAACTGCTGAAACTGTCGTCTTGAAAGGGTCATATTGGATACTAAAAACTGGATATCACTGGATATTAAATGTTTTGATACCGTTCATTAGAAGATTGATGTGAGGGTGAAGCAGAGCAGTGCCCCTTTCCTGGGGCGAAGCCCCAGATTCCCTTCTATGATTACGTTACTGATTACTGAATCACAATAGAACAAATCCCCTTTACTGCCGCTGAAAACCATAAACAATTGAGGGATAAACCTGTAGATGGCGAACCACTAAAACATGTAACCAGACATTCCACAGGGACATCGTCAAGGCCGTGGCGATCGCAGCCCCCAAAATCCCCCAGTGTGGAATCAAAATCCCATTCAAAATCACATTGGCCAGAGCACTCCAACCGAAAATCATCGCAGATTCATTTTGATGCCCTGTCATCACCATCAAATATCCGACCGAACCACAGCCTACATTAAACAGTTGACCCACCAGAAGGGTCAGCATTGAGGGTTGGGCCGCGATGAAGTCCTGGCCAAACAGTTGCAGAATCGGCCCTGAAAAAATAGCTAAACCGGCAATCAATACCAGAGAAGGCCAGAAAATCCAATGGGCAGCTTTTCTGACCAGGGATCTCAAGCCTGACTGATCCCGTTGGGTATAAAGGGTAGTAAACAAGGGGGCGATCACCGTATTGATCGCCTGTAAAACAAAATTTGCCCAGATCGCCGTCTTGGCCGCCACGCTATAAATTCCTACAGCCTCCGGGGTCATCCAGGCCCCAATCATCAGAATATCCGTTTGATTCAGGATAACCATAAACACCCCCTGCAACAGCAACGGCAAGGACACCCGTAGCCAGGTTAGGGGCTGGTACACTGGAGTTGAAGTCGGAAATCGGTCTCGATACTGCCACTGGATCAAGACCCATTGCCCCCCCAGGACAATCACCAGAGACACTCCAGACAAACCCAGAACGATTTCACTCTTTAAGGGTAGATTGCTATTGAGCCATAGTAAGGCCCCCCCCAGCATCAAGAGAGGAGCCACAATCCTGACGGGAATATAGGCCAGACCAATCTGCTGGATAGCTCTAGCCATTTCAGTTTGTAATTGAGCCAAGGCTAGCAAAGGAATCAGCCAGATCCCCACTAAAACAGCAGGGTAATAAATCCCATGGATAGGATGAACCAGCTTGATCACAGTCCCTAACGTCATGGTCAAGCCCAGTCCCATCAGGGCCGTAAACCCCCAACTGCCCCGAATAATCCCCTGAAGCTCTCCCCACTGCCGAGTCACCTGATACTGAGCGATAAACCGTAGCACCGCCGTAGGTAGCCCCAATCCCGCTAGAATCCCCAGCAAAACCACTAACGCTACCACATATTCATAAATCCCAAATTCAACCACCCCCAACCAACGGGCCAGAACAATCTGACTGCCATAGGACAAACCGACCCCTGACACCTGAGCCAGAAATGCCACAATCACCCGCTGGTCTAGAGGATTAAGGCGAATAGCCTGGGAACCCTGAAGCCATTGATGGAGGCTTCGGAAGACCATTACCGGCTTCGTTTGATCTTGAAGTGGGGGGGCAGTAACTCAGTCGGTTCCTCATAGGTATCATAGACCCAGGGTACGCCAATGGACTGTACGGGATAGCGCTTTAGCACCCGGCGTTGCGGTTGGGCAATCAGGGCGATCACACTCAATACCAGCACTCCTCCCCCCAAAAACAAGGCCACCACTACCCCAACCAATGTCCACAGCACTGCGGATTGCAGGGTTGTACTGGACTGAGACGAGGCATTCATTTGCTGCGGCCCATTCAGGCTCATAATCAACCGCTGTTGTTCCTGAAGCTGCAACATCAATTGCTCAGTGCGAATGCGTTGCTGCTCAAACTGGGTCGAGAGCTGGTCTACCTGAGCTTTGCTTTGCTCCATTTGACTTCGCAGTTGCTCAGTCTGGATGCGTTGTTGATCCACCTGGGTGGTCAATTGACCGGTTAGTTGCTGAGTCAGGTTCTGCTGATCCCCTTGGCTTTTTTCTGGAGAATTATTGCCAGACTCTCCATTGGCCACAGGGGGAGGTGGCGGCAGAGCTGGATTGAAGGGGGAAGTGGGGTATGGATAGGAGCTTTGACCGGGTGAAGGGGGATTCAGAGGAATCAAACCATAGGAAGACCCAGGCTGAGGAGGGGGAGGCAGCATCCCTTGAGTGCCAGGATTTAGCTGCAAAATCTCTGCCTGACCCCTTTTTGGCATCTCACCAAACATTAACCAAACGATCAAAAGCAATAGGGCAGTCAATATTGTAAACAGACATCCACCGACGAATGCTGTGGCCTGGTTCATTCCTTTCTGTTTCACACTAGGGTTCCATCAGGAGAGTTGAGCAGAATTCTAACTTAAATTTAGTCAGTCGAGTTAGTTAATCAAGCTAAATTTAGCAGATTTCTAGAGGCGATCGCGCCATTTCTGAGCAGATTGACGAATCAGCTTGAGTTCCTCCTCCGACATCTTATTAAGATGGGAAAGGACTAAGCCCATGCGACCCAGGTCAGCAAGCTGGCCCCGATGTCTATCCAGGAAATCCCAGTAAAACACATTAAACGGACAGGCTTTCTCCCCCGTGCGATCGCGATGATCGTAGGGACAGGACTGACAATAATCACTCATCTTATTAATATAATTGGCAGAGGCCGCATAGGGCTTGGAGGCTAACACCCCCCCATCGGCAAATAATCCCATTCCGATAACATTTGTTTGCATGACCCAATCATAGGCATCAATAAAAGCAGCATGAAACCAGTTTTCAACCTCCTGGGGAGAGAGCCCAGCAATCAGAGCAAAATTAGCTAAAATCATCAATCGTTGGATATGGTGAGTATAGCCGGAACGCTCTACCTGATTGAGGGTCTGATGGAGGCAGTTCATATCAGTCTGCTGAGCATCCCAAAAAAAATCAGGCAGGGGTTGAATGTGTTGGAACCAGTTGCGTTCGGGATAATCTGAATCCAGGAAAACATAAAGCCCTCGCATGTATTCTCGCCAGCCTAAGACCTGCCGGATAAACCCTTCAACGCTATTGAGGGGCAAATCCCGGTTGGCGTGAGCCAATTCAATCCTTTCCAGGACTTCCAAGGGCTGCAGTAGCCCCAGATTGAGATAGGGAGAGAGTAGCCCGTGCCACAGGGTATCTTCTCCAGTAACCATGGCATCCTGATAGGGGCCAAAAGTCGGGAGACGATGTTCACTAAAGTGGCTGAGTACCTGTAGCGCCTGATCCCCAGTCACCCCCCACTGAAATGGCTCAATCTGGCCATATAACGAGATCTCTAACTCCTTGACCTGTTGAATCACGGCCTGGGTGATTTCATCTGGTTCAAACCAGAGGGCAGCGGGGGTATTGAGCTTGCCCTTGGGGGGCTGGCGATTTTCCTTGTCAAAGTTCCAGCGACCCCCCAGGGGTTCATCTGCTGCCATCAGGATATCAAACCGCTTCCGCCCTTCCCGATAAAAATCCTCCATCAGCAGTCGCTTGCGGTTTGAGGCCCACTGACAAAAATCGGCCTCACTCCAGAGAAAGTGGTTATTGGGAATCCATTGAATTTCACAGGGCAGATCTGAATCCTGAATCATTTGAAACAAGGGGCGATCGCTGGGTTTCATCACCTGAAGCTGAGTAATCTCATGCTCCTGAATCCATTGTTTCAGAGGATCAATAAAATTAGCGGCAGCCTGAATATAGGTGACAGACCACCCGGATTCCTGCAATTCTTGAGCGAAGTGGCGCATGGCCGACCAGATTAAAACCAGTTTTTGACGATGGTAAGGTCGAGCCTGAATATGGGCCAGGGATTCAATTAAAACAATAGGGATTGCAGCATTCAGATCAGCTTGCTGGAGGGCAGCCTGGTTTAGCGAAAGTTGGTCACCTAAAATCCAGATACCTGTTGTCATTTTCCCCTGATCAAGATAACCTTGGCATGGAAGGGCTTTGGCTAGAAGCCGTGGCCTTGCAAAACACTTGTAATGGCGGTTTATGTCCGATCTGGACTCAGATTCGCCTGAATGGTTTTTTTAGCTTCTAATAATTATCTGATAATCATAATATTGTCAAGGTTTAACTTTATAAATCCATTGCCCTAGAACATTCTCTTTTTACGGAAGGCACGTCTCTGACGCTGATTAGCAATTGCTTTACGCTTACGCTTTTCGGGGGGGGTTTCAAAATGGCGTTTCTTCCTCACGTCTGCCAAAATTCCCGCTTTAGAAACTTCCCGCTTGAACCGACGCAAAGCAGACTCTAACTGCTCATTTTCACCCAGGATCACTTGGGTCATCTTTTCTCCTTAGTAACAGTTAACAACAAAAAATAAAGGCTTGCCTCCTGCAACTCAGAAGGATCTGCCCATAATACAAATCTAGTGTGTTAAGACACTAGTTGTCAGTATTTTATTCTAGATCAACTCACGGCCTGCGTCTACTAAAGATTTTAAAGTTTTACAAAAGTCTTGAAGCATAGGACTAGCGACTCATCTGACTCAAAACTCCAGTCCCAATAGTCAGCAATAGTAAAAGCCACAGAACAATACCGGGCAGAAAAGTCAGAATCCCCAATCCTCTTAGAATCCAGACTGACAGAATAACACCAGTTAGAACCCAAAACAGTTGAGTAAACATCTGCTTGTTGGAGCGGGGAGATTGATTCACAGGTCTCTCCAATCAGGAATGCAATGCCAATCAACAGTGATCAGTATATAGCAGTTATTCGTTGGACGTGATACGAAATCAGCAGTTTCCCCGATTCAGGGAAACTGCTATGAATTCTAGCTGAGGGATTTCTGGCGTTGCTGTCTATGGGATCTCAACTACCCGATAAAGCCAATGAAATCATCTGTACCCAGGGAACTGGACTGAACCCCTGTCAGGATCGCCAGGTTTTGACCCCCAGCACTAATGATAGTGGAGGTACCATCCTGAGTCAGGGTGAGCTGATCAAAGGTGAGACCCCCTCCCAGGACAATCAGATCCAGGTTGATCTGGAAATCTGTAATCGTGTCAGTCCCACCATTAGCAAAGAGGACAAATCGGTCGAGCCCTTCCCCGCCTGAAATCAAGCCATCCCCTTGATCCCCAAATAGCCAATCTTCCCCGCCGCCGCCAAATAGGGTATCGCTCCCTTGACCGCCATAGAGACTATCGTTACCGCTGTCGCCACACAACTGATCCGTGGCTTCATTCCCGAACATCAAGTCATTGCCCTCACCACCACAGAGGGTGTCTGGCCCTGAGCCGGGGGTTGAGGGGGAGTTAGGAGTATCAGAATCACCAAACAGGGTATCATCCCCAGCATCTCCACAGAGATGATCTGCCCCTAGGTCTCCATACATCAGGTCATTCCCGGCATCTCCGTCAAGTAAATCATCTTCCTCACCCCCATACAAAGTGTCCGTACCATCGCCACCACTCAGGGTGTCATTATCACGGTTACCAAAAATGATATCGTTGCCAGCACCACCCAACAGAATATCTGGCCCTTCAAAGGTGAGTTGAGGAGAGGGTTGATAGTCCCCAAATAGGGTATCGTCTCCTTGATCTCCAAACATCGTGTCACTGCCAAAGTCACCCCACAGTCGGTCGTTACCCCGACCACCATAAGCAAAGTCATTTTGCTCACCGCCATAGATCTGGTCGTTGCCGGGGCCGCCCTGTAGCAGATCGTTACCCTGGTTGCCGTAGATGACATCGTCTTCTGTGCCCGCTGGGACATCTGTACCATTGCTGTTGCTGCCAATAATGGTGTCATTTCCGGCTTCCCCAAACAGCAAGTCATTGCCAATGTCCCCAAAAATCAAATCGTCTCCATTGCCGCCGAAGACTCCATCATTGCCATCTAGGGCCAGAATAATATCATTCCCATCAAAGGCTACAAGCGACTCTGGGAAGAAGGTTCCCAGCAATCGGTCATCCCCGGGGGTTCCTGACAGGTTAGGGGTTGCAATCGTATTGGGCCGTTCAGGTAGGGCGACTCCTGGAATAACCGGGAATGGCGGGCATCCACAATCTCCATTCCCCCCGGGATCATTCCGAGGAATATCCGATCCCTGAACTTGCAGGGTTACCGTTGCCGGATTTGATCGGGCTCCATCATTGTCCTTGGCGACGTAAGTAAAAGAGACTTCTCCAGTAAATCCCTCCGCTGGTTGGAAGCGGATTTGTCCCACTTGATCAGGGTCGATGACGGCCACCTGATCCAGGCTGGTAATTTCTTCGCCATCGAGCAATAGAACTCCCGCAGACGGATCGGGTAATTCAGTGATAGTAAAGCAAACAATTGTGCCATCGGGATCTGTACCGGTCAGATTAGGAATATCAGTTGAACTACCTGTATTGCCAATGCTCTGATCCAGATTGTCTGCGATGGGGGACTGGTTTGGTGCTGGTGTTGGGGTTGGGGTTGGGGTCGGGGTGGGTCGGTGGAATGATCGGCCCAGAAACGGTGACTGCCACTTGAGCCGGATTGGATAAATTGCCAAAATTATCCTCAACGGTGTAATCCAATGTTGCGATTCCCTGAAACCCGGGAAGCGGGATAAAGGTAATAATCCCGGCATCATCCACTTCAAACCGTCCTCCGGCCACATCTCGACCGATTTCTCGCTCAGGAGTAGTGGGGTCAAGGTCAATGGTTCCTAGATTGACTGTGCCATCAGGATCGCTGACGTTATCGGCCAGATTTAGAGTGGTGAGGGTATTGAACGGGGTAGTCCCTGTTTCCGGGGTGGCAATGGGAGCCGCATTCAGGGTGACGGTGGCGGGTGCAGAGTTATCCCCATCATTGTCGGTGACAACGTAGGTAAAGACTCCCCCATTAAATTCATCAGTGGGCTGAAACTGTAGGGATCCAACTTCAGTCAGGTTGAAGGTTTGGCCCACAGTAACGGGATTCCCTTGAAACAGCAGGGAACCGTCAACGGGGTCAGGGAGGGTTTCAATGGTGACACTTTGGGTCGTGCCATCGGCATCCGTTCCCCGAAGTTGCCGGGTTGGGCCCGTCAGATCAATCGGATCAGTATTGCCAGTGGGAATATTAATCAGGAAATCAACCGCTTCTGGGAGAATATTCGGCCCGTTTACCGTGACTGAGATGTTGGCTGGGTCGGAAACGGCTCCATCATTATCCTGAACGGTGTAAGAAATCGTAGAAGTGCCAGTGAATCCTGCCACAGGAGTATAGGTGACATCGCCGTTATCGGCTACGGTGAAACTGCCTTCCACTGGAATATTTAGGGTTATCTGTCGCCCGGGGGTAGTTGGGTCAAGGTCTATGGTATCGGGCTGAACTGTACCATCATCAGTATCATTCCCGATGATATTGAAGGTGACAATGGTATCAAACTCGGTGATTTCTGAATCGTCTACTGCGACAGGGGGTTGGTTGGATGAGGGGGTAACGTTCAGGGTAACAGTAGCGGTATCTGTGCCCCCATTGCCATCATCAACGGTGTAGGTGAAGCTGGCTGGGCCAGTGTAACCAGGAGTGGGAGTGAAGGTAATATTACCCGTTGCTGGATCGCGAACAACGGTGCCATTTTGAGGATCTTGAACGCTAATTATAGTGAGCGGATCCCGATTTGGATCGGTGTCGTTGGCTAGCAGTTGGGCTGGGGTAATCGGTAGATCTGTATCCTGAGTTAAGTCTAAGGGGTCATCATCAACAGCATCAGGGGGAGTATTTCCAGGGGCATTTACCGAAACATCGACGGTGGCTGTGGCTGTACCGCCGTTGCCATCATCAACGGTGTAGGTGAAGCTATCCTGACCTACAAAATCTGGATTGGGAGTGTAATCAACGAAGTCATCACCTGGGTCAGTGGGAGTGCCGTTGTTATTTACTACGGCTGTACCGTTCGCCGGATTGCTAACGCTGGTAATGGTCAGTGAATCGCTCTCAGGGTCGGTGTCTCCCTCTAGAACATCAATCGCAATTGGGGTATTGAATGGGGTGTTAACTGCATCATCATCTGCAACAGGGGATTGGTTAGGTGCAGGATTGACTGTAAGCGTAACGGTGGCGGTATCTGTGCCCCCATTGCCATCATCAACGGTGTAGGTGAAGCTGGCCGGGCCAGTGTAACCAGGAGTGGGAGTGAAGGTAATATTACCCGTTGCTGGATCGCGAACAACGGTGCCATTTTGAGGATCTTGAACGCTAATTATAGTGAGCGGATCCCGATTTGGATCGGTGTCGTTGGCTAGCAGTTGGGCTGGGGTAATCGGTAGATCTGTATCCTGAGTTAAGTCTAAGGGGTCATCATCAACAGCATCAGGGGGAGTATTTCCAGGGGCATTTACCGAAACATCGACGGTGGCTGTGGCTGTACCGCCGTTGCCATCATCAACGGCGTAGGTGAAGCTATCCTGACCTACAAAATCTGGATTGGGAGTGTAATCAACGAAGTCATCACTTGGGTCAGTAGGAGTGCCGTTGTTATTTACTACGGCTGTACCGTTCGCCGGATTGCTAACGCTGGTAATGGTTAGGGGGTCGTTCTCAGGATCGGTATCTCCGTCTAGAACATCAATCGCAATCAGAGTATTGAGTGGAGTGGTAACCGTTTCATCGTCTGCAACGGGAGGTTGGTTGATGGGCCCAGCAACCGTAACGTTGATATCGGCCTGGTTGGAAACGGCTCCATCATTGTCTTGGACGGTGTAAGGAATGGTAGAGATTCCAGTGAATCCCGCTACCGGAGTAAAAGTCACATCCCCATTGACGGCTGCAGTAAAGCTTCCTTCCCCAGCAACCGTGAACGTGTTTTGTAGTCCAGGAGTTGTGGGGTCAAGGTCTACAGTTGCAGGCTGCACTGTGCCGTCAGCGTCGGTGTCGTTCCCAGTAATATTCGGTAGGACTACAGCAGTGTCAAACGCGGTGGTCGCTGCATCATCATTGGCAACAGGTGGCTGGTTCCCGGCAGGGTTAACGGTGACTGAGATGTTGGCTGAGTTGGAAACGGCTCCATCATCATCCTGAACCGTATAAGGAATCGTAGAGATTCCAGTGAATCCCGCTACCGGAGTAAAAGTGACATCCCCATTGATGGCTGCAGTAAAGCTTCCTTCCCCAGCAACCGTGAACCTGTTTTGTAGTCCAGGAGTTGTGGGGTCAAGGTCTACAGTTCCAGGCTGCACTGTGCCGTCAGCGTCGGTGTCGTTCCCGGTAATATTTGGTAGGACTACAGCAGTGTTAAACGCGGTGGTCGCTGCATCATCAATCGCCACAGGTGGCTGGTTGGCGGGCGCAGTGTCAACAATTGTCCCAACCCCTGTGTCATCGGTAACAGCAGCACCAGTAACATTGGATAAAACCACATTGAAGGTTTCGCTTGGTTCAGCTACTAAGTCACTAACAATTGGGACGGTAATGGTTGTGGTTGTTTCACCCGCCGAAATTGTGCCTGAACCTGTCGTCGTAGTGTAATCTCCTGGGGCAAAGGCTGTCCCGTCAGTAGTTGCAAAGTCAAAGTTGATTCCTCCTGGGCCCGCAGGAGCAGAGGAAGTTACTGTGAAAGTGGCTGTACCGTTAGCTTTATTGACTGTGACATCATCAATTGAAATACTGGTAAAGCTAATCACACCAAATAATCCGACTCCGTGGGGCCCAGGATTAAGACTTGCGTTTGGGCCATCCTCGTAAGTAATGGTGACTTGAGTGATGGGTTCATTGAACTGGACTAAAGCTGTACCTTGATTAGATGTGGCTGCAGAATCTATATTTCTTTGGCCAGTAATCGTGACTGTATTGGCATTGTTAACAATGTCATGGGATGGGTTTGTGTTCAAACTTGTTACTGTTGGTCTGACCAGTGTACCGCCGCCATTATTCCCCCCAACAATAATTTGATCTTGCCAATCCCTTGAATCATCAATATCAATGAGAAAAAAATTAACACCGAAGAGCGGTTGAGTGAAATCAAGGGTGATTGTTACTGCGTCTCCTCTATTTACTGGGTCTATATTGACAAACAAACTCTCTTGCCCCGCAGTCAAGCCTCCACTGAAGGCTGTTTGGTCACCCACATCCAGGCCAGGAACAAAAGGGTCTCTCCCATCAGGATCGGGGTTTTCAGGATCGTCAACAAATGTGTTAATTGCAATAATTCCATTCGGATCATTGATAGCGAAATCAGCAGCAATGCCTGTACCGGCTACATTCGTCTCTGAGAACGTCAAATTACCACTAAGCCAGTCAAATTCATTGAAGCTTAGAGTGGCCAGAACGTGATTGTAAGTCTTTCTGAATTCAGCTTCCAGGGCTAGAGACGCTCTAATCGCCCCAGTTCTAACGTCTAGATCCCAGTTTCCCCCTAGGGCAGCGCAACCTGTGAGGCTTTTGGATGCGGCGATTTCAGCTCCGGTGAGGTAGTGGAGTTTTTCGATGAATTCAGTTCCAGCATCTCCGACACCGACATTACAGCCGTACAACAATAGCTCTGAGACAGACCAGGATTTCAGTTGAGTGGTATAGTTCGCCAGATTATCCAGGCTGAGGGTACTGCGTCCTAGGTATAGACAACCGGGTGAACCGTGAGAAATAATATGTAACGCCGCAACTTGAGAGAATTGACCGAGGACTTGGGTGATTTGAGCAACCCCATCCTGCTGAGAACCCAGAACAAACACCTCAACCCCAGGAACAATCCCATTGATCAAATTCAGGCGATCTTTAACGGCAGAATCAACAATAACAATCGTTACAGGAACGCCAGAGAACATCTGTTTAGGTTGTTGTGAAGATAAGCCATAACCAGAGGGAGAATTTGACCAAACATCACGATCAAACTGAGAAGGATTAGAAATCATAACCATGGTTCTTGAAGACACCTATAAACGTCAAACGAGACAATACTGTTTCTTGAATATTTCAAAGCATTCTGCTGCTTTGAAAGCCTGCCCTCGAACAATCCTGACGATAACTTCGCACAGTATACCCAAGTTAAGCTTAAAGATTTCATCTCAGTCTCAGATTCATAATCATTTAAGAGTTGAATCTGAGAAAGAAGAGCGGTGAGATAGTGATTAAAAAAGCTGAAAGTGTTGCCAATCAGGAATTATGCTAATTAAATGAAAAATTTTAAAAGCTTAAACCCTGATGAAGTTCTTGAATCCTATCGAAAAAACCTCAAACAAAAAAAGTCAAGAGAAGACAAAAAATGTCACACTCCAACCAGGATAATAAATGGTAAATACTAGCTGTTTTCCACCTTAGATATCTTGAAGCTATAAACCTGGCATCAAGTACATTTTCTAATGAGATTTTGACTTGTCAACCGATATTTATCCTCTGAAGAAGAGATTGACCTGGCTTTTTTACGAAAAGAGGTAAAACTTCTAGAATCAAAATATTTCCCAACTTCAAACCCACAGATAAGGTTGTCACGATATCCCAGAATAGTGCATGGTATACACATCAACCTGGACATCATCGCCCCTAACCATGGACTGTATGGACTTTTTGAAAGGTAGTTCAGTGATATTACTTACAGGTATAACTGCTATTCTGGTTGCTACGAGTTTTCCCATAGAGCAGATGATAAATTGTCATATTCTCTTTTGACGAAGGCAATGAATTGTGATAAAAGCTTCAAATTATATTCTTAAATATGTAGCGTGTTATATGTACAATACTAACAGCTTCAGTTCCAGATCATCTATTTAAAATCTCAACATTTATTAAGTTTCAAATCAATTTTAAGTTTTAAGTCAATTCTAAATAAATTCTACGTTTTCCCTGGGTTTTTCTAGAGAGATCTGGTTAGGGAGCTGTTCCTATCTCTTTTAAGTCAGGATTGTCTGATGAGTTTACCGCAGAATTGTAAATTATATCTGGATCTATTCGATACTCCCGGCGATCGCCCCCAGATGATTCCAGCAAGTTACTCCAACCAGTTATTTCAACAAATTTATCCGACTGTTTAACCCACTTTAATCTAGACTAAATCTAACCAAATCTAGATCAGGAATATCCTGACACCCTGAATAAATCCTGTAAAGAGAATTAAGATCCTTAGCCTCTCGTTCAGCTTTTCTAAACGCTCTTAGCGCATTCCCTGGAATAATTGTCTGGAACAATTCCCTTTAAGTAGCTTGACGCAATTAATTAGAAGATTGATGGGGGGATAAAGGGGGCACTGCCCCCTTCCTGGGGCGAAGCCCCGGATCCCTTTCCATTTAACGACTAATTACAACCACCTACTTACTCCTGAAGGGGAGCTTCCTGACCCCTGGTGTGGCTGATGTTGAGAGCCTCACCCAAAGCCCTATTGAACTTTCACATCCCCTATTTTGAACCTCTATTTGTCCTCAAACTCACTATCCTCAAACCTATGAAACTGTCTACGGCAACTCTATTAACCCTGGCTACAGTAGTGGCTCAAGACAATCCTGGAGAAGCCCAGGCTGTTGTAATTGACGATCTACCGGATCTGAGCTTGACCAGTGTGCAGGCTGATGACACTCAACCGATCATGGCAACGGTTTCCCCTCCCACTGTCAGCCCTCCGGAACTGATCTTGAGTCAAGGTTTTACCTCGGATGGTTTTACTTCAGATTATTCTATCTCAGACAATACTAACTCCGAGCCAATCGCCCAACTAGATGCGGTCGCCACCGCTGAGGATCAGCTCAACCTTACTGTGATTCTGCTCAACTGCCTGTTATTGGTGGCAACCCTATGCCCGATTCTGACTATGACCTTTTTCTGGCTGATCCGCCGTTCTGTGGTGCGGGAATTAGTCCAGGAAGTTGGCCATCAATTGAATCAAGTTGAAGACCTAGAGAAACATCTACGAACATCCCATCAACGGTCGAAACGCCTAGTCAAAGAATTAGAACTTAAGATTGGGGCAGCCCAAAAATCCATTGAATTTCTCAATCGAGAAGCTGCTGCTTCCAAAGTGGCAATGACTGAAATCAAGAGCTTGCAGGAACAGTTTATTCAGCAAATCCAAACTATTCTTCAGGATGTTCACCTTTCTAAAGAAAAAGCGCTCCAGAAAATTGAGATTGTAGTCAATTCAGGGGTTGAGTCAGCTCAAGATCAACCAGAAGCCAACCCAGACATTGAAAACGGTAATCCTCCCCGTAGGAAAGGTGCTTTGGATTCATCTCTAGATTCATCTGCTTTGAGTTTGCAGCAATTTGCAGGTCAGCAGGAGACATCTCAAGCACCCCAGTCCCCTAACGCGGATCTTTCAGACCCAACTCCAACGAAGACTACTGTTACCAATTCATCAGATTCAGAAGCCCAATCCCCTTCAGTTAACCCTCCCCAATTTCCCTCAGAACAAGCCCTTGACCTCTCAGGAGAAGACTTTTCCCAAGCCTTGGGTAATGGCTTTTCTGTCCATTCTCAACCTGCTTTTATTGCAGACGACTATCTTAAACAGGGTGAGGCCCTGATGAATGAGAAGCGCTATTCTCAAGCCATTTCCACATTTCAAAAAGCCCTAAAACTCAACCCCAAATTTGATCTGGCCTGGTATTGTCAAGGAAATGCCTTCGTCCGATCAAAAGCCTTTCCCGAAGCTCTCAAAGCCTACAACAATGTCCTCAAACTCCAGCCCAATAAATCAGAAGCCTGGTACAATCGGGGCAATGTTCTAGTCCGATTGAAACGCTATGGTGAAGCCTTAGAATCCTACAATCGGGCTTTAAAAATCCAACCCAATGATGATGAAGCCTGGCACAATCGGGGAGTACTGTTGAGACGATTCAAACGCTACGCCGAAGCTGTAGAATCCTACGATCGCGCCTTGGCCATTCAACCCAACAAATACGAAACCTGGCACAATCGGGGCAATGCCCTGGGAAAACTCCAACAGAATGAAGAGGCTGTGGCTTCCTACGACCGGGCGATCGCCTGAATCCCCAAAAACCTGAAGCCTGGATCAACCGCGCTGTCACCCTCTGTCGATTGCAGCGCTATGAGCAAGCTATTCAATCCTATGATCAGGCCCTGGCACTGCGACCCCATTCTCCTGACCTGTGGAGCTATCGCGCCGCTGTCCTGACCCAACTGCGGCATCATCAGGAAGCCCTGGTGTCCTATGAAAATGCCATTCAAATCCAACCCGATCATTATGATGCCTGGCTTGGCAAAGCCGAAATCCTGGATGGGGCTCAGCAATACCTCGAAGCCCTGGGGGCCTATGGTCGGGCCATTCAAATCAAATCTGATGTGCCAGGGGTCTGGTGTCGGCGGGGGAAGATTCTAGAAAAACTCAATCAATTGTCCGATGCCCTGGCAGGATATGATACGGCGATCGCCCTTGACCCCAACCATGTGGAAGCCTGGCGATATCGGGGAGCTCTGCTATCCAAGCTGAAAAATTATTCAGAGGCGATCTCATCCCTGGGAAAAGCAATTTCAATTCAGAAAGAGCTTCGTACGGGAAAGCTAGATGAAAATCACTCCAATTCCCATCATTCAGTTGGGGAGTAATCTATTAGGGATTGTCTGTTGGGGGTTAAGTGGAGCCAGGGCTGGTACTTCACCCCCCGTCTTCCCCAAATTGAATCTCCCTAGGCCGCTGTTTTTTGTTTTTCAGCCACCGCATCCTTGAACATTTTCCCCGCACTGAAGGCTGGAACTGTTGTTGCTGGGATAGTCATAGTCTCGCCAGTAGAAGGATTGCGACCTTCTCTTTCTTTGCGCTCCCGGGCTTCAAAGGTGCCAAAGCCCAGGATCTTAGCGGAGTCCCCATTGGAGACCGCTTCAATAATGGTTTCACACAACGCGGTGATCGCTGTGTCACTTTGCTTAAGATTCAACCCAGTTTTGGCAGCAACGGCTCTAACTAATTCTTGCTTGTTCATTCTTGCTATTCCTTAAAACTCACTAATCCTCTGCATAGAGAGGGCTAAACTGATTTGATTATATTATCATAGGGATTTTATTTGAACCATTTCGATTTTTTTTATAATTTTTTTATAATTTTTGATAATTTTCCTAGAAATCCTCCCAAACCCGGGGAAGATTGATCCCGGAGAATAAAGTGACTGGGAACCTGTCCGGGTTCACCCCTGATGAAATCCAAAAAGCGAGCCAAATTCCCCTCCATTTCTCGATCAGGAGATTCCCGAGCTGCAGGTCTTTGGAAGGTCTAGGGCAGATTACTGTTCTGTGGATTCTGAGGTCAGATTTAGAAACTTTGGGGGTAACGCTCGAAGGTCTGTTCAAGTTTTGAAATCATCCCAGGAATTCCCTCAAGGGGAGCTTCAGTTAACCCCCTGCACTGATCCATCCTTCACGTCGAGTAACTTCTAAATTTATGCCAAGCCCTCAACCAACAAAGTTTTCGCCTTTTCCAGAGCCGCTGCCAACTGATTGGCATCCCGACCCCCAGCCTGGGCTAGATTCGGTCTGCCCCCGCCGCCGCCGCCACAGATTTGGCGATCGCTCCGATGAAATTACCCGCCTGCAGTTGCTTATCCTGATAAACTTTGGGACTAAAAGCCGCCACCAGACTCACCTTGTCCGGTTCTGGGGCAGAACCCAAGACAACGGCACTGTCTCCTAGCTTCGATTGCAACCGTTCCGCTGCGGTTTTTAGGGACTCAGCATCGGCTCCCGGAAGTTCTGCCACCAACACCTTGAACTCCCCAACCCCTATAGCCCTTTCCAGTAGGGCCTCAGATTTTGCCACCGCCAACTCTGCCCTAGCGGCTTCCAACTGCTTCTGAATGGTCTTCAGTTCGTTTTGCAAACTGGTGATGCGTTCCGGCAACTCTTCCGGTTTGGCTTTGAACTGAGCACTCAATTCCTTCACGACCTCATCGCGCACATTAAGATAGTCTAGAACAGCCTGCCCTGCCACCGCCTCAATCCGCCGGATTCCAGAAGAAATTCCCGTTTCAGAAATAATTTTAAACAAACCAATCTCCGCCGTATTGCCGACATGGGTTCCCCCGCAAAGCTCCATGGAGACTCCAACATAGTCAACCACCCGCACCACATCAGCGTATTTTTCCCCAAACATAGCCGTAGCACCCCTGGTTTTAGCCTCTTCCAGAGACATTTCAACCACTACCGCTGGATGGGCTTCCGCAATCCAGGTATTCACCTGATCCTCAACCTGTTGAACCTCTGCTCCGGTTAAGGGCCGGGGACAGTTGAAGTCAAACCGCAACCGCTCAAAGGACACCATGGAACCCGCCTGGGAAATGGAGTCATCCACCTGGGATTTCAAAGCAGCCTGCAACAGATGAGTCGCCGTATGGTTGGCTTGGGCCCGGCGGCGACAAGCCCGGTCAATTTGAGCCGTTACTGTCATGCCAGGGCTCAACGTGCCCCGTTCGACTCTGCCAAAATGGATAAAGATACCGGATTCTTTTTTGACATCTTCCACCCGAACCCCTAAATCTCCGTAACTCAGATAGCCGCGATCGCCGACCTGCCCCCCAGACTCCCCATAGAAAGGGGTTTGATTTAGGACAATTTGCACTGGGGTTCCCGCTTCCGCCGATTCCACAGCCTTGCCCTCAACCAAAATCGCAGCCACGGTCGTATCTACGATTGGCTTGGTGTAACCCAAAAATGCCGTCGGGTGAATTCGGGCCGCCAGTTCATCTAGACTTCCCTGAACCGTCAAATCAATGGTCTCATGGGCATCCTTAGATCGGCGACGTTGGGTCTCCATCTCCGCCTCAAATCCTGCGACATCCACGGTTAAGCCCTGCTCCTCGGCAATCTCCTGGGTGAGTTCCAGGGGAAACCCATAGGTGTCATACAAAACAAACACATCGGCTCCTGAAATTATCCCGGTTGCCTTTGTCATGACTTCCTCCAGCAACTTCTCCCCCCGTTCCAGGGTCTCCAGGAACCGTTCTTCTTCTCGCTGTAACTCCGCTTTAATTACCTCCGCCCGTTGACGCACATTGGGAAAGGCCACTTCTGAGAGCTGAATTGCCGTTTCGGCAACTTGGGGGGTAAATTCTCCCTCAATCCCGATCAATCGACCGTGACGGACAACCCGACGAATCAATCGTCGCAAGATGTATCCCCGACCGATATTGGCAGCCGTTACCCCATCTGCAATCAAGTGAACCACAGCCCGGACATGATCCCCGATCACCTTCAGTGACACCCTAGTTTTGTGGTCACTCTGGTGGTAATCAATCCCAGCAATCGTCCCTGCGGTCTTAATAATCGGTAGGATCAGATCCGTTTCATAATTGTTGGGAACCTGTTGCAGGATTTGGGCCATGCGCTCCAGTCCCATGCCTGTATCAATATTTTGCTTTTCCAGGGGGGTGAGATTTCCCGCCGCATCCCGGTTGTACTGCATGAAAACCAGGTTATAAAACTCGATAAAGCGACTGTCATCCTCTAGATCAATCTGCTCATCCCCCAGTTCCGGATGGAAGTCATAGTAAATCTCTGAACAGGGGCCGCAGGGGCCAGTCGGGCCAGATTTCCAGAAGTTATCGGCCTCTCCCATTCGTTGAATGCGATGGGCTGGAATCCCAATCTGGTCGCGCCAGATAGCAAAGGCTTCATCATCATCCTGAAATACACTCACCACCAAACGCTCAGGGGGCAAACCAAAGCCCACCGTAGACAACTCCCAACCCCAGGCTATAGCCTGTTCCTTGAAATAATCTCCAAAGCTAAAGTTCCCCAACATTTCAAAGAAGGTATGATGGCGGGCGGTGCGGCCAACATTCTCAATATCGTTGGTGCGGATACACTTTTGGGAAGAGGTGGCCCGAGGGACTTCGGCGGGTCGTTGTCCCAGAAAAATTGGCTTGAAAGGGAGCATCCCGGCAATGGTCAACAAAACAGTGGGATCTTCCGGAACCAGGGAGGCACTGGGGAGAATTTTATGCCCCCGTTCTGCATAGAAATTCAGAAATTTGTCCCGAATCTCAGAACCGCTCAGTTTTTGGAGTTTAATTTCCGACTTCAATGGCTGCGACGATTGCTGCAGCTCGGGCAGGCCCTCCAGGGATTTTTGCTGGCTATTTTGTGGCTCTTGAGACTTCGACATAATGATTCACAGATCAACAATTGATAAACCTGAATGAATAAACTAACTGGGTTGGTTTTGCTTATTGTTTTTGCTTATGTTCAACCCGTCAAATTCAACCCGTCAAATTCAGAAAGACCTGATCCATCCTTTTCCCGGAAGAACTGCCCGTCCGCCCCAACTCAGAATTTCACCTATAATCCTATTGTAGTTTTGCTATTGACTTCCTGCGGCAGTCTGGCTGAATTTTTTCAGGCGTTTTCACAATTGGCAGATCAGGAGTCTACATTGTTGAGTTGATCAGGAGTAAGTAGCCTGACACAATTAATCAGAAGATTGATACGGGGGGTGAAGGGGCAGTGCCCCTTCCTGGCGAGCCCAGACCCT
>JAAURB010000034.1 GCA_012033335.1 Oscillatoriales cyanobacterium RM2_1_1
AAACTCGAATCTAGCACAAAGGTCAGCCAGATTTCAAAGAACAAACGTGAGTTCAACACAGGGTAGTCATTCGGCGAAAGTTGCTTCAGTAGCGGTTTGACAATATTTGGGAAGGACAGTACCATTAGTTCACTATTTTTTGATTATTAGGAGGCAGAATACTACTTTCTGCCTCCTTTTTTTGTGTCTTAAGCTTTCTTTCAACACTTCTGGTTGCCGTTTTCACCCAGGATTTGCAGCATAACGACCAAGCTCACCGGACGCAGATAACCTTTGCAACTCAACCAATCACCTTGGCACGTTCCGGTGCAGCGACTGGTTAGACTCACGGCGCATTCCACTGCTATGAATAAATTGACTTATACCATCAACTAGCTCAGGTACAACTGGCAGCGTTGGCTCAGAATAGGAAGCATTTTGCTGTTCAGGGTCGAGTGGAACAGCTTTTAAGACGTGATTCATCCCCTCAATAATTCTAAGCTCCGCATCTGGCTTAGCCATCTTCAGGGCTTGCGCCTCACTAACAGGCACTTGGATATCAGTTGTTCCTTGAACAATTAGGACAGGTACAGTGAGACGCCTAATCTCTTGGGAAGGGGTATGGCGAAACCAGGAAATGAGGTAGGGTTGGACGCTCGATCTATAGAGCGTGTTTAGTTCTGGTGGAACAGAGGTCACTGTGTTACCTTGCTCTAGAGCAGCAAGAATCTGCTCACTCTGTTGCCATAATTCCTCTGGTAGTCTAGGTCGCAGTTGATCTCGTAAAACTTGTGGTGCAGTTTGAGCAGATCCGGCTATTGATATAAAAGCATCTGCTCCAGTTCTTTGGGTCGCTAGCATTCCAATCAAAGAGCCTTCACTGTGACCAATCACGGTGACGCTTGAGAAACGAGAATCTGCCTGCAATTGCTGAATCCAAAGTGCAGCATCTTCAACATAGGTATCAAAACGCAAATCAACTTCTTCGATCCCTGCGGCTGAACTTTCTCCAATACCACGCTTGTCGTATCGTATTGCGGCAATGCCGTGACCAGCTAATTCTTCAGCCAGTAGTTTGAGGCTGTTATTCTGCCCAGCTAGAGGATTATTTCCATTGCGATCAGTTGGACCTGAACCCGCGATGATCAGCACCCCTGGCTCTGGCACATTAGACGCTGGAATAATCTGTGTGCCATAGAGAGTGCCTGTTGATGTTGTAATTTGAACCTCGACAGACTTTGAAGATTGTGTCATATGACCCAAAAACAGCAGCGAAAAAGGTAGAGCTATGAGACAGATAAACGAACCTACAGAACGGCGAGAATCGGAGGACATAAAGTGAGGAAATTTATATTGAATCCGTCAAATACTCTAATTTTTATGAGATAAGGGAGTCTAATATCAAATCCGCTTGATTACCCTAATTAAACTCAGGTCGTCAATCAGCTAAAATTCTTGCTATCTGAAGATTCTGGCTTCAATGACGTTGTTTTCACTCCAAAGGACTTGATATAACTAGTTATTAGACGGAAACTTTCCGTCTAATCATCCCATTTGGGTTGGTTATACGGACTTTTTCAGTCTAACACTCCTCTAGCGCGGATTAGGCTGAAATTTTCGGGCTAACCCACCCAGAACAGCGGATTAGATCGAAACTTTCCGTATATTTCCCCAGGCTATCCAGACTTTTTCGGCTTAGTATCGATTTATGAAGTATTTAGCCGGAAACTTTCCGTCTATCCCGCAATGGAACAACGCTCGAAAAAGCTGCTAGATTAGGTTTTGTATTATGATTCAGCTCAAGCATTATTCCTACCGAATGGAGCAAACTTATGTGGGATGGATCAGGCGCTACATATTGTTTCATCAGATCCGCCATCCTCAAGAAATGGGATCGGTTGAGATTGAGACTTTTCTAACTCATTTCGCCGTTGAGGAAAAGGTAGCCGCTTCAACTCAGAATCAGGCGTTCAGCGCTCTAATTCCGTACCGGAAAGTATTGCGTCTGATGTGAACAGCGACAATTGTTCCTCTGGGCAGGTATAACCCAGATGTTTCCAGGCCGCAGGGGTCACAACCCGCCCCCGATGGGTACGCTGCAACAGACCGATTTGCATCAGGTAAGGTTCATAGACCTCCTCAATGGTTTGGGCATCTTCTCCGGTGGAGGCTGCCATAGTCTCCAGACCCACCGGGCCGCCATTAAAGTTTTCAATCATCATCGTCAGCAGATGGCGATCCGTCCAATCCAACCCCAACGGATCAACATTGAATAGTTCCAGGGCCTTCATTGCCAGATCCCCGGTGATTGGCCCAGAGGCTTTGACTTCGACATAATCCCTGACCCGCCTTAACAAACGATTGGCAATTCGCGGGGTACCCCGGGAGCGTTGAGCAATGGCTTCAGTCCCCTCTAGGGTGATCGGCGTATTCAAGAGTTGAGCGGTGCGACTGACAATCTGACTCAATTCGTCCATTTCATAGAATCTTAGTCTTTGGATCAGGCCAAAGCGATCGCGCAAAGGCGAGGTCAAAGCACCCACCTTGGTGGTTGCCCCAATCATGGTGAAGGGCTTCAGGGCAATGCTACGGGTTTTGGCGCTGCGACCCTGACCAATGGTGATGTCCAGGCGAAAATCTTCCATAGCCGGATAGAGAATTTCCTCTGCCACCTTTGGCAGGCGGTGAATCTCATCTAGAAACAGGAGTTCCCCAGGTTTGAGGTTGACCAAGAGCCCCGCAATATCCCGGGGCTTCTCCAAGGCGGGGGCGGTGGTGATTTTGCAGGTGACTCCCATCTCCGTGGCTAAAATCATCGCCATTGTGGTTTTCCCTAATCCCGGGGGGCCGTAGAGCAGAATGTGATCTAGGGGGTCATTGCGGGACTTGGCGGCGGCGATCGCGATATTGAGCACCTCTTTTAAATCTTTCTGGCCAATGTATTCTGAGAGTCGCTGGGGTCTGAGGGTTTCTTCCTGTTTTGTGCTAGGGTTTTCCTCTGGGGTGGCTTCGGGCTCTAGAAGCAGCTTGGATTGGGGCTCAGGGTAATTGCCTGAGGGGAGTAAGGAATCTGGGGCTGACTTCCGAGGGCCCTGGGGAGGTAGGGGGGATTCAGGGGATGGGGCCTTGGAAGAGATGATCGCCATGGTGCAGCAGGGTAGACTTATTCTTCATTTTATCCCCTAACCGGGCTATCAAGGAAATTATTTGACGAATTGGCCAAATTAAAGGAAATTAATTCTTGATCTCCCTTGATCTAGGGCAGCTTGTGCAGGAGTTGTGTGAGCAAGATATTGCTCACTTTTTTGCCCAGGTTGCCCCAAGGGAGAAACTAGAAGATCGCTTACATACGGTCATGGCGTTTTTTCTCGAAAACTTTAAGCTCTATCAGCAACAACTGCTGCTCTGGGTTGATTTTTATCAGCATAGCCAGCAAAAAGCGATTGAGGATCAGCAATTTTTGAGGGGAGTATGGCAGCGCACCCATAACCAATTGTTAGTGTTTATGGATGGATTACTCTTGCAATGCCTGTACAGTCGTGGTTTCGATGAATTGAGCTGGAGGGAAAATCTAGAGTCAACTCTTGATTAACCTTCTGACTCTAGCGTAATCCATGACTTGATTTGAGCTAAAAAATAACGAACGTTTGGTTTAAATTCTTGATTGGTCAAATTGAATCTAGGAGAAAACCCATGTCCCTGGTTGAACTTGCCCCTGATCTATGGGTTGCAACCCAACCCCTGCGCTTCTTGGGCTTAGAAGTGGGAAGTCGCATGACGGTGGTTCGACTGCCCAGTCAAAAACTGGTGCTCATTTCACCGATTGAGCTGGGTCTGGGCGATCGCAGATCC
The DNA here is from genome assembly GCA_012033335.1 of Oscillatoriales cyanobacterium RM2_1_1. Taxonomy (GTDB): domain Bacteria; phylum Cyanobacteriota; class Cyanobacteriia; order Cyanobacteriales; family Microcoleaceae; genus JBHJGO01. Next base: position 3,832 of record JAAURB010000034.1, read on the forward strand.
TCAATACCCTTGGCCCCGTAGGCCATATCATCGCTCCCAATGTATTTCACCATCTCTCCGTGGGCTCCACCCACGCCCTCTATCCTGAGGCCAAAGTCTGGGGAGTGACTGGACTGACAGACAAGCGGCCCGATCTGAAATTGGATGCTGTCCTCACCCAACCCGGAAGTTTTGAAGGGGTGCTAGACTATCTTCAGTTTCAGGGGTTTGGAGTAATTTTGCCCGGTGGGATCAAGCTGGCCCATGAAACGGTATTTTGCCATCAACCCAGCGGTAGCCTAATTCTCACCGATATCGCCTTCAATTTTGACCAGAATAGTCCCCTCACGACTCGGCTTGCCGTCCAAATTCTGGGTTCCTATAAAGCTCTGCGACCCTCTCGACTAGAGCGGTGGGGCAGCCGTGACAAGGGGGCGATCGCCGCTGCGGTACAGCAAATTCTGGCCTGGAATTTTGATCGGGTGATTCCAGGTCATGGAGCTATTGTGGACACGGGGGGCAAAGCTCAGTTTAAAGCTGGATATGAATGGTTTTTAGGGAGGGGAAACTTGTCGGCCCAGGTTTGATCCGGTGGGGATTTGCCTGGAAACCGGCAAAAATTTGTCACAATAAATTTGTCACAATATAAACCATGCCCAAGAAACAAAAGTTTCCCTATCTGGTGGGTTCAAAATGGACAGCTATCCAGAAGACCTGGGGTTGGCGACATTTTCAGGTGGTCAACCGCAAAAACCAGGGCAAATGGGTCTTCGCCGAAATTGTGGCCTCCTGTGATTCCAGCGTTCGCTTCTGGTTGAATGCTCAGCAACTCAAAGATCGGTCTCTGTGGGAACCCGGATGGCAATCCACCCAGGAATTGGAAGAGCTAGAGTAGCTCTCCCTTCGCCACCATTACGACTTTGCCCCCGACCTTGACCGTAATTTTATCCCCATTTCTCTCCGCTTGCAGGGAGAGAATCGAGGGTCGATTGATCTCGTAGCCCTGCTCCACCTGAATCTCAACTCTCTCCGATCCAAAATATTGATGCTGCACCAGATACCCTGCCAGACAACCATTGGCGCTGCCTGTGGCTGGATCTTCTGGAATCCCAAGAGATGGGGCAAACATCCGGGCACTGAGGTTATTTTCAGGGCTATAGGGCTCCGGGGAAAATAGCAAGATTTCCTTGGTATTGGTAGTCTCAATCAACTTTTCATAGGCAGCAAAGCTAATTTTGGCCCGTTTCAAGGCCGCTAAGCTCTTGAGGGGAACAATGATAAAGGGTACCCCCGTGGAGACTTCCTGAATTGGAAATCGTCCATCGATTTCTACAGGATCCAAACTGAGGCTGCTGGCGATCGCCCCGATCTCCAGGGTTTGATAAAACTCAGGGGAATTTTGCTGCATCCAGAGCACTTCATCCCCATCTTCATCTTCAGTCCAAGTGACTGGAATTTGTCCGACTCCCAGATTGAGGAAAATCCGGTCAACCGGAGCTTGAATCAATTCCTGCTGAATAATATAAGCGGTTCCCAGGGTTGGATGTCCAGCAAACGGCAATTCTTTTCGGGGAGTAAAAATTCGGACATCATAGCCCCCATCCTGGGTTTGGGCAGAAGGGACAAAGGTCGTTTCAGAATAATTCATCTCCTGGGCAATCTGCTGCATTTCGGCATCTGAGAGTGCTGTCACCCCTTCCCCAAATACAACAGCCAGAGGATTCCCCGTATACTTATCCTCGGCAAAAACATCAACAATATAGAAATTCATAACCCTTTTCAGTTACTCCCGTGACCGACTTCCCTGCACCAATCCCCAAGGATCAACACCAGTAATATTTACCAGTAATGTAATATTCAATTCTAGAGCGAATCAGACTTCAGACAACGGATCGCCTCCAATAAACCTCGGGCCTTATTCAGGGTCTCTTCGTATTCCTGATCGGGTTGAGAATCTGCCACCAGCCCCGCCCCAGCTTGAACCATGACGGTATGTTCACCATTGCCGCGATCGCGGACTATCATCGTCCGAATGGTAATCGCACTATTGAGTTGCCCTTCAAAATCGTAGTAGCCATACACCCCAGAGTAGGGGCCTCGGCGACAATCTTCCAGCTCATGAATAATCTCCATCGCTCGAATTTTGGGGGCACCGCTGACAGTTCCAGCCGGAAAACAAGCCTTGAGTAAGTCCCAGGCCGTTTTTCCCTGGGCTAATTCTCCCATAACATTACTGACAATATGCATCACATGGGAATAGCGCTCAATCACCATCAGTTTATCTACCTGGACTGTGCCGATGCGACAAACCCGTCCCAGGTCATTGCGCCCCAGATCCACTAGCATGATATGCTCTGCCACCTCCTTGGGATCCTGGAGTAAATCCTCAGCCAAGGCTCCATCTTCTGATGTCGTTTGACCTCGCCGCCGAGTTCCCGCTAGGGGGCGAACAGTGGCCAAAATTTTGCCCTCTGGGGTCTTCTCCGCCTTCACCATGACCTCTGGGCTAGAGCCAATAATCTGCCAATCCCTGAAGTTGAAATAGGCCATGTAGGGGGAAGGATTGATCAACCGTAGGGAACGATACAGGGCAAAGGGATCTCCGGTATAAGAAGCAGAAAGCCGCTGGGACAGAACAACCTGAAAGATATCTCCCGCCCGAATATATTCTTTGGCCCGCTCTACATTTTCACAAAAGCGGGTCTGGGAGATAGTGCTGCTATAGTTCAGCAGGACTTCGGATCGGGTTTGAGCGGGTCTGGCGGGATCGGGAGGCTGCCATTCCAGCAGGGTACTCTGACGAGATAGGGGAGACTGCAGCTTGTGAACCAGTTGATGAACTCGGTCACAGGCGCTCTCATAGGCGGTTTTGGCATTGGCCTGACGCAGATCGGCATAGGCGATCGCCCAGATTTTCCGCTTCACCTGGTCAAATACCAACAAGCTATCCACCTGCATCCATAGGCCATCGGGTAAATCCTCCTCCGTCAGGGGATGAACCGGTACCCGAGGCTCAATCCATTGAATCAGTTCATAGCCCCAAAACCCAAATAGACCCCCCAGTCCCCCAGGAAGTTGGGGCAGGCGGACAGGTTGATAGGGGGCCAGACATTCACTTAACGTGGTGAACGGATCCCCCTGAAAGGTTTTGACCGTGCCATCTCGATAGGTTTGCCGGGTGCGATCGCCCCGCACCTCCAGAATCCACAGGGGATCACATCCCAAAAAGCTATAGCGTCCGAGTTGCTCTCCCCCCTCCACCGACTCCAGCAAAAAACTGTAGGGTTGACCCATGCATACCCGATACCAGGCCGAAACTGGCGTATCCAAATCCGCAATCCATTCCTGATAAACCGGAACAAAATTACCCTGGTCTGCCAGTTGCACAAATTGGGGAAAATCGGGGAAGGTCATGGGTTCTGAAGGATAGAAAGAACAAAGGATGAAGGTGATCGACCCTTCATCCTTCCTTAATATTAAAACCAGTTTAGTTTGAAGCTAGACTAAAGCTAGAAGCCAGTCATGGGTCTATGCAATCCTAGCATCGAGCTCAATCCCTAAAGCCGAACTAGACTTCGTAGGTAGCTTTGCCACTAAACTTCACCCGAGCTGGATCAACATTGTCGCCAATTTTATGGTCAATCTTGCCGTTGTACTCCCGACCTTCATTGACTTTCTCCGGAAATACGCCGTCCTTGGGATGGAGGTATTCTGTTTCGCCGTTGGGATAAATCCGATAGATCTTATAGTCCTCAATTTTGGGCTTGAACTTTGTCCGCAGTTGCTTTCCTAAGGCTAGACATTGCTCTTTGCGGGCTAGATACAACAGGTTTTCACCCTCATTCATCACTGCTGCGCCACCTGTCGGCATTTCAAAGACTTGCTCTTTAGAGCTTGTCCAGGTGATCGCATATTTTTCTTCTACTTCTGCTTTGGTGAGTAAGCCCCCGGTGCTACCACCGAAGATTGGAGCTTTTCCAGTCAGTTCTTCTGCCATAGGAAAAATATCTCAAAGGTTTTTACGGCATCCTATCATTGATAACACCCCTGTCTGGAGGAGTCGTAAAAAACCGTTACACTGGGGACTGTCTCACTCTTCTAGGGAGTTATCACCGGTAGATTTTCCAGGGTTGAGATCGGGGCAAGCCCATGATCTAGACTTTTCATTCAGATTTCTCTAAGCGGTACAGGTATCGATGAGTACAAAACATGAAAACTGGTTTAAAGCAGCCTTTGACTTCCGTGGTTCAGTTCTGAGCCGGATTAGAACTCCTGTATTGGTTAGCTTGATTTATGCGATCGCGATCAAATTACTTTACAATCACTTTCCGATTATTCACCAACCCATCCTTGGCACTTTAATTCCAGGTATTGTCCTGGGTTTACTTCTGGTCTTCAGGACAAATACCGCCTACGAACGATTCTGGGAAGGGCGGAAATTGGTGGGAAAAATTTTAATTTTGGGAAGAAATCTAGCCCGGCAAGTTTTTGTCAATGTTCCGGAGAAAACCCCTGAAATTATCCATACCAAAAAAAAAATTCTACGATTGATTCCAGTGTTTTTTGGGGCTGGAATCTTACACTTGCGCCGGGAACCTATTGATCCGCAATTGGAGTCTCTGCTATCCCTAGAACAGATTCAGGAATTGCAGCCCTTAAACCATCTTCCTCTGCGAGTCGCCAAATGGATCAGTGTGGAACTCCAGCAGCTATATCAACGAAGCCTGATTGATACAGTGCAGCTCACAGAATATAATAACCTGATTGATCAAATGGTGGAATGTCTCACCGGTTGTGAGCGGGTTTTGAGCACTCCCATGCCTAAAGCCTACGCCATTCACCTGAAACATTTGCTGGGTATTTATTGTTTGGTTTTGCCGTTTCAGATTGTCAAAGATTTGGGTTGGGGGAGTGTGATTGCTACTGGAATTATTACCTTTGCATTGTTGGGAATTGAAGCCATTGGGCTAGAAATTGAAAATCCCTTTGGCTATGATTACAATGACATTCCCCTTAATAAAATCTACCAGCGCTTACGGGATGATATCGAAGAGTTGATCAATGATTAATTCCCCATGAATATCACTAGTCAACAGGGCTGGTGAATTGGGTTATTGATCTGACCATCTGATCCGTCGATCACTAAGTATTAGGAATGGGCACTGGAAAAACATTAACTCCAATGGTAATTTGATCAGCGCCAATTCCTGGGGCAAAGGCAATTAAATCCCCACTACTAAAAATTCCTGTACCTTCTCCGATTCCAGCCAGGGAAAAAGCTGAGATCGAGAGGTTATTTGTAGTGCTGACGGCAATCAGATCTTCTGCAGGGGCAAAGTCAATCAACAGGGCCACATCATTCAGTCCTGTCCCCAGGTAATAGGTGCGCGTCGCGTCTCCCAGGGCAAAAACATCAATTCCCGCCCCACCGCTGAGGGTGTCAAGTTCACCGCGTCCAGGATTGGCCGAAGCAAAGCTCACCCCCACGAGCAAGTCATCCCCCTTATCGCCGGAGAGAAAATCATCTCCAACATCCCCGGACAAGTTGTCATTATCCTGGCCTCCATAGATCAGATCATTGCCCACTCCTCCGAAAATCAAATCGTCCCCCAAATTGCCAAAGATTTGATTATTCCCCTGGGTATCCACAATCAAATCCCCGTCTTTGCCGCCAAAGATCGTATCGTTGCCTGCTGCTTCCTGGAAAAAATCTATCCCTTGATTGCCGAATAACGTGTCATCCCCCAAGCTACCATTTAGAGTATCGTTCCCTTCCAGGCCAAAGACATTGTCATTTTCAGCGGTTCCAACTAGGAGATCATTGGCTGCCGTACCCAGAATTTCTGCCATTTTTCAAACCTCAATAATACATTCATCAACAATCAATCAGGCAATCAGGCAATCAGGCAATCAGGCAATCAGGCAATCTCCCGGCTAGGCAAAGGCTGCCTGATCATCTAGGGATTACCATTGTTGAGTGTGCCATATTTCCAGACACTCCATATTTCCAGATACTCAATGGATAGCTTCACTAGCGCTGGACTGCTTGCAACTGAGGGATCAGGAGTTATTCACGATTCCAGGTTAACCCTGTTCCCAGGTTGGGTTGAAATCTCGAGTTGGTTTGCAAAGCTCAACTGGTTTCAGAAAAACTGGCATTTGTCGAGTTTGCGCGAATAAAGTACATTTGATCTGATCAAATTGATAGAACCCTATGGCAACGGACAAAAGACAACAGAGAATTGCAGTTTTTGATAGTGGTGTAGGCGGATTGACGGTTCTCAGTGAGATCTATCGTCAACTGCCGCAGGAATCTGTGGTTTACTTCGCGGATACGGCTCGACTCCCCTACGGAATGCGATCGCCCCAGGAAATTCTGCAATTCGTCCGTGAAATCATTACCTGGGCGGCTGATCAGTCGGTAAAGATGGTTGTAATGGCCTGCAATACCAGTTCGGCCCTGGCTCTGGAAACCGTTCAATCTGAATTTGATCTGCCGATTTTAGGGATTATTCTTCCGGGGGCAAAGGCTGCGGTACAGATAGGAACTCGTGTAGGAGTCATTGCTACTCCGGCCACTGCCGCCAGTAACGTCTATCGCCAGGCGATTCAAGAAATCAATCCCGATATTCAAGTTTGGCAGATAGGCTGCCCAGAATTTGTTCCCCTGATCGAACAAAATCAGATTCACCATCCCCAAACCTACGCATTAGCCAGGGAATATATCTCGCCTCTGCTGCAACAGGGAATTGACACCCTGATCTATGGCTGCACCCATTACCCTCATCTAGCGCCAATCCTGCGATCGCTCTTACCGAATTCTGTACAATTACTCGATCCAGCCGCCTATTTGGTTCAGGCCATGGCCCAGGAACTCGAACTGCTAGGACTGGCCAATTTGCACTCCCCTCAACCGACTCGTTTTTGTGTCAGTGGTACGCCCGAACAATTTGCTGAGAGCTCCAAACGATGGCTGGGGTATACCCCAATAGTGGAGGCCGTAGATCTGCCAATCTTGCCTGAAACAGTGACTTTCTACCGATCTGATACTTCACAAACCATTGAACCCTTCCACATCCAGCCCCTAGAAGGTCTGGAGTATTAGGTCTTTAGCCTCAGGTTGAAATCACAGGGCGACCAGGCCCCCATCTTGACTGATCGGGTTGAATTGTATTGATCAGTACAACCGCATTTTTTGATCTGGCTAACCATAACGTTATATCAGCTCCGTTCATCTGCGAGGGTCAGACTGTTTTTCAAAGCTCTGCAACCCAACACTTGCAAAAACGGCAAACTGTGACGAATCAACCGGATTTGCTCTGAATTAATAAGGATGGATCAATGGCAATCTACAAAGTTACCTTAATCAATAACGCCCATGAGCTCGCCCAGACAATTGATGTTCCTGACACGGAGTCTATTCTTGACGAAGCCTATGAACAGGGCATCAAACTTCCGTTTGAATGTGCCGTGGGAGCCTGTGCGACCTGTGAAGGAAAACTGGTCACTGGCAGTGTGGATCAATCCGAGCAGATCTTTTTAAACGACAATCAGATAGCAGCGGGTCATGTATTGCTTTGTGTAGCCAAACCCACTTCGGACTGTACCGTTGAGGTGGAATTGGATCACTAGCTCCAGGTTCTAGCCATGATTCTGAACTGGACAGTCAATCCAACCGTGGATTTATCCAACCCTGGACTGAGTTGACCCGTTTGAGATTCGGGTAGATGAACTGTCGATTATCAACAGTGATCAGCAGTAATCAAAATAGAATCTAAGTAGGTGGTTGTAATTAATTGTTAAATGGAAGGGGGCACTGCCCCCTTCACCCCCCATCAATCTTCTAATTAATTGCGTCAAGCTACTTACCAGGCCAGACTCAACTTGATCAGTCTTCGTCACGGGCGGCGAAGGTTTCTTCTAACTCCGCCAATATCGTTCTATTTTTCATAAACCATTGGCGACTGGCGGGGGTGAGTTGTTCCCAAACCAAATCAGGGGCAATATGGGGGGAAGAAAACTGATAGCGCTGCCCTAGAATTTTCAGATCAGCGATCACCCCTTCGGGCAAACCAAAGGATTGCCAATCTACGGCAAATGATCCTCCTGACAAGCCTCCAGAGGGATCATAGACAATCTGGGCAACTCGAACCAAATCGGCAAAGTGAGACGCTCTTAATCCAACTTCAGGAATTTGATTAGCGGAAGGGTGATGGGGTTCAGACATAGGACGTAGATCAGAGAGTAGATTAAATTAGGCTAGAACAACCGGAAAAACTTTTAAGTAGTTGACGAAATCCATTAGAAGATTAATGGGGGGCGAAGCCCCAGATCTCCTTCCATTTAACGATTAATTACAACCACCTACTGACTGGGAAATCTCACTGGGAAATCCTGCTGTGCTCCGGGGAACTGCGTGGACAGGTTTGAAGATCCTGGTGTCTGAAGGGCTCATAAACTTCCCGCTGACTCTCCTGAACTGGGCTCAAACCTAACCAGGCATCAATGGCCTTAATCTCAAACCCAACTTCATAGCGATCGCCCTGTTGAATCAAGGGTCGCCGGATCAAGAGCGGATTCTCGACCATCAACTGTAATGCAGCGGTAGGATCGAGGTGTTCAGGGATCACCTGTCCTGACTTGATCAAAGGCGCAGTGCGGTTAAACCATTCGACCATGGGACGCTGACCCAAAAACTGCTGTAAGCGTTCAGTTGTCCAAGGTTCCGTCAGGAGATTGCGAGCATCGACGGTATGACCTGCAGCCTTGAGCCAGGCTTTCTGCTTTGTGTTGTTCACGCAGCCAGGCTTTTCATAGAAAATCACAGTTGCCATCGCAGTAAACAGTTTAATTTGCTGGGGTTTGTAGAACTGTAGCCATCTCAGATGATTGATGCTAGCTGATCAACCACTAGAATGTGGGCTTCCAGGGCAACGTTTTACCTTGTGTAAACGGGTACTTGACCTGAGATCGCGATAGGATCATCCTACTCGATTGCCAATTTTGGCCAATCCATTTACTAGGCTTGTACTCAAACCCTCCAGGTCAGAGCTAATCAGCCATTCAAAATTCCTTAGGGCAAGGGAGCAAGTATTACTGGAATCATGGCCTGATTCAGGAACCAGACTGATTTGAACCGTGATGTTCAATAATACGTTCTTAACCTTGGGAAATTAGAATCTTGACTGGTCAATGAAAATTCCAGCCATTAACCCTTCATGTGGCCTACCGCCACTGTTGAACCAAACGACTAAAGACAACATGAAAACTTACCAAAAAGACTAAAACAACATTTTGATGACGGTGTGGAAGATTGACAGTCAGAGATTGTGAGTGGACAGGTCTGAAGAATAGAGAATTACTCAAAGTTGCCCAGGCAGAGTTCGACGTTTTTCTGACAACAGATCAGGCCATCAGTTTTTATTTTTGATTGCGGCTCACCCATGATTGCCCACTCTACTTTCTACCCCTGAGAAAACCTCCTTCAGTTCTAGCCTTGGAGCTGCTGAGATTGCAGAAGCTGATTCTGAAAAGCTTCCCTTTGCCACAGTTGAACTAACAAAGATAATGCTCTCCGGTCGCTTACTGCGCTTGAGGCGGATCTCAGGGGGTCTGAGGGTTGTGCGTTTTTGGGTGGATTGCATCGGTGATTGAAGTAACTGGGATTAACAGATTTGAAGAGCAGGCCATTCAAAGTGTATCTGGGTCAATGTTCAATTCCCGCAGCTTGGCAGCTAATTTTTCCTTTTGTTGACGTTCAATTTCAACCTGCTGTTCGGCGGTCTCCGCTCTTTGTTCAGCGATCGCCCGCTGCTGTTTCTCAAGCCGAGTTGCTTCTTGATCGGTAAGAGCCATTTCTCCTTCTGGGGTGAAGAATCTCAACTTCCCTTCGTAAATCCCCAGGAATAACTGTAACTGCTCACTCCACAATTGCCCTTACTCATTGAGTTGCAGTTCTTCATAAAGGTTTGAAACTCAGGGATTTAGTCTGGCTGCTCAACCTACTCAAAAAATTTATCAACTCAAAGCCACGCTCAAAGAGAGCAAACCTTCCATCTGGCGACGGTTATTGGTTTCCAACACTACGTCGGGTCAACCCGCATCAGTTGATTAATTCAGCTTACATTTTCATATTGTTCAATTTTGAAACAACTTTTCAGAAATTCCCAACCTAGATTGTCTTTTGGGGGGTGTCAGCCTTGGGATGTGAGCCCTGATACCCGAAGTCAATCAGGTAATTTACCTCCTCAGGCTAAACCTCCATACTGGCTTTGCTGTGTCATTTTGTATACTATAAGGTGGTTAAGTGGTAGTAATTTCACAGCAAATGTAGTCAATTTTCTGGAGGTGCAGTGGATTCTCTAGTTGCGAGAATTTGTAAACATGAACGGTTTTGCCTGAAGCCCATTTGAAATGATGCCCAGCCTATCTGCCGAAGTTTGCAGAAGTGTCCCTGTAGATCAACGGAACAGTTCATTTACACGTCTCGTCAGAATAGATGGAGTTCCCCCAATAGGCAAGATCAAGGAACGCTTGATGCAGTTCTGGATCAGGCCCAACCCAGTCAGGGACTCAGTTCAGAAGAACTGTCCTGAAAATTAAGCGGCATCGTTGAATTTCGATTAAAAGTCAACAACAACTTTGTTATGGTTTTGAAGCAAGCCTCTCATCCAATCACATCTGCCCTCGTGATCAATACTCTCCAGCATTCTCCTGAGTCTTTGGAGATGACCCTGGAAATCACATTGTCCCAAAAATTATCTCAGCTCCAAGCCGAAATAGAACAGCTCCAGAACATCATTCAGGAGCTTGAAGCTGCCCCTGTATTCCAGCCTCCTCAGCAACTCTTACCTCTAGAAGAACGATTCCAATTACACTTCCAATCTATCCAGATCGCCCGGGTGCAAGCCAGGCAACTCAATCTTGCAGAACTTGCCCTTAAAGCCAAACAGGAAGAACAAGGGGCTTTGCAGCAACAACTTCATGCTCGCCGAGCTCGGGCACTCAAAGCAGTTAAACGGTTGGAATCTCTTGCTCAGACGGTCAAACGGGCAGAACAAGCCTATCATCAAGTCTACGAAGAGTTTCAAGGGGCTGCCCATAAAGCTCAACAAGCCCTGATTGAAATTTACGGCAATGACATTAACTTTGAGTTGAAGGACAGTGGCACGACCCCGGCGAACTTGCCAAGAACGGGTCAGTTTGCCCAGCTTGCCCCAGTCCGATAAGGTTAGAATCAGATTGATGGGGGGAAGTTCCTGAGCTTCTCCCAGAAGTGTTTTACGGGAAAATTCCTTAGGGGAAGACCAATTAAAGTTCAAGGGAGCTGAAGGTCTGCAAAGCTAATCGGGCTGCTCCTACAGCTCCAGCTTGATTCCCTAGCTCGGCAATTAACAGTTGGATACCCTCCCGGGAACTCGGCAATACCCGACGCTCGATCTCCGCCTTGGTTTCCGGCAGGAACAGTTCGGCTCCTGCACTAATCCCACCCCCCAGAATAATCGCTTCCGGAGTGAGAACATAGATTAAGCTGGCTAACCCAGCCCCCAGCCAGCGTCCATACTGTTGCCAGAACTCTAGGGCCGCAATCTCACCACCATAGGCTCTAGCAGCCAACTCAGCCGGGTCTAACCCCGTGAGGCGGCGGATGGCCTGAACAGAAACATACTGTTCCAGGGAACCCTGATTACCACTATTGCAGAGAGGGCCATCTGGATTTAAAGTAATCAGCCCCAATTCTCCGGCTGACCCCCGATGGCCGACAAACAATTTGCCTTCCAAAATGACAGCGCCTCCAACCCCTGTTCCCAGGGTAATCACAACTAGATTTTGAATTCCCTGCCCAGCCCCCAGCCAGGCTTCTCCTAAACCAGCACAGTTGGCATCATTAGCCATGATCACGGGCAGGCCAATTTTGGCCTCTACCCACTCAGCCAGGGGCACGTCTTTCCAATCCTGGAGATTGATCGCAACCCTGGCGGTTCGTCCTGTCGAATCAACTGGCCCCGGCAAACCAATGCCAATGGCTCGAACCTCACCCTGAGTCACTCCCAAACCTGGAGAAGAATAGCCGGGTAGGATCTGAGCGATCGCGTCCACTAACACCCCGAAAACCTTCAAAGGAGTGGCGGGTTGAGGAGTCGAGACACTCAGCAATTGATGACACTTTCCCTGAAGGTCATAGCGGCCTAGTTTAATTGCTGATCCACCAATGTCAATTCCAATGACCTGACTGTTCACTATGAATACTCGATCTGGCAAAATCTGGCAACGCTGGATTTATTCCACTGATCTCATCTATTCCACATCATCTCGATCAATGCTGGTGGTGAAAATCGGTTCCACGCGAATGGCTTTAATACTAGAGGGGCGAATCACCATATATTCCCCTTGCATTGTTTTGATTGGGACATTGACAAACTCAGTGGAATCTCGCACTGGAAGCAGGGCTTTTTGATACCAAACCTGAAACTCCTGTAAGGTTTCAAACCGCACCTCTTCACGGTGACCGCCCTCAATCATCAAATGAACAGCGAATGCAGTAGGCTTCGGCATGGTAACTCTCGGAGTAAAAACCTGGGATTTGAGTTTGGATAAGTTGAATCTGATCAGTGATAGTGTCTCACCAACTGTGCCAACGGTCAAGCAAAATTGACCATCCCTGGAGAAAAGTCCAGAAATAATCAGATTAAACCATTTTGCAGCGAATTTTGAGCCAGAGAAACAGTACTCAATACACAGATTGGCCCGGGAGAAAGCGCTCTAATACTTCAAGTCATCAATACCTGACAAGAGTAGATATTGTTCAAGTCAGTAGCTTGGCGCAATGAATTAGAAGATTGATGGGGGGGGGGTGAAGGGGGCAGAGCCCCCTTCCTGAGGCGAAGCCCCAGACCCCCTTTCATTTATCTCTGCTATCGGAGAGGTTATCATCCAATTCAGGTCACACAGGGGTTAAAATCTGGCAATCCCAAAACTGGCAATTGCCCCCGGAATAGATAACAGTTCCGGGGGCAAACCTGGGGTGTGCCTGGTCAAAGGATGGGCGATATATTGCTTCGGGCAACCTGGATTGTACCCTGTCGGTTCTGAACTGGAGAAAGCCACCCCCTTGGCTGATGCAGGGTTTCCAGGAAAAGTTCGTCATAGCCCGGCAGGGTGATGGTTGCTGATGGCTATCTTCTGACTTTAAAGTATCTGATAGACATTGACGGGTTGCTGCCGTCCCCGCAAATGCAGACAACCAATAAATTCACAGGGAAACTTATTCTCCAGGTATTCGTAGGTCACCTCACTGATCAGAATTCGGCAACAGGCTTCATTCATGTCTTTGTCATAGGATTCCAGGCGAGAGGCTACATTAACGCTGTCCCCAATGGTGGTGTAATTCAGCCGTTGATGATTGCCCAAACTCCCCGCTACCACTGCACCCGTAGCAATCCCGACTCGCATTCCGGTGGTTGGGAGACCTTGGGCTTTCCAGCGAAGATTCAAGATCGCCAACTGTTCTACCATGGCTCGGGCACAGGTAACGGCAGCGATCGCTTCTTGAGCAATGGCCTCTGGGCTTTCGTCAGGAATCGGAACCCCAAACACTGCCATAATGGCATCTCCAATAAACTTGTCCACAATTCCGTCATGATCCAGCACAATCTGAGCCATGGCATCCATATAGTCATTCAACCAGGACATTAAGGGCTCAGCTTCCATCTGTTCAGCAATCTGGGTGAAGCCCTTGAGATCACTAAAGAGCACCGTCGCCGTCATTTGTTTGCCCTGTAATCTCCCGTGACTGAGGATTTGATCTCGGTCTTGCCAGATGGCTTCGGCGATCTTCGGGGTGACATTCTTACCAAACAAGGTCATGACGATTTCTCGATCCCGTCGTTCCATGGTCGCTTCGTAGCTGACAACCGCTACCGTTGAACCAATTAGGGCCAGAATCGGCGGCACAAAAGGAATCCACCACCCTGCCAACACCGCTAGATAGGCTGCAATGGTTAACCCACCCCCCAATATGGTAAATCCTGCGATCGCCCAACGTTTTGCCCGCCATTGCCAGCCCAAAGTTGCCCCCAGGATTGACCACAGCCCAATCCACAGCCACTCTAGAGCCTCAGGCCAAACTCGAATCAAGGGTCTACCCTCCAAAGCCCCACTGACAATCATGCTGACGGTCTCAGCATGGATTTCTACTCCAGACGACGCGGACAACAAGGTAGTACTGTAGGGGGTAAAAAATAAATCTTTCAGGCTCGCTGCCGTTGAGCCAATCAGCACAATGCGATCGCGGAACAAATCAGGGGGAATCTGATTATTTAATACCTCAGTCATGGAAATAGTCTGAAAAATCTTGCAGGTGGGCCCCTGGGGTTGACAGGCTCTCCGGCGAAAATTCATTAGAAGCTGATAGCCCCCGGCATCGGAGTTCACATACCCCCCATCATTTGGGCCTAGGGGCGTAAACACCGCCTGACCCAGGCGGACGGTACTGGTATCTTCATCAATCGCCTCTAGCTCAATCCCCTCAGCTTGCAAATAAATTAAGGCCAACTGAGCTGCCAGGGTGTAGATTGGGAATTCACTGTCCTCCAGTTGCAGTGAGAGCAGCACCCGGCGCAGTTTACCATCCGTATCAAGCTGGGCATCAACGGCCCCCACCTGCCCCAACTCTTTTAAAACTGGGGGCGCAGGGATTGAGGCCCCCTCAGCATCGGGCACCACTTTCTCAATGCCAATTAAATTTGGGGTGGATTGAAAAACCTCGGTCAGTTGCTCAGAGCCCGGGGGAACCTGGATATCTCGATAGATATCCAGGCCAATTGTTCGGGGCTGCTGTTGCTTAATATTGTTCAGAAGTCGGGCCAAGTCACCATCAGAAATGGGCCATTGTTTTACCTGGTTGATATCAGACTCACCAATCTCAACTAAAACAATCCGCTGATCAATCGGTTCTGGAGGTCGCCAACGAATGAACTGATCCCATGCTGCCCACTCCAACAATTGAAGCAATCCTAAAGCTCTGACCCCAATGACAAGACCTGCAACAACGGGAGCGGTCAGCCAGAGTCCACGCCATTGCCAAAGTCTCTGCCTTAAGGGTTTAAGCATCCACATTCATGATTCAATCTCAACCTGACTTATTTCCTAATTACGGGATGAACAACAGGAAATCAGGGGTTCTCCAGAAAGTTCTGGTAATCCAACCACATCCGAGCTGAGTTCAGTCACCCATTTGGTGGTCAGGGTGGCATCAGTGGGACGGGATCTTCTCAAATCAGCCAGGGCGGCAATCATGTCGTACCAAATACCCGCTTTTCCATAGAGGGCCACTTGCTGGATTACGGGGACAGAGCTCAATTGTTGTGCCAGATCAGGCTGGTCAACCCGCTGGACGATACCGGAAACAAAAGGGGCTCCGGCATTGGCCGTGGGATCATTGCTATCACTGCAATTTAAGGTAAAGTACCAGCGATATATCTTGCCCGGTTCTAGGGCGATATTATTCTGGGGCAACTGAACCTTGATAAATCCAGCCTGTCGGGGCAGGGAAACTTGCGTAGTGTATAAAGCTTTTGCCTGGGCCGAGCTGCCAACAGCGCTGGGAAGTTCTTCTTCGAGATAAAACTCAGCAGTTTTTGCAGTGGTTTTGGGAATATAAATCAAAAAAGTAGGATGTTCTGAGAGGGTCAGCCCCACGCTATTGTTAGTATCGGCTCGATTAACCGGAACGATGGCCGTCAAAGGCTTTTGGGCTTGGCTTCCGGTAGATTCCGTGGCCATACAGTTGCCTCGGGTGCCGGCCCCAACACTTTGCCGGGGCGCGCCTCGCCCTTTTGGCGGTCTGAAGGAGGCTGGGGTTTGAAATAGGGTCTGGGTTTTGGCCGCTCTTTGGGGAGCAGCAATAACCTGGGCCGGCAATGGCATCAGGCCCGAACTGAAACAAAGCAATGCCGTCAACAGAGATCGCCACAGCCTCATGGATTTAAATTGAGACTTTGGATACAAAATTGGATTAAGGATTGGATTAGAGATTGAGTGGTGGTGCATGAATGATAGTTCTCCCCAAATCAAAGATTAACTTCGAGTTTGATCTAGTTTTTCTGGCTAAAAGCTCTGGTTTGTTGTCCCCTGTAGAATTGATCAAGCAGAATGACGCAATCCTCTGTAGACTAGCCTTGAGCCTGATATTTTTTGCATCCCTATTTCTAATTTAACCAAGTTTCTAATGATTCAACCGGTAAGGGACGTGAAAACAGGTAACCCTGCCCCATATCACACCCTAATTGTTTTAATTGATCAACTTGGGCCTGGGTTTCTACCCCCTCAGCAATGGTCTGCATTCCCAGGGTTTGAGCCAGGGCAATAATGGCTTTGGCAATACCTTGATTCTCTATGGTTTCAGTCAAACCAATCACGAAGGAACGATCAATTTTTAAGATATTCAAGGGAAGTCGATTGAGATAAGCCAGGGAAGAATAGCCCGTACCAAAATCGTCAATACTGAGCTGAATCCCCTGTTTTCGCAGTTGCCCAAGATAGTGAATCACGTTTTCGGGGTGATCCATAATGGCACTTTCAGTAATTTCTAGCTTCAGGCACTCCGGCAAAAGCTGGGTTTCTGCCAGAATTTGCTGAATTTGTTCCACCAGGTTTGATAGGTTCAGTTGTTTGGCTGAAAGGTTGACACTCAGAGTGACGGAGGGGGATAAACGACCTTCGATCTGCCATTGGCGCAGTTGACGGCAAGCGGTTCGCAGAACCCAGAACCCCAGGGGAATGATCAATCCTGTTTCTTCAGCAATGGGAATGAATTGACCTGGAGCAATCAAGGGCTCCCCCAGTGGCTGCCATCGTACTAATGCCTCAAAGCCAGTCAAGCTCAAGGTTTCAAGATGAACAATAGGTTGATAATACACCAGAAACTCCTCCTGTACCAACGCCCGCCGCAAGTCCTGCTGAATCTGAAGGGTGGCAACAACCTGTTGATACATGGTGGGATCAAAAACCTGGTAGTAATCTTCTCCGGATGCCTTGGCCCGATACAGGGCGGTATCTGCATCCCGAAGGATATCTTCAAACTTGTCATAGCCTGCTCCCTGACAAATCCCAATACTGAAGTTGATTGAGATTTCATGGCCCTCCAGGTTAAATGGCAATTCGAAGACCTGGTGAATTTGACGGGCTATCTCGATTGCCTTTTCAAGGGCTGTTTTCGAGATTGTCAGACTCTCAGCATGGTCAACAACCCTGACTAATAGAACAAATTCGTCGCCCCCCATCCGGGCCAGCATGTCCGTTGACCGACAACAGGATTGCAAGCGCTGAGCGGCATGAATTAAGAGCTTATCCCCGAATAGGTGCCCTAGAGAATCATTCACCAGTTTGAAGCGATCGCCATCAAGATACAGCACCGCAAAGTGCTCCATGGGTTCGATCTGCTGCCGTTCAAGGGCTTGCTCAAGCTGCTGGAGAAAAGCGGTACGATTGGGTAAATTGGTCAGAGGATCGTGAAAAGCCATGTGCATCAGCTTTTCCTGGGCTTCTTGAAGTTGAGCGGTTCGCTGAAGGATGCGATGCTCCAGATCGGTATTCAAGCTCTCAATCCTGATCCGAGCGGCCCGTAGCTCGAGCTGATGCCGCACCCGCGCTAAAACTTCCCTGACCTGAAAAGGTTTTGTAATATAATCAGCTCCACCCAGGGTAAATGCCTTGACTTTATCCAGATCCTCGTGCAAAGCACTGATGAATAAAATCGGAATCTCTTGAGTTTCAGGATCAGATTTTAAAATCTCGCAAACCTGATAGCCATTGAGTTCGGGCATCATCACATCTAACAGGATCAGGTCAGGGGGATTGACGGCGATCGCATTCAACGCCAATTGACCATTCAATACCTTGCGAACTTTGTATCCCTGATTAACCAGAATTTCCGACAGAAGATAAAGGTTCTCGGGGGTATCATCGACAATCAGGATATCCGCTTGAGCTTGATGATCCCGCAGGCTCGTCTGAGAGGACAGCGTCATAGAAAATCTGGCAACTGAGCTTTTCTCTACCAGTCTATCTGCTTGTCTCCCCCCAGCGGATACTGAAAAAAGGGTATCAGATGGCATAGACACACTAACTCGGGGCGGAACCATAAGGCGTTAATCCGGTGCAAACCGCCTCTAACCTGAAAACCCCAATTAGAAACTCCGATTAACTCTAACTCTAATTAATTGTCAGGCACTAAAACAATTAAGCTCTGGGGAATGCTCTCAAATTCCACTGGAGTTGTACCGATAATCTCACCATCCAGAGTGATTTTTTGAGGCGGATCCGTGACGATCTGAATCCGCGATGTCCGGAAGTGAAAGATATCAGGTAGATTGGGATCAACTTTGATCAAAGCTGCCCCCAACATATTAGCCATTGTAGTCACAGCCCGGAGTTTAGGATTGCGGATTGGTCGCCCCGTATCAAAAGCCGCTGCCACAGTCACATCCAATAGACCATCATCGACAATCACCTCACCCTTGCCCTGGGCTAAAACAGATGTGGCCGGAGCCGCATTGGCTACGGTAATAGCGGCGGATTTAAATTCATAGGTGGTGTTTTCCACTCGAATTTCAGTCTCAAACAATTTCTGTTCATTCATCTGCTGCCAACCGGCAATAAAGTAGGCTAGAGGCCCCCATTGATCCTTGAGTTCCCGACTGGCTTTTTCGACAATTTCAGCCTCGTAACCAATCCCAGCCAGCAAAATCATGGGTTTGCCATTGCAGCGGGCAGCATCCACAACCCGCTTTTTCCCTGTCAAGATCACCTGACAGGCATTTCTAATGGGAGTGATGGCGGTGGGAATTCCCAGGGCCAGAGCAAAGGCATTGGCTGTTCCCCTAGGGATTACTCCTAGGGGGATATCTGTACCAATCAATTCTCCCGCCACGGCAGAAATTGTTCCATCCCCCCCGGAGGCAATAATTAAATCAGGGTTGCTCTGAATCACTTGACGGGTAAGCTGTTCAGCGGAGAGCTCAGGGGTAGTCAGATGCAGATGAACGTTGTAGCTTGGCTCCAGGGTTTTCTGGATAAAAGCCAGATCTTGATCCGCATTTCCCTGACCTGAAATGGGGTTGAAAATCAAGTGAGCCACTGCCGTCTGATGCAGCTTTTCAATGATGGCCTCCGCTGTGGCTAAATTGGTAGCTAGAGGTATGTTGTAGACAGCACAGATCCGTTGGAGGGCTTGAATATCGGGTTCATGGGGTTGGGCGTAGAGGGGATCGACCAGAAAGATCACAGCACAGACTTTTCCCTCAGCCACCTGGGCCGCAATTTGAGTGTCTCCCCCCAAAGGCCCAGACAGCATCCGCTCAACCGCCAAATTCGTATTTTCCTGAATCCGCTGCCCTGTAGTTCCGGTGGCGATCAGGCGATATCGATTGAGGAAAGCCGAATGCCGTTGAACAAAATTGACAATTTCGCTTTTCTTGCGATCGTGGGCAATCAGGGCAATTGTGGCAGCCATAAAATTATTCAGAGGTGAGGAATTAATATCACCTTAGAATTTACATCTTAAAATTTACATCTTAAATTTACAGCTTAAAACTTACTAATCTAACCGGAACGGTAATGGGTCTGTCAAAAACCCGGCAAAGAGTTCAGCAGTCTTGCCCTAGATCATGGCTCACCAGTTGTAGCTCACTAGTCATAGCTGACAATTCCCTGAAGAACCTGATATATTGATTACTAGATCAACCTTGAGTTGACGATTGATTCATTCTAGATAATTTTAATGGAGGAGAACGTATGGGAATTTTATCCCGCTTAGGCGGACGTGAAACCGGGAACTCTAACCCGGATTTGGCAGGGCACCAAATTGATCGGTTTGCCGTTCTCGCCCCAACTGATCCCAAGGTTCCGACCCCTCGAAATCCAGGACAATTTACCTCAATTCGTTCGGCCCCAGTGCTGGAGGATCCTCGCTATTTTAATGGAGAGGAAGTGAAAGTCCTCAAGGCAGTAGTCAAGACAAAAAAGCAGCAGCTCAAATCCACTAGCGCCAGCTACGAAAGCTTAAGACAAATCGATGATGTGGATGTATCCGTTCATGGAACCTATTATGGCTATAGAACTCATTTAGCCAACAATGAAGTCAAAAAGCTCGGGGCAAATGCTAAATATGCAGAGGCTTTGCATGGGATGCGTCCTCGATATGTGGACTTGGGAACAAAACTTGACCAGGCCGATCAAAAATCCCAACTCAAAATTCAAGCCATGAAAGCAAAACTTCAATCGAATTTGAACCGTCCTGCTCCCCGTTCCTGATATCAGACCTGGCAATATTCAGAAGCATCAGAGTATGAGAGAGGGGGGCTTACCCTGATGGGTCAAAGGATGTCTGAGCCCCTTTCTATCTCCAGCATAAATTCGTCAGTTATTAACTTTTTAAGTTTATTTTCCCTCTGTTATTAAGTTACTTATACAGGGTTTCTCACCCTGCTGAAGCATGGCAGGTGATGATGCGGTATGCCACCATCTGCCAAATCAATACCTCACGGAATTGAAAATCGCTATAGAATAAAATTACTTATAAAACATCATTTCTCCAACCCTCTTTATATTGTTAGATACTATGAGCAAGAAATCATCAGTTCAGCCTCGCTTCTCCTATCAAGACAAGCGACAAAACTATCCTCAAGGGACTGGATTGATCAAAGTTCTAGGGGTTACTTCAGGGGTAGCACTCATGGGATTTATCGCCTGGTATTTGTTGCGCTCAAATTCAACTATTAGTATCAACCAGAATCCCGCTGATTCCGGCCAAAATTCTCAGGCCCAGAATGATTCTTTGTTCAAAAGTCTGCCTAATTTTCCGGGTTCTACCCCTCGACCCCAGGAACCCCCAGCCATTCCCGAGGCCCAAGAGATTAATCCTGGTGAAACCGAGCCTCGAACCCAAATTGGCAACTCTGAACCGGCATCTGAACCTGAAATTGTGCGATCGCTGGATCAAGTTAGACCCGGTTCTCAGCCCTCAATTGTAATTACTAATCCCGATCAATATGAGTGTTATACCCAGTACAGGGGCGGTCGAGCTTGCTTTGACAACAGCTATCGCCCCAATCGTCCCAGTCGCTCTAATCCCTCAAGTCGGCGATTTTTCAGGCGCTCAGGTGCTCAGATTACGGATGAACGGATCCGCCGCGATCGCGCGGAGGAAACGATCTGTACTTTAAACTATCTAGATGGTCGGCCTGTTCCCTGTGGGCTTCCTGGAAATTAGCTGTCACCTTAACCCCGATAATTAACCCCCATAATAGAGATGAGTAGCTTGATGCAATTAATTAAAAGATTGATGTGGGGGGGGTGAAGGGGCAGTGCTCTCTGCCTGGGGCTTTGTCCCAGACCCCCTTCCATTTCAGAATTAATTACAACCACCTACTTAATCAAACTTAAGATGATGTTGAGACATTTTAGGGCAGTCATTTAAAGTAACTTGAATAGTAGCTTTGAATAGTGATTTGAATCGCTATTCCAAATACAGTGCTTCTTACGCTGCTGGAGTCCGGGAGGTGCGCTACCACCTGCCAAATCCGTACCTCACGAGATTGAAAATCGCTGTATAACGATCATCAATGATTGGTGAAATGGGTTTGGGAGCGTTGCCCCCTTTTTGGAGATAAAGTTCCTAAACTCCTCTCTTGCTTTTTTCAGGGTTAGTTTTTTTAGGATTGATTTTTTTTTTCAGGATTGATTCAGGATTGCTATTTTAATCTAAAATAGGCTATTCGAGGGAAAGATTCATCAGTTTTTTTTAGGATTTTGTAGAGTAAATAGCGCATGGACTTTAGAGAATACCAGCACGATGCCACTCATCAAGAAATTGCTACAATCAAATTTTATAAGTTGTGTGCAATTGGCTTAGAGCAGGAGGCGCGAGATATCAATGCTCAAGCCAAAAAGCTCCAGTCTCTAGAAGATATCTATCTGAACAAGTTCAAACAACATCTGGCCGATTGTTTGTGGTTTCTGACGAATATCGCCCATGCGGTTGATCTGGATCTAGACTCAATCGTGGCTGAGAATCTCTCAATTCGGGGTCAGGAGGAAGCGATCCGGATACCTGAATTTGAATCCTCAACCCTGGGTCTAGATAATCAACCGGTTCAGGAAAGCTAACTCACTTTTCGAGTTTCACTTTTTGAAAGCATCAACTTTGAGAGTATTAATCCCGGATCGATTAAGGGATGACTTATCGTTTAATCCAAGTATTAATGATTTGATTAATCAGTCCATCGTCCCTGGAAGCGGCAAATTTGGCATTGTGAAATGAAATGTTAGAATCTAAGGAGAAAAAATAGCCAAAATGTCGTCTGCAATCCAGGAGAGATCTTGTACTTTCCAATCCTGAATTGCAGTTTTTCATGGGAGAATGTTACATGGTATTAGTGCCGAACACCGTGCTCGGAGCCTGGGTAGGCGATGACACCTCAGAGTTTACGACCCTTGTTCCTGGACAATTGGTGGGCTTTCCCCTAGGCGTTCTAATGTTGGGGGGCAACGACACTGTTTTAGGATCCACAGATAGCGAGCAGATTAACGGAAATCAGGGTCAAGATCAACTGGCTGGTGCGGCGGGCTTTGATACCCTGTTCGGGGGTAGAGATAGTGATACTTTAGACGGACAAGCCGATAGCGATTTTTTGTTTGGCAATGTCGGAACTGACCTTCTCAGGGCTGGAAACGGCGATGATCGTCTATTCGGCGGTAAGGATGGAGACATCCTATTTGGAGATTTTGGTAACGATATTCTCTCCGGGGACGATGGCATTGATGTTGTCACCGGGGGGGAGGGTGCTGATTTGTTTGTGTTGCCCCAAAGCGGCTTGTCTACAGACTTTATTTCCGACTTTGAAGATGGCATTGATCGGATGGTATTGCCTAATGGCTTGAGTTTCAGTAATCTGCAAATTCTGCCTCGGGGGCTAATCAAACCGTAATTGCCATCGGTTCAGAAGAGTTGGCGGTGCTTAATGGTGTGCAACCAGCGGCGATCACCGAAGCTGATTTTAGTACTTCAACCCCAACTCCAACCCCAACTCCAACTCCAATTCCAACCCCAACTCCAACTCCAATTCCAACCCCAACTCCAACCCCCCTACCTCCCACCGGAACAGGAGTCGTCATCAATCTAGAACAAGGGTTTATCTTCACCCCCGATGAAACTACGGGTTCTTTGCGGATCATGCCCTTGGGAGATTCAATTACTCAAGGGGTTACCAGCACTGAAGTGGCCGAGGCGGATGAAGAAGGTTATCGGTTGGGACTGTATAGTCGCCTGGACAGTTTTGGTTTAGATTTCGATTTTGTCGGATCCAAGTCTAACGGCACCAGCGCCCTGCCGGATCGAGATCATGAGGGCAATCCGGGGTTTACTATTCCCCAGATTGATCGGGGCAGAAGCACCGAGCCGGGGAGTGGAGTGGACAATTGGATTCCAACGTTTCAACCCGATGTGATCCTGCTGATGATCGGCACCAATAGCGTTGGGGGAGATGTTGATCGGACGAATAGCCAGATGGATGCTCTCCTAGACAGCATTATCAATGACAATAGCTTCACCGGTGAACTTCTAGTCTCAACGATTCCGCCGATTCGGCCCGATGGTCGATTTGAAGGACGAATTCCGGGGGTTGAAGCTTTCAATGCTCAACTGCCCGTTCTCGTTGATCAGTATGCCCAACAGGGAGCCAATATCACGTTTGTAGACATGATCAATACTCCCAATGGGTTGACCACAGATGACATTACCGCGCCTCCCCTGGATGCAGGAATTCACCCCACCGTTGAGGGCTATGACAAAATTGCCCAGTTCTGGTTTAATGCCCTCTTGCCCCAACTCGGAAGCACCCAGCCCGTCAGTGATCCGAACAATGCGATTGGCAGTACAGGCAATGACAATATATCTGGCAATGCGGCTGGAAATGTCCTGCAAGGAGATGTTGGTAATGACACTTTAACGGGGGGAGCTGGGGGGGATGGGTTTCTTTATACCAGCGCTAATCAGGGCCAGGATACGATCACTGATTTTGACCCAGGTCAGGGAGATGCGTTTTTGATCTCTGCTGCTGGCTTTGGAGGAGGATTAGTGGCGGGAACGGCTCTGGGTGAAACGGGTGCTGCAACGGGAACATTTGTTAGCGCTGATGTTCCGGCTGCTGTTGGGAATGGCCCGACCTTCCTCTATAGCCCAGCTAGTGGACTGTTGAGCTTTGATGTAGATGGGATTGGAGGTCAATCTGCTGTGGCCCTAGCCAGCCTTGAGAATAGACCAACCCTGACGGCAAATCAATTCTCAATTACGTAGCTTCAATCAACTTGAAGAACTTGACAACACCTGATTCTCTGATTGATACTGAAGTTTGTAGCTGTTTGTGGTAGGAAAACCTGACAAACCGCTGCAGCGCTACTTCAGTATCTCAGAACATCGCTTTTTCCTTGCAAAGTCTCTGCAAAATTCTCCGTGTCAGCTAGTACAGAACTCAAATCCCCAGCCAAATCTTCCCCAAGAGAGCCAGTTCAGCCCCGGCAGTTGCCTGCAATATCAGCTCCCATCCACGACTCAACCTCAACGGTGAAAGCCCTGAGTTTTTTTAGTGGGGCAATGGGGCTGGATCTAGGCTTGGAGCAGGCGGGTATCGCGGTATTGCTGGCTTCAGAAATTGACAAGTTTGCCCGTTTGACGATTCAACACAATCGGCCCAATTGTCCCTTAATTGGTGATTTACGGGACTATAGTGCTTTAGATATCTTAGCCATAGCCGGACTAAAAACGGACGAAGACCTTGATCTGATAGTGGGTGGCCCTCCCTGTCAGGCTTTTAGCACAGCGGGTAAACGCAAAGGCTTTAACGACGAACGGGGCAATGTATTTCTAAAATTCCTTGATTTGATCACCGAGATTCGGCCCCGGTATGCCGTGATTGAAAATGTCCGGGGATTACTATCTGCCCCCCTGAGCCACCGTCCCCATAGTCAACGGGGGCCTGGATTTCCCCCTTTACAACCGGAGGAAAAACCAGGGGGAGCCCTGCGCCATGTGATCCAACGGCTAGAAGCGCAAGGGTATGGAGTTTCATTTAACCTGTACAACAGTGCTAATTTTGGCACACCCCAAATTCGGGAACGGATTGTCATCCTCTGTCACCGCGACGGAGAAGAATTGCCCTATCTAGAGCCCAGCCATTCTGGAATTGGGCAATACAGGTTACCTCCCTGGTCAACCTTTCAAGTCGCCGTTGCGGATTTGCCCCCGGACTGCCATGACCATATCAATTTTCCCGAACGTCGCCTGCAATACTACAAACTACTCAAACCCGGCCAGAACTGGCGATCGCTGCCCTTTGAGTTACAGCTTGAGGCCATGGGCAAAGCCTTTTATTCTGGGGGTGGGAGAACCGGATTTTTCCGTCGTCTGGCCTGGGATACCCCCTCTCCAACTTTAGTGACTCATCCAGCCATGCCTGCTACGGATTTAGCTCATCCCTGCCTGGATCGTCCCTTATCGATTCAAGAATACAAACGGATTCAGCAATTTCCAGATGATTGGTTGATTGCTGGGGGAACATTAGATCAGTATAAGCAGTTGGGGAATGCTGTTCCGGTGGGGTTAGGTGCAGCCATTGGTCGGTTAATTTTGAAGCACTTACAAGGAGAACCGATTCAAACCTACTGGCAATTTCAATATTCTCGCTATCATCGCTGCGATCATCACGCCTGGAAGAACAAATACATGAGTCCCCATCAGCAATTGCAACTGAGTTTGAGTTAGAGCCAATGCCCCACCATGACAAACCCGGCCCAGTAGTAGGGATGGCGATATTGGTCAGACTGCAATAGCTGGAGCTGAGCCTGACGCAAAGCATGGGCTTTAGAGAGGTTAGCCGGGCTGAAAAGTTGCTGATAGAACTCAACCATCAGCTCTGCGGTAGACTGATCATCGACAGACCACAGGGTGGCCAGGGTACTGATCGCCCCTGATCGCACCGCCAGTCCAGCCAAGCCCAGGGCCGCTCGATCATCTCCAGTCGCAGTCTGACAAGCACTCAGTACCAAAAGCTGAACCGGAGTCAAGTTTTGCTGTTTTCGCTTTGCCAATAACCGCTCTAAATCCTTGATCTGAATTTTGTCGTCCCAGGTCAAAATGAAGGTTTGATCTAAATTCGAGCTAAATTGACCATGGGTTGCTAGATGGACAATTGGAAAAGGCAGTTGATTAAATCGTTCCTCTAGTTTTTCTTTGGTGAAGGTTTGATTGAACAGCACTTCAGCGGCGGATCGGATAGAAATCTCAGTAATTTCTGCCTCCACAGCCGGCAAGGGCGAAAAATCCTGCCGGGCTTCACTCAGCCCACCAATCAGCAACCTGGTTTCCTGGGGAATCCGAGTATCGAACTTGGCTAGTTGTAACCCCGGATTGAGAGCAACATCATACTTCTCAATCAAAAACTGTTTGCCGTCATGAAGGGATGCCAGGGGTAAATTGCGGAGGAAGCCATCCATGACAAATACCAGGGTTTTGACCTGACTCTGGTCAAGCTGGGTTTCCAGGGGCTCAATCAACCAGCGATATAGTTTTTGGGAAGCCCCTAAGATAGCAGACAAACTGGCTGAATCGGTTGAATTTCTAGATTCAATTGGATTGAGATGCCGAAAAAAATCCCGATAGACTTGGTCAATCTGATTCTGAGCAATGGGGACTTCATATTTAAACAGTTGCCCCGATAAAGCCAGAATAGTGACCAATCGCTCTGGGAAAGCAATGGAATAAATCACCGCCGCATTTGGATCAATTTGATCAATTTGCTGGGGCGGTATTTCCAAACAGGCATCTCGGAAAAAGTTATTGAGTTCTGCGATTTTCAAGGCTTCTATCTGAGCCCTGGCTGTCTTCAGGATGGCCTGACTGACCTCTACACCTGGAGGCAATAATAGATCAACTAATTCCCGGTACACGGGCTCGATATTTTTACGAAAATTGAATTTGGCTTCTGCACTAATGGTGACCAAATCCTGCCGCAGGGCTGTCACGATGTCAACGGCCTGGGTATAGGCGGCGATCGCCGCTTGGGATTGTCCCTGGGCTTTGCGAATCCGCCCCAATTGCCAGAGAAACTGATAGGCAATAGTGGGATAGGTGTAGGCTGAGGCGACAGTGAGGGATTCCAGGGTCAGGGTAGCGGCAGGTTGCCACTGCTGTTCGATTTCATAGAGTCTGCCCGTCAAACCCAGGGCATAGGCTAATCCCTGGGTCAATGATGATCCTGAGTTTGAGCTGTAACCTGGTCGAGTAAGGTCGTAATCTCTGCTTTTAAGGACAATCTCAAGGACGAATCTTGTCGCTCTCGTTTTAGCAACTTGAGTAAGTTTTGGGCGTAATAAATCTGGGTCTCAACGCTGGTTTGACTGACTGGAAGCTGATACATCTCATTCCGGAGAGATTGTCGCAGGAGATTAATCTGCGGCGATTGACTCTCAATCTGGTCGATTAAAACATTGAGTTTTTCAACTTTTGCTTGGGTTTTTAACCGGGAAGAAACCGGCAACTGAATCACTTGATCGTAGTTTTCCAGGGCTTGATTGGGATGCTGTAGTTCTCGCTCAAGATTGCCGAGATTGAGATAAAGTTGAGCGACATCTTCCGGATGGTGAAGGTACTGAACCTGAGCCCGGAGTTTTTCCAGTAAGATCTGGGCTTGCTGAGGCTGTCCCAACTTCCTCAAAAGATCCGCTAGATTGAGCAGGGCCAGGGAATGCTGAGATTGGACATGAGCGGGGATCCCATGCAAAATCTGGTCTAGACTGGCCTGGGATAGTCTACGCTCCCCATTCTGTTTGCAGTCCTGATTTTCCACCCCCAAGGAAAGTAGCAGGACTTGACAGGCCCTGGGATTGAGTCCCAGGTTTTGTAGAGCTTCTGCCTGATTAATTTGACTTTGAGTCAATCCCTCTGAGTGATCAATTCTCCGGTAGATTTCAGCCGTCTTTTTCCAGGTGTCCAAGGCAGTTGCCGGTTCCCCGGTCTCCAGATACAGATTGCCCTGAATGTTCAAAACCTGGGCTAAAAGGCGAAGCTGTTCTGGTGTTTTATCCTGGGTTTCATCCCCCAACAGATTCAAACTGGTGATGATGGCTTCCCGCGCCTGGGGCCATTGCCCCAGTTGTTGATAGGTCAGGGATAAATTGCCCAGGGCCATGGCCTGATTGAAGCGATCGCCCCGTTGCTGGAATCTAGAACTGGCTTGCTGCCAGAATACCAGAGCAGGCTGAAAGTCCCCAGCGTCATAGAGCTTTTGACCCTGTTGCACTAGAGTATTGACTTCTGTGGGAGACTCCAGAAGATTCCCCGACCCGGAAACTTGAGCTATCCCCGAGGGAGCGATCGCCATCAGCCAGGAGAGGATCAACGTGAATAAAAACTTCCATCTGGGGGATTTTCGAGTCGTTCTGGTCACAGATTTGATGCTCCCGGAGCTTGGGGGCAGAGGAAGAGAAATGGCCCGGAACCCCGAGGATTGGTCTGACCTGGATCATAACTGACCAGAATCACCTTTCCCTGACTATTCCTGATCCAGCCCCGAGCTGGTATTGGTCGATTAGCAGAACTTCGTTGGCCAGCGGTTAGGGGTGGCTGAGTGATAGTTTGAGCCACAGGCTGGGCTAGGCCCACACTAACCCGCCGGAGATGAACTTCCTGGGTGGGGATCGGCGGTAAACCCCCATGACCTGTCGCAATAAATTCATTGTCGGCTCCCTGTTGGCAGGGATTTTTTGCAATTAAAGCCGCCGGATCAACGACTTCCTGAGGGAATCCAATGAAGTTCTGATCCGGGTCAGCGTCGGTATTGAGCACCACTATCCCGCTAGATTGGCCCCCCAACTCTGAGGTGGCTGTAATGTCACTATTCGTCGTTGGCTGAGGCCGAAAAGCCGTACCAAATACCGCATTAGCATCAATCATTACCTGCCCCCCAATACCCTGTTGAGCATTGGCGGAAATATCACTGTTTTCTAGGGCCACCAGGATATCCGTCTGAATCAGAATATTACCGCCAGTGGCTTCACCGGTGGCATCGGTGGTAATGGCGCTATTGTCGCGCAGCCGGATATCCCTGGCATTCAAGCCAATATTTCCCTGGTTTCCCTGGGCAGTATTGGCGCTGAGGGTACTGCGATTCAACTGAATCGCAGTCGCATCAACCAGCAGGTTGCCTGCCGTTCCCGTGTCCAGACTGCTAACATTCAAACCTGAGCGATCGCTGAGTTGGAGTTGATTGGTATTGAGCACCAGGGTTCCAGCCGTACCTGTCCCGGTCACCGAGGACGTGATCTGGCTACCCCCATTTAAGGTCACAGTATTGTCAGCATTCAGGGTCAGAATGCCTCCTATGCCATCCTGGGTTGTGGCCGAAATCGTGGCTCCATGGGTCAAGGTCAGGGTGTCTGAGACGAACAGGTTAACCTCGCCCCCAGAACCCAATTGGGTTTGGGCAACAATCTGGCCATTATCGACCAAAATGGTGCCTGAACGGATCGTCAATTGTCCAGCATTTGCCTCTCCCTGACTGCTGACTGTGATATCTGCCCCATCTCGAACCGTTAACTGATCGGTAGTGATGGTCAAAGAACCCGCATTTTGTGGCCCTGAGGATGCTGCCGACAGGCGGCTGGACAACTCGCCGTCGCTTGAGCGACCGACCACTTCAATCTGGCTGGCCTTCACGGTCAAGACTCCCCCCCGACCATCTCCTGAGGTATTGGTTGAAACTACTCCTCCCCCTTGAATGATCAAATCCTGGGTATTGAGGGTCAGGGTTCCGCCCTCCCCGACGGCCTGATCGCCGACCCCGGCGAATAACAGGCTGGGGGTTGAGCCGTCAACTCGGGTACCGCTGACTTCAATCTGCTGGGCATTGATCACAATATTCCCTCCCCGCCCCGCCCCTAGAAGGGGGGCAGAGACTACGGCTCCTCCTTGAATCGAGAGCCGCTGAGTATTGAGGGTGATGGTTCCGGCATTACCTTGGGCGGATTCATTAATTTGGGCCAGGATGCCGCCTCGAAACGACACTTCTTCCGGGGAAACCGTATTGGTCACCTGGATATCCTGGGCGGTGATGTTAACATTTCCGGCATTTCCTGAGCCAATGGTAGTTGCTGAGACGAAAGAACCATTGGCGATCCTGAGCTTGCCTGTTTCAAGGGTGACGTTGCCACCATTTCCCACAGCATTGCGGGCGATCACCGAACGGATAGCCCCTTCGTCGAGCACTTCAATGCTCTCAGTGCTGCGAACATTGACATTTCCCGCATTGCCATTGCCAAATGTTGCGGCAGCTATACTGCCTGAGTTAGACACCCGTAGCCGTTGGGCTTCGATCTCCAGATTGCCCGCATTACCCGTACTGCCCCGGAGCACCGAGGTAAACAGCCCACTTCTGCGATTGTTAGTCACCTGACCCCGAATATCAATCTCTGCTGCCCGAATCGTGACATTCCCCCCGTTCCCTTGGGAGTGGGTAGCCGCCGCAACGAACCCCCCATCAAGTATCTGTAAAGTTTGGGCTGTAATGGTAATATTCCCCCCTGTTCCGGTTGCCGTTTTGTTTTGGTCTAAGCCAGAATTGGCTCGAATGATGCCCCTTGCCAGGGTAATAGACTCTGCTTGCACCTCAATCCTACCCCCCGGTTGAGAGCCCAGGGTATTGGCACTGATTTCTGAATTTTCAGTCAGGGTTAAGTTTCGAGCAAAAACTTGGATGCTGCCACCCCCTTCTCCTTGAACCGTAACAAAGCTCAGGTCATTCATTTGAATGTTCCCAAAAGCCTTAACCTGGTCATATTGAGGCAGATAACTTGAATTTTGTTGGGTCAGTCCCACCCGGCTATTGGGGCCCACACTGCCCAGGGCAATCTGACCCTGATCAGCGGTCAGAACTCCGCTATTAAAGTCTAGATCTCCACCAATTAGCCCCAGGGTCTGACCGTCAGGAACTTGTAAACCAGGAGGTTCATTTTCCCCGGTTGGCAATTTGGTTTCTGAAGTAATCGTTCGCTGGTTGCCGACGCCGTTCACCCCAATCGGGCCTGGATTGTCCCGAAAGCTGAGACCGATGGGAATATTGATGGTCAGTAAAGTCGGACTTTGGGGATTGCTAGCGGTAAACTCAAACCCATTGTCAAATAAAATTCCATCCGCTGTGGTGGCAAAAAACGAGCCCCCAATATCCAGACGGGCATCTGGCCCAAAGATGATTCCATTGGGATTCATCAAAAACAGATTAGCATTGCCCAGAACCCCTAGGGTACCCAAAATATTAGATGCGTTTTCTCCAGTAATCCGACTTAGAATATTAGTAATCCCTGCTGGATTAGAGAAATAAGCGCCTTGATTGGCATTGATATTAAATTCTTGAAAGCTATGAAATAAGCTACTCCCCCGCACGGCTCCCCCATCAATCCGATGGCTGTTGATGCCCTGGATGTTGACATTAGGGGTAACGGTTGAAGCCTCTCGACCCAGAGTGTTATCAGGAATAATTTGAGCTTGGGCACCGGGAATATCCCAGAGATTGGTTACCATCGTCAGCAACAGCAACCAGGGCAATTGCTGAATATCAAGTTTCAACATTCAGTTCTAACATTAAGTTTCATCTCAATAAGCGATCATGTAACTTGGGCTTGAATCGGGCCTGAAATAAAAACTATGAAACCTGATCCCGGGGTTGCAATGGCAAGGTTGCGATAATAGGGTTGTGATAACAGATTGACACGAATTTCACAACCCCGACATAAACCTCAGAAGGTTGCTTGGCAAACGCCTCAAATCCTATTTAATATGAGGATTAAATGTTTGCCAAGTAAGCCCCTGAGCCCAAGGCTATCCTCTTACCCATTCTCGCTATGACTTTGCTCACACTCCAATCCGCTCAAAAAGACTTCGGCATCAAAGAAATTCTCAGGGGCGCTAGCTTTAGCGTGGAGGAGGGGGATAAGGTGGGATTGATCGGCACTAACGGTTCAGGGAAGTCTACCCTGCTGAAAATGCTGGCGGGCCTGGAACCTTTAGATAGCGGCAATATCTGGACAAATGCCGGAGCCAGAATTGTTTATCTGCCGCAACAGCCCGACTTGGATGATGATCGCACAGTTCTAGAGCAGATATTTGCAGATAGTGGGGAACAGATGGCCCTGGTTCGAGAATATGAAGCCATCTCCACTCAATTGGCCCATGAGTCAGCGGACACCGAAACGTTAATGGCCCGGTTGTCGAGCCTGTCCCAGGAAATCGAGGCTGCCGGAGCCTGGGAGATCGAAACAAACACCAAGGTCATTCTCACTCAATTGGGTATTCAGGATTTTGAGGCTAAAATTGGGGATCTGTCGGGGGGATATCGCAAGCGGATTGCGATCGCCACGGCCCTACTCTCCGAACCCGATGTCTTGCTGATGGATGAACCGACCAACCATCTTGATGCCCTCTCTGTTGAGTGGTTGCAGAGCTATCTGAGTCGCTATCGAGGGGCGGTATTGTTAGTGACCCACGACCGTTATTTCCTGGATCGGGTGACCAATCGGATTCTGGAGATTGATCGAGGGGATTTATACCAGTATTCCGGTAACTATGCCTATTACCTGGAGAAAAAAGCCGAGGCCGAATTGTCGGCAGCCAGTAGCGAACGCAAATTCGCTGGGGTATTGCGTCGGGAGCTGGAATGGCTCAAACAGGGGCCCAAAGCCCGCAGCACCAAGCAAAGAGCTCGAATTGATCGGATTCGGGAGATGCAAAATCAGGAGTTCAAGCAAGCCCATGGCAAGGTTGATATTGCCACCACGGGGCGGCGAATAGGCAAGAAAGTGGTTGAGCTCCAGAATATCTGTAAAGCCTATGATGGACGAACGTTAATTAAAGACTTCACCTACAACTTTACCCCTGACGACCGGATTGGGATTATTGGCCCCAATGGAGTTGGGAAGTCTACCTTGATGGATATTATTATCGGACGAGTTCCGCCGGATGCGGGAACGGTAGACATTGGTTCCACCATTCATATCGGCTATTTTGACCAGCACTCTGAAGATGTAGAACTCAATGATGATCAGCGGGTGATTGACTATCTCAAGGGTGTAGCAGAACTGGTCAAAACCGCTGATGGTAGTGTGATTACCGCTTCCCAAATGCTAGAGCGGTTTCTATTCCCGCCCAACCAGCAATACGCCCCGATTCACAAGCTATCCGGGGGAGAAAAACGCCGCCTGTTCCTGTTGCGGGTGTTGATGCAAGCTCCCAACCTGCTAATCCTGGATGAACCCACAAACGATCTCGATGTTCAAACCCTGGCGGTTCTTGAAGAGTACTTAGAAGATTTCAATGGTTGTGTGATTGTGG
The DNA here is from genome assembly GCA_012033335.1 of Oscillatoriales cyanobacterium RM2_1_1. Classification (GTDB taxonomy): domain Bacteria; phylum Cyanobacteriota; class Cyanobacteriia; order Cyanobacteriales; family Microcoleaceae; genus JBHJGO01. The sequence goes on from JAAURB010000034.1 coordinate 37,247, forward strand.
TTTCCCACGACCGCTACTTTCTAGATCGAACTGTTGAAACCATCTTTGCCTTTGAGCCCGGGGGAACCCTACGTCAATACCCGGGGAACTACTCCATTTATTTAGACTACAAAAAAGCGGAGGAAGCAGCAGAACAATCAACCCCTCAGACCCGCAAACCCTCCCAATCCCAATCTCAATCCCAGTCTCAATCTCCAGTTCAATCCCAATCCAGAGCCTCAAAATCCGCCAATCCCACCAAACCCCGAAAGCTATCCTTCAAAGAAAAACATGAGTATGAAACCCTGGAAACTAAAATTCCAGAACTGGAAATCCAAAAGGTAGAACTGGAAACTATCCTTTACCAAAATCCTCCTCAGGATTTTATCGAGCTCCAGAACCTCTCAACTCAGCTTGCAGAGCTAAGTCAGACCATTGAAACAGCCACAGAACGCTGGCTAGAACTGGCAGAACGCAAGGATTAAGCGTTCTAAGCTTCTGCTTCTAACACCCTAACCAGAGAGATCTAGCGGGAAGGGCTGTAGGCATTCAGGGGCTCCTGAATAAACCGGATGTAGAAATGCTTCAGGGTCGAGCGCAACACCCGAGGCGCACCGAAGTCGATGGGAACCAGGTGATCCGGTAACTTCCAGTCCGAAACCTGTAGAGCTGCAGGCGTGAATCCAGGAAACTCCACCGTCGTCAGCTCTGGACAGAGGCCTAAAGCCTGGGCCGCTCGAATTGTGGGTACGCTGATCGGATCAATCTGCAATACCTCAATCAAAGCCCGATCCAGGGCAAACACATCAATAGCCGCCCCCAGGACTCCCAGAAATCGAGACTCGCCACCACTCGGCCCATTCCCCTGATGGCCAAAAATCCCATCGATCAGGGTTAAGTCCGGTTGCAGGGCTCGGGCCGTCTCGACCAACATCACGCCAAATCGATCAGCATCCTTACCCGCCTCTAAGTGCCACCAGGCTTTCATCTTGCCCGGAACACAACCAAATAAATTTTTTACCCCCAGGGTCACCGTCAACTGCACATGGGATTTGACCTTGGGTAAATTGATCAGTACATCCGCCTCTACAGCCTCTTTACTCAACCGCAGATGATTGAAGTCCTGGTTATCAATCGGGTAGCGTTGCCCCTGAAATTCAACAATGGGAACTCCTAAGGGCTCCAACCAGGGCAAATAACCGTTGGCTCTGGCAAACCCCCGCCGCACTGCCAAATGCTGGGCTATCTCCTAAAAAGGGCTTGCCTCCTGCCTCTAATACCATTCGGGCCACCTCAGCAACCACCTCTGGACGGGTGACACATTCATGGGTAGGGCGAGAGCCAGTCAGAAGATTGGGCTTGAGTAAAACGCGATCGCCCGGTTTGACAAACTGTTGGAGGCCACCCAGAGGTTCAAGAACAGTTTCTAGAGATGTTCTGAGGGATTGAGAACTGTAGGAGTCGGCCCGAACCAAACTAACCTGGGTCATGTTTGAATCACCTGTTGAGGAACGTCTAGCAAATTAAGATAAATATCTTAAAGTGCAGGCATCTTGCCTGCTGGAAAACGGCTCACTCCAGAATGGACTTTCACTGATTGATTCCCAATCGACCAACTGCGCCCCGCTGCAGGGCTGTGACCCTTTGGCTTTCAGGGAATATCGCTTCACCCCTGAGATGGGGAATGGGTGGCTTGACCTCGACCTTGAGGACTTTAGCCATACAAATGCTAATTGTCTGGTCAATCAGATGAAAGGTGAGCCAGGGCTGGTTTAACATTTGGGGAAGTTGTTGCCCCAGTTCTGCAGAAGAAGTTGGGACACTGAGTGTCTCCGCGTGACCATTTTCATAGTGAAAGGTTATCTGAGTCGAACTCTCATCAGCTTGCATGGTTGCAAAAGACCCTTTAGCCATATCATCTCCAGCTTATCCAGCGCCAAACATAATTAGCGTAGCTCTATTAGTGTAGCTTTATTCTGCGCCAAAGCTGCGAGTTCACGGGAATTATCCAAAAAACTGATGGATTAACCCCAAGCCTTGTTTTAACCTTGAATTGTTCTGACCTTGGATACTGAACCACATCCTGCAATGATCAGATTCGACCAGATGAAACTAGAACTCTAATATCTAAAAAATAATGTCTAAAAAATAGATCTTAAAAAAGTCCTGACTTATCCCAATCCTCCATCCTGTTGAAATACCCACTTTAAACTGCGGCGCATCCCTTCCTCTAAAGAAATCCCAGGGGAGTAATTGAGTTCCTGTTGAGCTGCGGTAATAGAGCAGGCAATGGTTTTATTCATCTCTGAAAGCACATGGATTTTCTGATGATAAATCCCTAAAGATTGCAGCAGACTATCCGTGACCAGGGCAATTTCACTGGCAATACCGGGGAATTTCAAACGCTTATGGGCACAGATTTGATTGAATTCGGATTCAAGTAACCGTTCCACTGTGTTGATGATTTCGTTCATGGTGTAGGGTCTGTGATCTGCAATCCAATAGGTTTTTCCGTTGGCAATTTCAGTCGTTCCAGCCAGGATCAAACCCTGAGTTAAATGATCAATGTAGGCCATGGATCGAAGATTCTCCCCTGAACCAACAATCGGGCCTTTGCCATCTCGAATCAGCTTAAAAAACAAGGTTTGTCGGGGAGGTTGATGGGGGCCATAGAACCAAGGGGGGCGAATAATCACGGTCTCAATTCTACCAGCCCGAAAATATTCCTGAACCGCCAACTCCATTAGCATTTTGGATCGCCCATAGTTCATATAAGGGTAATAAGGAGAAGCCTGATCAAACAAATGGTCAGGGTGAGGATTGCAACCGCAGGGGGAGTTGGATGAAACAATAACCGCCCGTTTCACCTGAGCTGAAATTGCTGATTCTAGCAGGTTTTTCGTGCCGTCTAGATTCACTTGATAGAACTCGGAAATTTTCCGGGGATGAATGACTCCAGCGGTATGAAATAGAATAGAATCTTGGGAATTTTCACAAAAAATATTGCAGTCTGTAGGGCTCCTCAAATCTCCTTGAATCACCTGAATAGTTGGAGAGATAGCTTGCAATAACCCTGGATCCTGTCCCGGCAAAATTAGGCATCTGATTTTCAGATTGGGCTGGGGTTGACTTAGGGATTCATAGTCCGGTAATCCTGCAACTAAAGCTTTCACCAGGCTTATTCCCAACCATCCCAGGGCTCCAGTCACTAACACTTGCGAAGTACCGAGTTCCATACTTTGAGCTTAATATCTAAAACCTAAAATCTAAACCTGAAAACTCAAACCAAAACTATAAGTAGCTAGGCACAATTAATCAGAAGATACATGTAGGGGGTTGAAGGGGGCGCTGCCTCCTGGGGCAAAGCCCCAGACCCCCCTTCTATTTGATAATTAATTACAACCATCTACTTAGCAATCACAAATGATTTGTGAAAAGGGCGAAGGGAGGGTTGCCCCCTTCTTAGGGACTTTGTCCCCAACCCTCTCTAATCTTTTTTATGACATAGGATTGCTGTAGAACCTTAGAATCTAAAGCCTCCCCAAGAATTTTAAGGCATTGCGACGGGCGATCGCCATAATTGATCCTTGAGGATTGACCCCAGGGGCAGTACAGAGCAAACTGGCATCGGCAATATAAAGGTGATCAAATCCATGGACTTTTCCAAAGGAATCTGTGGCGCAGTATTGCTGATTTTCTCCCATGGGGCAAGAGGAAAACAGATGAACCGTCATTAGATTGGTGCGATCAGGGGGCAAAACTGTCGGGATTTGATCAATTGAGATTTGATCAACCTTCCCAGAATGCATTAATCGCTGGGTTTTGGTGATACTGGGATACAGATAGGTTGCTCCCGCCTCGAATAAAGCCATTGCCAGTTTTTTCAGGGCTTTTGACAATAGTTCTAAGTCAGATTGAGTCAGAGGATATTGTACCCATGGATCCCGATAGATCGGTAAGTTTCTAACCGTTCCCTGACCTTCTCCAGTAATCATGGCGTAGTAAACCGCCATATTTTCCCAGGAGTCATGAATAATACTCCGGTATTGAGGATGATCCGTCATCGCAACCGCCAGATAAGGGGGCGAACTGATAGAACAACCCAGGCTAAATTCCGGGGAAAACTCTTTCACCTGATGCACCGGAACTCCCATATCCAGGGAGTTAACCGCTTCGGGAAACTGAGCAATTATTTTCACCGTCGGATGTACCTGCAAACTGTTGCCAATATTATGGGTGATCCCACTGCGCCGCAACAAAGCTGGAGTTTGAATGGCACCACAACAGATAAACAGATTTTCTGCCGAGATTTCAATTAATTTTCGAGGTTGATCTGATCCAGTGAATTCTCCTTTGAGCAACCATTGTTTTCCCTGCTGACTGATCCGATGAATCCGAGTGTTCGTCAACAATTGACACCCTGCTGCTAGAGCCCGTGGAATAAAGGTCTTCGTCATTGATTGCCGGGTTCCCTGGGGGGATGTTGTCCCATCAGTTTGAGCCTGATATTGAAACCAGCGGGGAACTTCCAAAGATTCCCAGCCCAGGCGAGTGGCCCCTTCGTGCAACTTCAGCGAGGCAATTGGAGCCTTGCCCGGCAAAGAACACACCTGAACCGCCGTTTCGCAAGCTGTGAAATGAGGGAGTAAATCCTTTTCCGTCAGGCCATCTACTGCAAAATCTCTACGCCAGCGCTCTAAAATTTCTGCCGGAGTCCGGTGATAAAGGGCACTATTGATTTCACTGCCGCCCCCGACGCAGCACCCTTCGACATATTGAATCTTGGGTTTGCCAAAGGCTGCCGTCAATCCACCATGACGATACTTTTGGATCATTTCTGCCGGGGAAAAAGGTTCACAGGATTCTAGTGGCCAAAAACTCCCTTCTTCAATCAATAGGACATTTTCCCCCGCCTCAGCTAAGAGACAGGCGGTGATTGCCCCCCCAGGGCCAGAACCAACCACAGCAATTTTGCAGATCAAGGTTGTAGGGGGATCGATGATGACGTTGGGAGTTAGGGAATTCATGGAAGTTGTCCAGGGATGACTCAGAACGTCTGTCAAACAAGATGCAAATCTTGTGGTAGAGGCATCTTGTCTGCTGGAAAACAGCCGAGACAGGTATTCTACTCTGTTTAATTTAAATCTATTTGATTTAAATTTAATCCATAATCCTTCGTCAGATTGACCGTGACACAGGGTGAACCAAAGTTGAGAACCAGGAAATATTCAGGTAGCATCCATAACTCTGCCATAAGCTTGGTATGCATTTAGAATTGACGATATATTTGAATTGAGATTTTAGGCCATAGAGATTTGAGCATAGACCAGCTGGGGCAGCGGCACTACCTGTGGGTTAAGAACACCACCTAACTAATCTAACCAAGAGTTTATCTGTAAGAGTTTAAGGCTATGATTCCCCCCTTGAAATGTGGCATCCAAATCAAGACTATCTGAGATTTAAAATCTCTATTCTCTAACGGTTGAGTTAAATCGGACTTGCTGGAAATCACCCAACTCAATGTTGTATGATCAAGGCAATTAGTTCTGCCGATCACACTCAATCAGTGGAGCTGAAAATCTGCGTCCGTAGCTCAATTGGATAGAGCATTAGTCTTCGGAACTAAGGGTTAGGGGTTCAAGTCCCTTCGGGCGCACTTTCTATAACTGTAGCGATTCCTAATCACGTGAGGTACAGATTTGAGAGGTGACAGCGCGATGCGCCGCCACCTCTCATACTCCAGCAGCGTTGGAAACGCTCTATCTCTATAACTAGCTGAATACCTACCAAAGTCCAACTAACGGGGAAAACTTGCAGGGGAATTGCGTTGGGTATAATTTCCTACGGTTCCCAAACAGGAAAGTCGGAAACGACTGATTTCTGCCAAAACCTTCTCTACCGTTGTTTTGCGGCTCTTGGCAATACTGACAACCATGAGGATTCCGTCCAGATGACCCGCTAAAAATACTGCGTCTTTATAATGTTTGAGCTCAGATGTATCATAAATCACGAAGTCAAATGTGTTTTGGAATTCCTCGACAATTTGCAGCATCTGAGCTGATCCCAAGAGCTTGATCGCCGCTGAGGAAGGCTGACCTGCCGTTAGCACAAATAAATTTTCTATGCCTGCCGCCGACTGAACCAACACTTTAGGATCAACGTTGTGGTCAGTGAGGAGGTCACATAAACCTTTTTGATTGGGTAACCCCAGGTTGACATGGAGTTGAGGGCTTCGGAGATTGGCATCCACCAACAATACATGCTGGCCCATACCAGAAATCGTTTCTGCCAGGTGCAGGGCTACGGTTGATTTCCCATCCCCCGTCTCCGCCGAACAAATGGCTAAGGATTGCAGGGGAAAGTCAGCATACTGAAACTTGATATTGGCATAGAGACTATCAAAAGCATCTTCAAATTCGGACTGATGGGGTAGCGCGAGGGCAGAACCGGCTTGGGCACTGGGCAGTCTGAAAAAGTGGGTCATGCCCGATTGTTTGTAGCGCGGGATCACCCCTAGCATCGGAAAAGCCGTATCTTCTCGCAAATCCTGGGGCGTATAAAAAATATTCTGAAGTTTTTCCAGCAACAGAGCCAATCCCATGCCCAAAAGCAGTCCCCCCAAAACACTGGCCGCCAGCAACTTCTTAGAGCTATCTTCAGCGATGGAAAGGATTTCTCCCTGGTCATTGGTCTCAACGTGGGGCTGATTGATGATTTTCCAGGGTTCATTGTCCTGGGCTCGTTCCACTCTCAATTTTTCCCGTTGGGTGAGGAATTGATCCAGGAGTTGATTGGTACCATCGAGTTGTTTTTGAGCTTCATTATACTGACGGGCAATGATCGGGTAATCCTGGGCCTCTTGCTCTAAAGTCTGCTTGAGTTGTTGAAGATTAGTCAGGCGAACTTCTAGCACCTGACTCTGATTGCGCGCTTCCACCAATTGAGCGATCAATTGCTGGCGGGTAGAATTCTGAAATGAATAGATTGCCGGGTTTTGCACCGTTGCCGCACTGGACTCCAGGGTGCGTTGGGTTTCTTGATCCACCAACCGCTGTAAGTTTGCTTTTTCCTGTTGAAGTTGCTGAATTTCAGGAGTGTCAGATTGATAGATCGGTGAGAGTTCCGCCAGCTTGCTCTCCACCTCAGTAATCTTAGTTCGTAGTTGTGCCAGGGTTGGACTTTCACTCAAGGCTGAAGCCGCTAGGGCATCCTCCGGGGCGAGATTGAGTTGGGCTTCCAGGGTTTCATATTTTTTTCGGAGTTCTGGCAATTCCCGTTGGGTATCTAAAATTTGGTTTTCCAGGGTACTAATTTGAGTGTAGAGCTGTTCTCCCTTGACTTGAGGATTGATCAACTCATACTCTTGCTGAAGTTTTTGAATTTGTGACTGATAAAGATTGACTTTTTCTCTTAACTCAGGCAGTTGCTCATCAATAAATCGAACCGCCTCATCAATTCCGGTTGTGCGTTCTTCCAGACTGTATTTCAGATAGCGATCGCGGGCAGAGTCTAATACCGCTTGAATCAGCTCCGGATCTGAAGCTTGATAGCTGACTTGAAGAATCTTGGTGGCATCAAGCTTGCGATTGTCTCCAATCAGGCGGTCAATCGTTAAGCCTTTTTGCAGTTTGGTCAGACTGAAATTGGGGTAGAGATATATTCCTTTAGCATTCTTTGTGCTACGGACATCCTCAGCAATATCATTCAACAGCTCCGTACTCCGGAGAATTTCTAATTGGGTAGGGTAATCTAGTTTGTCTGAGGGAGCGCCATCGGGACGAGTCAATTCTCTCGGGTCATTCAATTGGTCGGAGGCGTTTGCTGGTTCAACCTGAATTTGAAAGTTGCCAGTATAAAGTGGGTCTGGAGTTTCCCGTAGATTCAGGGCTAGGGCGGTTGCCAGCCCAGTCACCCCTAGAACTAATAGGGCTTTGCGCTGTAACGTTCTGATCAACGGGCCTAGATTGAAACCTCCAGCGGCAGCAGGAACCTGCTCTTCTATCATTTCGGTAGAAAAGTCAGAACCTCTTAACCCATTGGATTCTGCCAGAAAGGTATCCTGTTGTGTCCCTGTATGTAACTCTGCCATAGTTCTTTTGGTTGACCTGGAGTTGACTTGAATTCGATTAAGTAAATCGCTACACCCTAATGATTTGAATGATTTTTGAGGCTGACTTGAACGGAGATCGCCAGAGCAATGAAACTTGATCAGCAACCCTTACTTCTAGCCGGTGTACTTCTAGTCTATTCCTAATTTCCAAAGAACACCCGAAAGATTGTCAGCACCGAAACAAAGTTGTTGACCTGATCAAAAATCTGATTTGTAGAATCTGAAAAGCTGGTAAATCCAGACCGATCAACCACAAGAATATCGTTGTTGCGGAGTACCGGGTTGTTGGCTCCATCTGGCCCTTGAGTAAAATCAACTTCGATTACCTGTCGAGAGGCGGTGCCATCCGGATTCAGCCGAATCAGTTCAACTTTGCTTTTCTTAGCCCGCACCGTGTCAAATCCTCCTGCGGCCAGTAATGCTTGATTCAAGGGCGTATTGGGCGGAACTTGAACTAGACCGGGGGAAACCACCTCCCCTACGACATTCACATTGATGGTTGCCGGGGCAAAGCTAGCCGTTGCCAGGTCTTCCAACTCGGCTGGATTAACCTCAGTAGCTTCGGGCACAATAATTGTATCCCCCTCCTGAAGAAACGGATCCTGGGTAATATCCCCCGATTGCAGCAGTTCCCAGAGATTGACCTGGGTCGTTTGCAGTCCCGTACGGGTAATCCGCCGCACCTCAACCTGGCGAATATCGGCTGATTCTGTGATCCCTCCCGCTTGCTGAATGGCTTGAGTCACCGTTGGTGGATCAGAGTTATCATTTTCTGCAATCACCGAGTACACCCCAGGACGAAAAACTTCTCCTACCACTACTACCTGCAAGGGTTCTACCGATTGGGAAGAAAGGTTTGTCGTGACCAGTTGACGAATCTCAGAGGACTCAATCGCCAAAGCTGTAGGAATAAAAATACTATCGCCGTCTAATAGAATCGGATCTTGATCCAGATTTCCCTCCTTCAACAACTCTTCCAGGTTCAAGGTAACCACTGAACCCTGGGGCCCTGTTCGTCGCAGTTGCACTTGTCTGACATCGGCGGCTTGAGTGATCCCTCCAGCTTGCTGGATGGCTCGGGTCAATCGAGGAAATTGATCGTTGTTGTTATTCGTGGTACCTGTCGTTCCTCCCCCTTGAGTACTTTGATTTTGATTTTGTGAGGTGAAGTTATAGGAACCGGGTCGATTAACCTCCCCAGAGATCGCCACCTGAACTGGACGCAACCCCACCAGACTGAGGGTAATTGAGGGTTGCTTCAGAATCGATGTGAATCGCTGAGTAATCACCGCTTGGGCTTGGGGGATCGTCAATCCCCTGACCTGAATCACCCCAACTCCAGGCAAGTTGACCGTTCCATCCGTTAGCACCAGAAAGCTTCCACTATATTTATCCACACCGAATATATCTAGTTGGATCCGATCTCCTATCCCCAGAATATAAGCCGAATTGATCTGGGGAGCGGGAGATCCACCAGAACCTGTAGCCTGACTGATTAAACCAGATGTTACAGGTTGCGCCTCTGCTCGCAGCGAAAACACGGGATAGAGCAGCCCAGCCGTTATGATAGGGAACCAGAAAAATTTTGGGCCGCAGGGGATTAATCTCAGGTATAGATGTAAGCGATGATGATTGGATGGCATTCTTATCTCCCAGGGGTGCAAACCTTGAACTCAAACCTTAAACTTCATCGGCCCTTAAACTAAACTAATGTTGAACTAAACTAATATAGAGAGTCCCAAACAACTGATCTTGTTCCATCTCATTAGACTGGTCACTGTTTGATCACTGTGCTGAACTTAACGAAACTCAATGAAGCACCACTTGCAAACCAGGTCAACAATCCTGGAACCAATTCTTCACAATTGCAATTCTGCTTTTGCCAATCCAATATAGCTCAGGACTTGACTAAAAACTGATCAAGAAAATTATGACTTATCCATTAAACCCAAGACCCAATCACTATTTAGGGAATCCCGGAAGAAATTGTAGAATGAACTCAAGTAGCCACGAACTACCCCTAACCCACTATTTGCTATAGACCTTTGTCATGAAGCTGAAACGATTAGGGCATGTTGCCATTTGTGTACAGGACATTGATCAAGCTGCCCAGTTTTATAAAAATCTGGGCATGAGATTGGTCTGGAAAGACACTGACTGGGCCTATCTAAAAGCCGGGGATGACGGTCTGGCCTTGCTCAGTCCAGGGTACGATCAGGCAGGAGCCCATTTTGGCTTTGTCTTTAGCGATCGCGCTGAGATAGAAGCAGCCTACGGGGAACTCAAAACCCAAGGGGTGAACGTCAGCCAGATTCATGATCATCGGGATGGCACTGCCTCATTCTACGGACGCGATCCTGATGGCAATACCTTTGAATATTTGTTTGAACCCCTCCCTAGAAATTAGCATTAAAAACTTGTTTAGGTTTTGAATTTGTTCTTGAACAAGTTCTTAAATAAATTCAAGAAAGTGGGCGGAATTAGCCAGGGATCCCTTGAGAAAACTAAGAGTTAGGAACTGTTATCAACAACTAAAGTAGCTTGACGCAATTTAATTAGAAGATTGATGTGAGGGGTGAAGGGGGCAGGCCCCCTTCCTGGGGCGAAGCCCCAGACC
>JAAURB010000138.1 GCA_012033335.1 Oscillatoriales cyanobacterium RM2_1_1
GGGGCAGTGCCCCCTTCCTGGGGCACCTGCCCCCAGACCCCCTTCTGTTTGATAATTAATTACAACCATCTACTTACATCCTAGTGGAATTTACTACAAAAATCGTCATTCCTTCGATCCCAGGAATGGAGCAACGCCCCCTACCCCCCGTTTCACAAATCAATCCTGTCTGATTGCTATAGTTGGATATACAAATATCCTAAAAGTCTTAATTCAAAATTTCATGGTTGTTGCTCTTTCACCCACTCTGGTTACGGAAGATGAAGCCCTCTCTCTAGTTGAGACAGTCATGCAACATTCTCAGGCAGAGGAGGTTGTGGTTACCGTCAGCAACAGTGAAGCGTCCCTGACTCGCTACTCGGAGAATCAAATCAGCCAAAATGTTAACAGTACGAACTTTAGCCTTTCTATCACCAGTTATTTCGGCCAACGTAGTGCTACAGCTTCCACTACAGAACTTGAACTGGAGGCGATCCTGACAACCTTGAACCGTTCAGAAGAACTGGCTCGAATTGCCCCCGAAGATCCAGAGTGGGTTCCAGTGCTACCTCCCCAAACCTATGCAGACAGAGTTCCAGCGTTTGATTTGGAGACTGCTCATTTGTCGCCATTAGTTCGGGCACAGCAAGTTCAGCAAGTCTGTGAACAATCTGCTAGAGCTAAAGTTGAGGGATCAGGAACCTTGAGCACTGAGGCTGAACTCTACGCCATCGGCAATTCCCAGGGTTTGAGAGCCTGTAACCGTCTGACTCAAGCTGATTTTAGTTTTACCGCCCGGATTGATAATGGTTCGGGCTGGACGCAGCGCACGGGGTGGAGTCTGGCCCAGATCCCCATCGCCGAACTGACTGAAACGGTCATTGAGCGGGCCTATGCTGCCCGCAATCCCCGGGAAGTCAGCCCTGGAGTCTATCCAGTTGTATTTGATGGGGCGGCATTTGACACATTGTTGAGTTGGGTGATGTTCAATCTAGATGCCCGGGCTGCGGATGAGGGTCGTTCCTTCATGTCCAAGGTAGATGAACAGGGCAAACCCTTGGGGAATCGCCTGGGAGAAACCTTGTTTAGTCCTCAGGTGAATGTTCGGCGGGATCCAGGTCATCCATTATTGCAAACCGGGACTTTTTCAGGGGGGGGTTTAAAGCAAGATCAGCTTGACATCATCAAGGAGGGTGTTCCCCAAGCCCTGGCTTATAGCCGTTACTGGGCTCAGAAACAGGGAGTCGAGCCCAGGGGCAACATGTATCCCTTTGTGATGCAGGATTGTGACCAGAGTCTTGATGATTTGATCCGCCAGACTGAACGGGGAATTCTAGTCAATCGAGCCTGGTATGTACGTTATGTTAATCCCCGTACCCTGGAGGTAACTGGGATGACCCGGGATGGCACTTTCTGGATTGAAGCGGGCAAAATTGCTATCCGATTAAAAATTTGCGATTCAATCAAAGCCTGCCAGACATGCTCAAGGCCGTTGATGGGCTAAGCCGGGCCTATCGTTATGGCAGCACGGTTTCCCCTGGAGTCCGAGTCAGTGCGTTTAATTTTAGCAGTGTGACCGATAGTGTTTAAAGGCAAGTGTTTAAAAGCAAGTGTTTCAGCGATTTTCAATCCCATGAGGTACGGATTTGGCAGGTGTTGGCACACCACGCTACTAACTCCCGTAACCCAGCAGTATAAGAAACCCCTGATTGACTAAGACATCTTTGGGTGATTGTCCGAACCACCCTCACCCAACCCTTCTCCCTCTCTGGGAGAGGGGTTGGGGGTGAGGGCAAGAGAGTTTTGTCAGTCAACCAGGAGAAACCCTATCAAAGAATCCAATTTTAGGTCAGATACTTCCGATGACTAAACCCCAGGAAATCTATGATTTGCTTCTGGATTCAGCGAGTTCAGCAGCAACCCTTCAGGAGGTTCTGATTGGCCTAACCTGGACACTTTGTCAGGTTGAACACCAGCAAACCGAAGCATTGGGACTGTGTATGAGTCCGGGGATAGCAACCCGGACGCTGCCCTGGTCAGGAACTCTAGCTACCCATCCGGTGCAGCAGTTTGTTCCCTGGGTGCGATCCTGGAATGCCCATGAAGCCACAGTGGGGCTAGCGGCAATTAATGCGGTGATCAATCTGCAAAATCCGTTATCCGCTCAGGCCCAACCCCTATCCCTGGAAGGATCGGCAAACCTGGCGGTGTTTGAACATTTTCTCCCCCAGATCCGGGGAAAACGGGTTGCTGTAATTGGTCGCTATCCGGGATTGTCCCGTTATCAGCAGGCCGTGACGATGACGGTAATCGAGCGCCAACCGGGGGAAATGGACTTGCCCGATCCCGCCTCAGAATATCTCTTGCCCGAGGCAGAATGGGTATTTCTCACCGCAACCTCAATTGCCAATAAAACCTTCCCTCGCTTGGCTGAACTGGCTCACCAGGCCAATTTAGTCCTGATGGGGCCCACTGTTCCCTGGTTAGCAGACCTGGCTCAATTTGGGGTGGATTATCTAGCGGGGGTAACGGTGACATCCCCTGATCGGCTACGCCAAACCGTGGCAGAGGGTGGCGGAGTCAGAATCTTTGAAACTGGAGTCCAGTATCGAGTGCTAAAACTTTAGGGTTCTAATGCCTCCAATTCCAGGCGACGCTGATTGAGCTCAAACTCCAGGCGATGAATTTCTTCTAATAACTGTTTTCGACGTTTCTCCAGGGGTTGACTCTGTTGAATAAAATGGGCATCGATGGTTGGCCAGAGTTGTACTGCCCAGTCCTTACTGGCTGATTTAAACTCATCTAAAACCTGAACTGAGCCATCTGGTTTTAGCACAAATAAAGTATACAATCGTTGAGAAATTCCTCGCTTCTGCTTGCTTTTCTCACAATAGAGATACAGTCCAGGTTTTTGATAGGAAGGCTGATCAATCTGATTGACAAAGTTTCCCAGGATTGAATAGCCATCGGTTAAAGCTTTATCAATCCCTTCCACCCACTTGCACCAATTCCCTGGTTTTTGAATTAAAAAACTTTCCCAGAATCCCGGTGCATTCAAAAAAGCTTGTCGCAGATTCACAAATACCCCAGAACTCATAGACTAGAACTCATAGACTCATCGTAACCGACCGATAAAACTTTTCCAATGCCTGAATGCAGGTCTGATCTTCATACAAAATAGCCTGCTGATCTCGAATTTTTTGAGCGATCGCCTGTCTCCAGTTTAGATCCAATCCCAATCTGACGGCAATTTCAAGATACTCTACTGGACTTTGAGCAATTGTTTCTCTCACCCCAATCCGCTCCAAAATACCGGTAGATTGTCGCCCCCGCATGAACTCTCCCTCAACAGTTACAACGGGAAGATCACAAGCAATACTATTTAATGTGGTGAGAAATCCTGTAAACCCAATCGTATCTAAACCAATATCCGCCAGTAAATTGAGCTGTAAATAATCAAATTTATTCAACCGGGGAAGCATCAAACAGTGATCTGCAAAATTCAAGCCATTCCGCTCAAATTCTCCCTGGAGTCTGAGGCTGAATTGGTTTGTAATTTGTTGGTTCCAGTGAGAGATAAAAATAATTTGAGCCGGGGGAACCTGCTGAACAATTTTGGCAAATAAAAAATCATACTGGGGCAAATATTTAAACAAAGATTGACAGGACAGATAAATGATTGAATTTTCATCTAGATCAAAGTCTGAGCGGCTCCGTTGCAAAGGGGGAATATCAGGAATTGAATAGTGAATCCCCAAATGAGGTAAACAAATTAATTGCTCTGAATAATGATTGTGAGCTCCTTTGGGTTCGAGCAAATCTGCGGAAATGTAGTAATCAATGGTTGGCAATCCCGTTGTTATAGGATGTCCCCAGGCGGCGCATTGAATTGGGGCCAACCGCAGTCCAGCAATCTGAGTAGTTTGGGGAGTCATGCCCAGGTCTAGAAATATTAAAATATCCAGTTGATCGGCATGGATCTGCTGGCAGACTACTTCTAGATTGTCCGGAAGATGAATCAGGCGATCGCCATACCATTGAAACAACCGGGTAATTTCATCAAATTCTGACCCCAGGTGATAGCAATACACCTCAAAGTTTTCTCGATCAAACTCCCGCACCCAACCCAAAAACACCAAACCCACCGTATGCCAACTGAGAAATTCCGAGAGATAGCCAATCCTGATTTTCTGTTTAGAAGTTCTAGAACTTTTGGAACCCTTAGAACCTTCAGAATCTTTAGAATATCTAGAAAAAGAAGATGAAAAAACAGTCCATTCTGGATAGTTTGCTGTCATAATTCGATGCACCAGTTGACCATATTGCTGCTGTAACTCCAGGTCATCTTTTCCCTGGTATTGCAAGTAAAAATTGGTTCCGGTTGAGATTCCCTGTAGTGCACTAACTTTTAACCGTTCTATCTCCAGATTTGTCATCTGAACCATCTGATTCAGGTCGGTTAACTTCTGGCTAAATCGTTGTCGATAGTGCTCAATTTCTTCCGGGTTTTCATAGAGAATCGGCAATAATCTTTGATTCAAAAACCGAATTGGAATGTGCTTGAGGTTTTGGTCTGAGCTTTGATCTGAAGACTGTTGAATTGTAGCTTCAGCCAATTGTATAGCGGTCTGAATCTGTCCAGTATTTTGCAGGGTAGTAATCCAGCCCTGGTAGAGCTCAGTCGCTTCCGGGTAGGATTCTAGACCCCTTTGATAAACTGCGATAGCATCCTCAAATATTCCCAAATGTTGATAACAATCTGCCAGGGCTACATAAAGCTCAATCGTGCCAATTTCGGTCTTTAAAACTTCCTGGTAGGATACAATCGCCGCTTCGTAATGTTGCTGGCAGTAGGCGGCTGTACCAAAATGGAGGGAAGCCTGAGGAAAGTCTTGAGCCGCCGTGAAAGCAATCCCGAGTTGAGTCAGAAGCTGAGGATGTTTGGGCGCATGAGTCAGCCCGATTTGATAGGTGTGAATTGCCTGTTCAATCTGATGCTGAATCATCCAAAGATTTCCCAGGTTCAGATAGCTTTTTGGTTCAGTCAGATTTAACTCAATGGCAGTCTGATAAATGGCCTGGGCCTGTTTCAAGTTTCCTTGCTCCAACACCAAATTTCCCAACTGATTATGGGCTTCAATCTGGTGAAAGTTCAGGTCAATTGCCCTTTGATATGCCTGAATTGCTGAGGTTGAATCTCCCAGGGTTTCCAAGACTAAACCCAGGTAATAATAAGAACTAGCCTGGGTTGAGTTCAGCTCTAGAGCCTGTTCAATAGCTATCAGGGCTTGATCATATTGGGCCTGCTCAAAATAAATCTGACCTAAATGCTCCCAGATTTCCGATGAATTTGGAGTAATCTGCAATAGTTGGCAGTACTTTGTGGCGGCCCGATCCAGGTTTCCGGCTCCGTGAAGCGCGATCGCCTCAGCGAAAATTTTCCTCAAGGATTCATCCACAATGGCTCACCCGAAATGGCTCATCCGAACCTAGCGACCCCCTCCGTTTGGGCGAGGATTGGGGACAGAAGGAATTGGACGGCCGGTAGGTCGAACGGTGGGTCGAACCGTAGGACGGCCCGTGGGAATCGGATTGGGCCGATTCAATCCTGGAGCCGTTGGTCGATTTCCCCCAGTGCTGGGACGATTGCTAACCCCTACCCCTGGGCGACCAGTTGGGGTATTGCCTCGCTGGGCGTAGAGTTGAGTGGCTGAAAGTTTTTCTAAGGACTGGGCGGCGGTTTGACGAATCTGGCGATCACTGGTTTCCAGGGTTGCGGCCACCTTGGGCATAGCAGCGGCATTAATCCGCCCCAGGGCAAAGGCGGCTTTGGCCCGTACCTGGGCATTTTCATGGGTGAGGGCGGCAGTCAGGGCTGGAATGGCTGGAGCGCCAATCCGCTTGAGGGCGATCGCCGCCCCGACTCGCACCTCTTCATCAGGATCCTGTAACGTTGCAATTAATGGGTCAATGGCTGGGGTTGCAGCAGCTCCAAATAGCCCTAAACCCACCGTAGCCCCTTGACGCACTGAGGCACTTTGATCACCCAGGGCAGTTTCCAGTTCAGCTAGAACTCGGTTCAGATTATCCGGGGAAGCCAGGGCAATTTGGTGAAGGGCTAGGGCTGCATCTATCCGGTCAGTTTGCTCCCAGGTCGTCAGGGCAGAAAACAGGGCAGGAATTGCCTCAACCGCCTCTGAACCCATAGAACCCAGAGCAAAGGCAGCGTTTTTGCGGATAGAAGGTTCTGGAGATTCCAGAGCTTCCATCAGAATCGGAACAACGGGGGAGCCAATTTGCCTGAGGGATCGCACAGCCGCCAACCGATCCTGACGTCGGGTACTGCTCAATTTCTCAACCTGGGTAAATACTTCACTGGTGGCAGCAGCCTGGAATTGAGCTTTTCCCAAGAGAATGAGAACAGCGGAGAGGCAGAGGAAGGTAAATTTTGAAGACCCCAAAAATGGCAGTTTAAAGTTGCGGTTTACCATGATGGCTCCATCCTGCGAAAGACCTGATTCCGTGTAAAAAATACACTGTCCCCGTATTTTACTCTTAAATTCTCCTCTTCAGGGTTTAATTGATTGGTCAGATCATCTGCCATGGCCTTGAAGCGGGTTAGGAGCTTTAACAGCCCCCGCTGTAAAATTTTAAGCAAAAGCAAAGCCACAGATCGCACATCAACAGAGTCCCTACAACTGCATAAGTCAAAGCTACGGATACCTATCAGCTTGATGGATAGTGTGAACTGTTGAGACTGTGAACTGTTGAGAAAGGGGTGTTGCCCGCCTCTGGGGGACATGGCGGACTTTAAGCAATAAGCATTCAGTGGCATCAGTACTTGTGGCAATTTGAGGTTTTAGCCTGAATTCTCAGTTTAACGTTGGATAATGGAAATAGAAGGCCGCCAGAAAAACCTGGAACCCTCATCTCTAAGTACATTTTTTAAGCGTAACTTCTAAGCGTAACCAAGTATAACTAAATGTAGGGTTTTCGTTTAGTTCTTCCCATAATTTTCTTCCCGTAATCCTCTGAGTGTAATCCTCTAAGGGTAAAGCTTCCACCCTGACCAAACTTGAACCCTTTAAATAACCGCAGCAGTTTCAGTGACTCGAGTCGCCCTAAGCGCTTGAGTTCCGATTTTGAGTTTGGCTCTTAAGCCAGCCCATAACTCTGACAATCGGCATCCTATACTTCCCTCGAATTATATGCTTCAGTTTATTGTCCAGGTCTGGCGGCAGTTTGTTCAACTCCTCTATCGTCAGACCATTTTGATCCTGACTTTGCTGTTCTGTATTGGCATTGGTGTTGCCATGTCCAATATGCAGCATTTAACGTCTCAACTGATTGCATCCCAAGCCCTGACGAACTCAAAGCAATATGCCCAAGCCCTGAGGGAAGCCCGCACCCTCTACAGTTCTGATGTGGTTCTCCCGGCAACGGCTACAGGACAGGTTAGGGCAACTCATGATTACCTGATGGCTACTGGCTCAATACCATTGCCCGCAACCTTTTTAATTGAGCTGGGAGAGCGGATTCGTACCAGCCAGTCAGGGGTCTCTGTTCATCTTTACAGCGATTACCCTTTTCCCTGGCGCAAGACCACTGGAGGCCCTCGCGATCAATTTGAGCAGGATGCTCTACAGCAATTGCGAAAAAATCCAGACTTCCCCTACTACCAAAAACAAACACTGATGGGTCGCCCGGTTTTTCGATATGCCGAGGCAGATATTCTGCGACCTAGTTGTGTAGAGTGCCACAACACCTACCCCGGAACCCCCAAAACGGATTGGAAAGTTGGAGATGTCCGGGGGATTCTGGAGATTACCCAGCCCCTTGATATCATCAGCCAGCAGGTGCAGTCTGGATTACGAGAAACCAGCGTCATGCTGACCGGGCTTTCGGTATTGGGCATTTCAGGATTGACCATTATTATGGGTCGCCTGCGCCAAACCTCCAAAGAGTTAGAGCGCCAAGTCCATGTCCGTACCTCAGAGCTTCAGGACGAAAAGGAACAGTCAGAGCGATTGCTATTATCGATCCTGCCAGAATTGATTGCCCGGCGGTTGAAATCGGGGGAAAACACGATTGCCGATGGATTTGCTGAGGCGAGTATTTTATTCGCAGATATTGTCGGGTTTACGGCCCTATCTCAACAAATGAATCCAGAGGCTCTGGTGGATTTACTGAATACTGTTTTTTCTGCCTTTGATCAACTGTGCGATCGCCATCAACTAGAAAAAATCAAAACTATTGGCGATGCTTACATGGTAGTGGGGGGCTTACCCAGTTTCCGCAAGAACCATTTGGAAGCGGTGGCTGAAATGGCCCTGGATATGCAGAGAGAAATCGACCGATTTAATCTCCACTATCACACCAATCTCAGCATCAGAGTTGGGATCAATCTAGGCCCCGTGATCGCTGGGGTGATCGGTCAGAAAAAATTCATCTATGATCTCTGGGGAGATGCGGTCAATGTCGCCAGCCGAATGGAATCCCATGGCATTCCTGGCAGAGTTCAAGTGACAGAAGCGGTCTATGAACGGTTGAAGGATCGGTTTCAATTTGAGTCAAGGGGGATAATCCCGATCAAAGGGAAAGGAGAAATGAGAACCTACTTTCTTCTGACAAAACAAGCAAAACTTCTCCAGCCAACCTTTTGAGATCGGGAGAAGTTGGGGAAATCCACTCTTTCTTACTTGACTCCTTTCAAGTAATAATCGGGAAGGATCAAATAATTCCCGTCTTAAAAATCCGGCGTTGCTGAATGATGCAATGAATCATTGCGGAATCGGGACATCCCAGAATTTGAGGTAATGAAGTAGCAACCGAATCGAGTGCTTCAGCATTTCTACGGATTTGGAATAACAGAGCGTCTTGCG